>CAZUHU010000127.1:0-5572 GCA_964620645.1 uncultured Chitinophaga sp.
TTACATTGCCGGCAATTATTGATGCATCCATGGGCAGTAGCGTATTGGTGCCATCCTCAATTGTTACTTTTAATTCCGATGTTTCGCGAATAGTAAAGCAAGGCACATTAAAGTAAGAGGTTTCGGTTTGTATACCGCCTGAATCACTTATCACACAACTGCTATCCTTCACCAATTTTAAAAATTCAATATACCCCTGCGGTTCCGTCAACTTAACTCTGCTGTTCTCCAGTTTAGATTCGAGGCCGCATTTTTCCAACTGCTTTAAAGTGCGCGGATGTACCGGGAACACCACAGTTAGCTTTTCAGCAATACGGCAGAGGGTTTCTACAATTATGGCCAGGTTTTTATCATCGTCAACATTAACGGGGCGGTGGAAAGTAGCCACGCAGTATTTATCCGTTATGCCAAGTTCTTCCTGCACTTTGCACTTATCAATCAGCGGCAGCATTTCAACCAGGGCATCTACCATGGTATTGCCAACCAGTTTTATTTTTTCATCCGCAAAGCCCGATGCCTTAGCATTATCTACGCCTACCTGCTCGGTTACAAACAACAGGTCCGAAATATTATCCGTCAATACGCGATTGCGTTCCTCGGGCATGTCCATATCAAAACTCCGCAGGCCGCTTTCAATATGGCCAACCGGTATTCGTAAACTTGCTGCCGCAAAGGCACAGGCAAAAGTGGAGTTTACATCTCCCGGCACAATCAGCATATCCGGTTTGTAATCCAGCAAAACCTTCTCTGTTTCAATAATTATTTTGCCCACTACTTCGTTGTTGCTACCACCGCCAATACCCAGGTAATAATCAGGCTCACCCAAGCCAAGTTGGGTAAAGAATATCTCACTCATTTTAGCGTCAAAATGCTGGCCGGTGTGCAGTATGCGGTATTCAAAACCGGCTTCCTCAAACAGGCGGCGAAGCTTTACCACCTTTATAAAATTAGGGCGCGTTCCTACGCACGTCAATATCTTTTTCTTCATAACGCTTTTAGAATTCCGGCAAGCACCTGTGCCTGGTTTCGGCGCGAGTAACTCATAATACGGTCCTGCGTACCGGTCATCCTTATTTTTCCGTTCGCAATATAATCATCTGCCAGTTCAGTTAGCTTTTGCTCCACTTCAGCCGGGTTATTGCAAAACACCCCCAGGCCGGTATCCGCCAGCGTTTCATGGATGATATCCTTATCATCAGGACACAAAATCACCGGCTTTCTAAAGCATAAATACTCGTACAACTTGCTGGAGGGGATGCCTTTTAAGGCGCCGTGCGCCACCATCAAAAAGGCATGCGAAGCATTCTGTATTTCGAATACCTTTTGGCGGGGTATGCGTTCGGTTATATTCAGTAACTCTTCGTATCCCTTCATGAATGATTTAACCCTTTCGCTTTGGCTGCGGTCAAAAGCCAGGCCGGGGAAATTGAGTTTTAGCGTAAGCCGGCCCTTAAATTTATCGGCCGCCTTTTTAAATCCCTCCAAAAAGATTTCGATGTTTTGAGTAGGATAAAGGGTGCCATTGTAGGTTATCACAAACTCGCCCTGCTTTTCAGCAGGCGCCACCTTGTCCATATCTGCTTCGGTAAAGCCGTTAAGCAAAACTTTTCCTTCAACACCTGTAAAACGCGAAATCTTCTGCACATAATAAGGCGAAATGGATGTAATAACCGAAGCCGTACTTACCCATTTTTTTTCGCTACCTTCCTCAAGTGCGGCAATAAACTTCTGTAGCATCCCCTTTTTTTCATTCAGCTCCGATGTACTCCAGTCATCACGGTAGTCGGCCACCCATTTAACTTGCGGAAACTTTTTCTTCAGCAAGTACCCGAAGAAAAACGCCACAAATGGATTAGCTGTAATAATAACTTTAGTGATAGAGGGGTCCGCCGCAATCAAACTCTCCGCTTTGGTATAAATGTTTGAGAAAGGTATTGCTGCAGTTGTAAAATTCTGCAACACCAGTTCAAGAAACGACAGCGCCTTACGTACAATGCGGTATTTACTGTCGCCATATTTTGCATACAGCCTGTCCTTTAAGCTTCCGGCATAAGGCAGGTAAATAATTTTTGCCTCTCCTTGTTGCTCAATCACCTCTTCAGTGCCTGATGGCCGCGAAATATCCATGGGGGAGTTAACCGGGTGTTGCCAGTTGCGCGTAAGCACAATAGGCGTAAAGCCAAATTCGGGCAGGTACTTAGCCCAGGCTGCAGGCCTTGCAGAAGCCGTAAGGTTGCAGGGCGGATAAAAGTAAGCGATGATTAAAACCTTCTCCAAAAATTTGGCTTAATGTTTCAGAATCTCTGCCGCGAAATCCGAATAATTTTTCTGGGCATTAAATCGGCGCTGCCAGGTATCAAAAGCGTTTTTGCGCAGTGTATTAAACTGCTGCTCACTCATAGCTGCAATTTTAGTTATTGCGCCCGATATTTCCGCAGTGTTTGGCCGGGCTGATAGTAAAATGCCGTTTTGTTCATGCTTTACAATTTCTGCTATGCCCCCAACATTAGGGGCTATAATAGGTATGCCATAGCTAAGCGCCTCCATAAGGGTTACCGGCAACCCTTCACTTTCACTGGTATTGATCAGCGTATGAAAAGTTTGACCGGCAAGCAGGGTTGCAATTTCAGCATTGCTTTTGTTGCCGTAGAAACGCGCCTCAACATTACCATTAGCCGAAAGCTGGTTAGCCATATATTCTTTCAGCCGCGCTTCGCCATCGCCACCACCTATATGGTGCCAGCAAATTTTTATACCCCTTATTTCCTTTAAAGCATCCACAATTCTCTCCAACCTCTTTACCGGCGCCACAAAAGCTATGGACAATAAATGAAAGGTTTCTGACCTGGGGTTGCCGGATTTTAAACTACCCCTGGGTGCACCCAGGTATTGCGTACTTATTTTGTTTGCAAACTCTTCTCCTGTCCTTTGTAAAAGGTATAGCCTGCCCTGTTCAGAAATTGTAAACACATTCTTCAGCTTACTGAAAATATATTTCCGCAACGGAAGATATTTAATGGTGCTTCGCTCAAAGTAACAGTCCCATCCATGTATACGTGTAACCGCATAACAGTCTGCTATTTCGCTGCTAAGCTGCGCTACGGCATAAGTATATTGCGTACACCAGTAGGTATACAGGTAAATTTCTTTGTGGTATTGTTTTAAAAGCAGTGGTTTAAGCGCACGTTTAAAAGCATTGCCTTGCGCAAAATAATTCCACAGGGTTTTGAGAATATTGCTGTTAATATTCAAGCCATATCTGCCCTTTACAACACCCAACTCTTGCCAAAATTCTTTGGTAAACAAGGAGCCTAAAACAGCTAAGCTTTTATCAGCACCGCTCAAAGAATAGTTCAGTGTAACTACCTCAACGTTCTCAGGAATGCCATACTGCTGCGGAGCGAGTGGTTTATTGTTTTCTACCGGCACTATCACAAACACCTTCTCAAAAAACGGTGCAATTACCTTTAGCTCATTTTCCAGAAAGGGTTCGCCATATCCAAACGGATAGGTAGCCGTAACCAGGTATAGTATTTTGTTTTCCATCTCCTCCTTTCTGTTTACGCGAAAATACGTTTTCGTAAGGCGGGGGAATTCACATTAATGTTTAGCAGTTATGGCAGTGTTGTAAATTTGCAACAGCTTATCAGTATAGGCTTTTATATCGTAGCCCTCGGCAAACTGCCTGGCACCTCCGCTAACGGTAGTGTATAGCGTTTTATCAGCCATTAGTAGCTTAATCTTTTCAGCAAACTGCGCTGCATTGTTTGGCACCATATAACCATTGATACCTTCTTTAATAATATCGCGGTTTCCCTTCCCGTCAAGTGTTACCACGGGCAAACCTGCCACCATGGCCTCAATAAGCACTAATCCAAAAGGCTCGTACAGTGCGGAGTGTACGTACACATCCGCATTCCAAAGATATTCCTCCACATTGGGCACATTACCTCTAAAACTGATATGCTTTTCGAGGTTTAAAGTAGCCGTCCTTTCTTCCAGCATTTTCCGGTTAACGCCATCGCCCAGCACATTCAAATGTGCATTTATGCCATTGGCCAATAACTGCTGTATCACCTCAATTAAAAAAACCTGGTTCTTTTTATCTACCAGGCTACCAACTGTAACCAGCTCAACATCCGCCTTTAGATTGCTCCTGAAATTTTGTGGTTTTCGAAACCGGGCGGCGTTCACTGCATTTGAAAGCAGGTTGATTTTCCGCAAATCTGAAGGAAGCACACGGTTTAAATACTGTTCAACATCTTTAGAAATAGCCACAAAATTGTTGCCGCCATTGCGCCTGTATTGTCTTAATAGATATTGCCTTTCGAAAAAATCGGTAAGCCTGCGTTTGTTCGTTAGGCAGTCCAAACCAAAGGTTTCAAGTTGGGGCATGTTGTCGTGCCCGTGGCTAAACCATGCAGCTTTTGGATATACGGCACTGCGCGAAACAATTTCCGCCTCAAATAAATGAGAATGTATTACATCCGGCTTAAACTCATCCAACAGTTGTTGCCAAGGGGCAATATCCAACTTAGGTGCCCGCAAAACCGATAGTTGCACTTTTGCAGGAACATAACGGATTTCCGGAGCATCCGCATTAAGCGGATAGTTTCTATCATTATGCAGCAAGGCTAACACCACCTCAACCCCTTTGCGCGAAGCCAACTCCGTGCTTATGTCCAAAGCCAAACGCTCAGCGCCACCTTTACGCAACGATGGTATGATATGGATGATGCGCATGGAGAGATTTACTTTTTGCAAACAAAAATAACACTGCTGCTGCGCTTACCCGATTGCCGCATGGCAAACAGTTGCCTGTAATGGGGGTTAGGATACAAAGCCGGCAATATGGTTTTTTGTATTGTAAACACTTTAGCTACCGTAGCGGCCCAGTTCTTTACCTTGTAGTGCCCAAGGTCATAAAAAATAGTTTTTGCCCTTGGGGTGCTGTGCGAAAGCGGAATGAAAACGTTGATGAAAGCAATTTTACCGGTATTGATAAAAGGGCTTAAAAAGAAATTGACAAACCGCATATGCGAGGTAAACAGTAGCTCTGTTACAAGATTTACTGCAGCCATTGCTGCAGTTGGCATAGAAAGCAGCAGCGTGCCACCGGGCTTAAGCACACGCTTCATTTCGCGCAGGCTTTGTTCCTCGTCATTTACGTGCTCCAGCACATGCGAGCAATACACTATATCAAAGCTGTTATCCTCAAAAGGTAGTTTTTCAGCAAACGATTGCTGAATGTTAAGCCCATCCATATTTGACTTATCATAGCGGCCTACCCCATGCGCTCCCGGTTCAGGGTCAACGCCAAAAGTGCTGCAGTTAAAGTCGGCTTGTGCGCGTTTCATGGCATAGCCCGCACCACAACCCACATCTAAAAAGCTTGCGCCATTCGGTATGTATTCTTTAATTGCTGCCCATTCCACATCACGGATAGCTTTCTGATGCCTGTCAATTTCAGGTTTAGGCAATACAGGGAAGTAGTATAATTTAAGCAGGAACGATTTCAGACCCATTTCTCGGCACAAATTTATTTAAGTTTCTCAGGCGTTTAAGAAATCTG
>CAZUHU010000127.1:5672-11283 GCA_964620645.1 uncultured Chitinophaga sp.
AACTGCCCCCACGATTCACTAAAGGATAAATGCAGGTTAACATCCATGGCGGCTAATACACTTAAAAACTTTGATCGGTCGCCACGTTCAATACCGCGTATAGTAGCGGCGGGTAAATATTGATACAGCTGCGGCTGCGTAACATATATGGCGCTCTCTTTTATAAGCGCTGCCCCCGCCACCTGGTTATGAATATTCTTATTGAAGTTCTCCGTTCCAAAAACCCCTATACTACATCCTGCAGGCGCTAAAGTGGAGGGTTTAATGTTTTCAGGTATTACGCACTTATTGCCTAAGGTGTGAGCCTTAACGCCCCACATCTTGCTTACAAAGTCAGTTACATCTTTTCTAACTGCTGCTATTTTTTGAATATGCCCCTGTTGCAGCAATTGCAGGCTTAAGTGTATGCTCTCCGAAATTTTACCACCAACGCCTGCTTCGGAAAATGTGCCATGTATAACCGTACTTACCTGCGTGGCGGTATACAAGCGTGCAATTATTTTATCGGCATACAAAGGCAAACTACTGAACACTACATTCCGGAATTTCAAGGCCAGTATCTCCTTACTCAGGTTATGCAATTCTTCATCAGTTAATAATTGGCTGGAGTAGTGTTGTGGCAGTTCAACCACCATGCTGCCGAATAATTGTTTGGTGGCAATGTTAATGCCCAGCCAGTTGCCCCCGGTGGGCTTAGGTACAATCACCAGGTCTTCAGAAACTTTGCGTACACGTCTTACCTCTTCCAACAATGCATTGAAATCGTAAGCAGGCATTTTACCGCCCCGGCCCAACAGGTTTCTTATCCTATTCAGTTTCATACTTTAAAAAATCCGTTGCAGAGTTTACGGTTGCTTTGTAGTTCTGCTTCAACCTGGTTAAATATCTTTCAAGCATGGCGCCTATCTCCTTTCTGCGTTTGGCGCCAGTCACTTCCGCTTCGGTATGTGCTGTCCTTTTACCATTATATAACCTATCGTCCAGCCGTATGTTGAACTTTAACAGCCATACATAAAGCGCAAAATACAGCCCACCGTAATACTTAAATATAAAAAGCAGTTGCGACAATAACACCTGCATCTGTTTCCAGTTACTATCTACACTGCTGCCGCTGTCTTTATGCAATATGCGGGCGTCGGCGTAATAATAATGCTCCAACCCCATCTTTTGCAGGCGTCCGCACCATTCCACATCCTCGGCATACAAAAAGAAATCTTCATCAAGCCAATATTGCGGGCTATTCAGTCTGCTTTTATTAAACAGCATGAATGCACCGCTAATATGTGCAGCAAAATGACTGGTTGAATACCATTTTTCACTGTACGATTGCTGGCGGGCTTTATCTCTAAAGAGATAAATAAAAATGGCATTTGCCCTCAATAGGTCCTTAAGTCCCATAAAGCGTTCGTGCACGCTCGGCAAAATTTTGCCGCTAAACGAACAGATTTTGCAACCTAACAATCCTAACTTATGTTGTTGCTCCAGCGCCTTGTATTTTGTAAGGCTGGCAGTAATGGCATCTTCTTCAAGCAAGGCATCGGAATTCAGGAGCAGCACATATTTGCCGGAGGCCGCCTTAATACCTTCATTATTTCCACGTGCAAAGCCCGAATTGTAATTTTTATTTATCCAGCGCACGGTAGGGAATTCTCCTTTTATCAGTTGTTCAGAGTTGTCCTGTGAATTGTTGTCCACTAAAATTATTTCGAATACAGCAGTGGTATGCTTATATACAGAGGCAAGGCATTGCCGCAGCAATTCAGGTGTTTTATAGTTAACCAATACAATACTCAGTTCCACTTCAGCCATTAGTCTGCCACTACCCTTTTAAACCCGTTAAAACTAAAATGAAGTATACCATTCATAATATACCTAAGCCGTTCTTCTCTTGTTCCTTCGCCTAAAGCATAGCGTGGTACAGCCATTAGCTGCTCTTCATTCGCCGTAAACACATTACCGGCACGGCCGGTTACGGCCAAGCTATATCCAGCCTTCGCAGCCAGGCTAAATTCACGCAAGCTGCATTCATTTTTTGAACCATAGGGATATGCAAAGTGCCCAACAGCTTTGCCTGTTTTACTCTCTATCTCCTGTTTGCTCAAACTCATTTCAGTTAAAGCTGTTTCCTCCGACAACTTTGCCAAAGGCAGGTGGTTCATAGTATGAGCGCCAATAGTACAAAGCTCAGTTTGCGCCAGGCCTTTTATTTCCTCCCAACTTAAGGCGAAGTCCTTATTTGAATCCACAAAGGATGCACCGCGCCCAACCGCCTCTATCCGTGCATTAAACTCAGCCAGTGAATTTGCTTCCAGTATAAAATAACGGAGCTTATGGAAGGCCTCGCGGCGGTCAGCATCATTGGCAAACGGTTTCGTGATAACGGTTTCGCCGTATTTAAACGCTACCTCAGCGCGGGTGTAAACAATCTCTTCGAGGTTCTCTGCCCACATTTTTGCGGTTCCGTTAGCAAAACAATTGGCTACATAAATAGTATAAGGCACTTTATGTTTTTCGAAAACAGGCGTACCATAAACCAGATTATCCTTCCAACCATCATCCAGGGTAATAGCCGCAAATTTTTTTGAGGATGGTTTGCCTTTTATGCGCTCAAGAACTTCATCCATGCTTATCAGCTCGAAACCCTGCTTCCGTACAAAATTGATCAACCATTCCAGGTATTCGGGAGATACTGCCATGCTGTTTTCGCCCGACCATCTACTATGCAGTTGTTTAGGTAAAACGCGGTGCAGGCAAATAATAAAGCCCAGTCCCCCAAAAAGAGGCTGCGACAACCTCCCATTGGTTTTTACAAATAAGCCCAACGTTTTTTCCTTCAGCATCTTCTACAAGTCTAAAACAAATATTTCTGAGTAAAGCACATCTATTGCTTCATCAGGCAAGCTGTTAGCATATACCATTTGGCGGGAATGATAATAGGTTGTGGCAGGAAACCAGGTTGGCTGTAGTTTATTCCAAAACCAAAGCGGCACACCAACACCGGCGCAGTCATGCTTGCTCAAAAAGCTTTGCAGTATGGGCTTTAGCTGTTGCGCAGCAAAAGCATAATTACTGCAGTAAAGCAGTTCGTAAACTACCATTTCCTTATGCAAAAACCCCTTAAGGCCAATCATACGAAGGGCGCGGTCAGCATAATTAAGCAACCGCACATCCAAAAACTTACGGCGGTGCGAGCTGCGTTTTTTAAAAATCATGTATGCCTGCTGCCCATCCGCTTCATACAAAGCATGAACACCATTAAAAGGCGCATGGTCTTTATAAATACGGGCCGCCTCGCCTTGCAACTTTGCCTGCAAGACGGGTGCCTCCTCCGTATAGTTTATTGAAGGCGACATTGACCCCGTTCTCCATAATATTTTGCGGAAATCACTCAAATCGCGAAAACCGCTCTGTTTATACATATTGTAAAGCGGGGGTATGGGTGTTATGGCGGTGAGCGCATAATTGCCGGAATCGCGAAGGTGCTGCACAATTTTATGGGTCAGTTTCTGCCCGCGGTAAGCCGGATCAATAATCAGCGTAGTAAGGTTACCAAAAACGTGATTAACGCCATCAATAACTCTGTCGCTGAAAATTACCCCCAGGTAAGCAATCACTTTACCATTGTCCTCCATCATCAGGCCACAATGTTGTACGCTACAAGGCAAGTAAAGGGTAAACAGCTTTCTGAAATCTTCCTTCTTCAGGCTTGTATTTTCAAACCGCTGTAGCAGTTCGTACACCTTATCAAAATCGGAGGGGTAAACTTTTTTAATCTCCATTTTCGCGCAATCAGTTCACTGCATTTTTAAAGGCCAGGGCTTTTTTCTCAATTACATACCAGCTTAAAACAGCCAGGGGCAGTGTGCATATAAAGGATAAAAACACCATTAAAGGCAACCCAATTTCCGGCCCCAGAAAAAATATGAGCGTTTGCTGAACAGGGTATGCGTAGATGTAAATGCCGTAAGAAAAATCGCCGTATTTGCCGAAATGATTAAGCGCGCCCGGAAGGAAAGAGAGATAAAAAATTATGTAAGGCAGGGTTATGTAATAGGTAATACGGCCTGCAGTTTCGCTTAAGTAAACCGCCGCTACTGTAGCTACACAGGCAGCTACAAAAAGCAATACGTTAAATTTTATTTTATCGCGGAACAGGTAAAAGAGCGTGCCCGCGCCAAAAAACAAACCCCATTCCACTACGTACATAATATTTAAACCCAGCAGGTAAGGTGTAGCGTAGTCGTAAACAAAAATTTTAGCGCGCAAATAAGTTCTTACTGCAAACAGGCCCAGCCACATAAACAGAATCACGTACCTGTTTTTTATAATACCGGTAATGCCTGCCACAAGTAACAACAGATAAAAAGAAAACTCATAAGCCAGTGTCCATAACGAACCATTGATAGCGTTTGTCATTGGATTTTTGGTGAAAACACCGGGCAAAACAATGTTGAGCTTATAAAGGCTAAGTGTTAGAAACACTCCCCAGGTTTGAGGCGTAGTGAAATATGTTCCCAAAGACAATGTGCCCACCAGCGGACCCAAAACAACAATCAGTAACGCCAGCATAACCGCAAGGCCCGGAAATATGCGCAGAAAGCGTTTCCATAAATAGCCACTGTAGGTTTTAGATCGCACAAGGCTTTGCGCTATTAAATAACCGCTGATGATAAAAAAAACAGCTACTCCCAAATGGCTGAACTGAATAGTTCCTCTTGAAATGGAAGACAGCCAGTCCGTACCTCCATGTCCGCACAAAACCTGCGAGTGCGTAATAATTACAAATGAGGCCGCCAGAAAACGGATTAAATCGAAGTTATTGCTACTACGGTGTACAGAGTCTGTCATCAGCAACGGCTTAGCTTTTAAATATTTTTTTCAGCATTCGGTATGGGGCCAATACCTGGCCGCCTATTTTATAATCGGGCGTTTCGCCCAGCATTTTATGGGCATAAAACAGTTTCTCGTATTCGCGCATCACTACCTTAATGTGCTTTTTATAAACGTAACTCATCAGGTCCTCCAGGTTTTTATTAGCTACCTCATACGTGCGCGACTCGGGCCTTACTCTTATTTCAAAAAACACGTCGGGTACATGTTGCATCAACCAACCGTCTTCCGTTATTCTTATCCAAAATTCCCAGTCCTCAAGTCCGCGCTTGCTCATGTATTCATCAAAATAGCCGCTTTTGTCAAATACAGCCTTGCGGATAAAACTGCACAGCGCCACCTGGTTATAAAGAATTGCCTTGCGGATATCGAATGGCTCCTGCAGGTTCATTTCATTTCGTGCTCCGAAAAACAGGTTATCGCCATACACCACTCCTACTTTTTCATCGGCAAAAAAACTTAACCCCTTTGCCAGGGCATCCGGCTTTATGCGGTCATCGGCATCAAGAGGCACGATTATATCTGCACTTGTCTGTTTTATAGCAAGGTTGCGGGCAACGCTGGGGCCTGCATTTTGCTGGCGCAAAACCGTAACACGTTCGCGGTTCTCCAGCTTTTTTAGTTCTTCCAAAGAATGAGCATCGGTTGAACCGTCATCAATTATCCATACATCAAAATCAGTGAACGATTGGCCGAAAACGGATTCAACCGTTTCAGCAAT
>CAZUHU010000128.1:0-11040 GCA_964620645.1 uncultured Chitinophaga sp.
TCACACTGAATTATATTCAATTATTTTAGTCCCCTAAATCCCCTAAAGGGGACTTGAATACAATGAGCAAGGGAAACATGTTTTATGGCGCTGATGTTGTTTTGTTTGAAAGGGCAAAACAAATGAGGAATAACATGACCTATTCTGAAAGAAGACTATGGGAAAGGTTATCTAACAATAAGCTAAATGTAAGGTTCAAGCCGCAGCATCCATTATTCCTTTTTATTGTTGACTTCTACGGCCACAAAGCCAAATTAGTTATTGAAGTTGATGGAGATGTTCATTTTAATGACGAAAAGCAAACAAAAGATACAGAACGCTCTCAACAAATAGAAGCGCTTGGCATTATGATTATGCGTTTCACCAACGAAGAAATTTTTAAGGATTTGAACAGTGTGGTTGGAAAAATCAGATCTGCCGTAGATAGAAGGCTTTCCCAAAGTCCCCTTTAGGGGATTTAGGGGTTATTTCACTTCCTCTATCTTCTTCACCGCACGCTCTTTGTATGAGCCGTTGCTGTTAGCCAATTCCTGAAGCAACTTCTTTGCTTCTTCGGTTTTGCCTTTTTTCAAAAGTATGTTGGCCTTGTACCATTTACTACCGTCGAGGTAGCGCTTGCCATCCTTCAGCAGTTTATCAAAGCTCTTTTCGCTTTTCGCATTTTTACCATTGATATAATCGCTTATACCACCGAAGTAAAGCGCGTCAGGATTTTCAGGCTGCTTCTTTAATACTTCATCAAATTGCTCCGCCGATTTTTTGTAGTCACCTTTGTTAAAGCTGGTCATGGCATCGTCAATAGTAATGTCACCTTCGTTTCTGCCTGTGCCGGTAGCTTCATCCAGGTCATCCGCCTTTTTAGCTTCTTCTTTATAGTCGGGCACTTTGGCTTTAAAGTTCTTTTTCAAACCGGCATCGGCTTCCATTTTGGTTCCGGTGGTTACAACACGTTCAGCATTTTTGCTTTCCTCGGCCGCACCTACAGTTTTATCTGTGGTCCATGCATAGGTAGTACCGTTTGCAGGTGCAGCGGGACTTGTACCTCCACTATTGTTAGCAGTAATAGTAGAATTCATAACGGGTGGCGAAAACAAGAAGCGGGAAGTATCCTGAACCGGTACTTTGCTTTTGTTTGCTACAAAACCTTGCTGACTCTGCTGGTTAACGGCCAGGTCCTCGCGGTCCTTAAGAGCCTTTTCTGCTTCAGGTGCTGTGGCTCCGTTTGCATCATTAACGGTTACGGTATAAGTGCCCTGGGTAATACTGGTTACGGCAGAATCTGTACCTACCAACCCACCTTCGGGTTGAATTTGCGTTTCAGTAGCTTTTTGCTCAAACAGTTGTTTGCTTGCTTCGGTTTCAGAGGCCGCAGGCTTGTTCTCGGCAATACCGGTGTTGGTGGTTTTGCCCATATAGTTAACCATCAGAAAACCTATACCTATCAAAAGGCCAAACACTGCAGCAGCCCAGGCGTAGTTGGTCCAATGGATGGTGATCATTTTCTTCTCCTGCATACCGCTGCGTTCGCGTACCTTGGTGCGCACATTGGCTATTGAGGCGCTAACGGCAGCCTTATTTTGTGCAGCCTGTAAACCTTCCAGTGCATCCTGGGCAAAAGGGTCCTCCGCCAGCAGTTTTTCAAACTGCTGCTTTTCTTCAGGGCTTAGGTTATTATTAAGGTAGGCAATCATTGCCTGCTCGCTTATAACCCCATCCTTCAGAAAATCGTCACTCTTTTTTAAGTTGCTCATTCCTGGCGGTTATGTAATTTTTCAAATTTCGTTTTCCGTTCTGTATATAACTCTTCACTTCATTTATCGAAAAGCCCGTTATGGTGGTTATTTCAGCATAACTGCAATCTTTCAGATAAAATAATTCAATACACGTTCGCTGTTCTTCTTTCAATTCGTCTATGCCTTCTTTCAAGTACTGCAAAACGAATTCCTTATCTTCAGCTTCCTGTAGATGATTATTCTCGGGGTTTTCCACAACCTCCCCTCTTTCAAATTTCAATTCCACCTTCTTTTTGGTCTCGCTGCTCTCCTTGCGGAAGTGCATCATACAGTGATTTTTGACTACTGTATGCAACCAGGGCTTAAAGGCCGTTATATGATGCTTTTTTAAATCGGCAATTAATTTTTCAAAAATCTGCATGGTAGCATCTTCGCTTTCCATTTCATTTTTGAAATACTTCATACATACACCAAACACCAGGTGGGTATAGCGCTGGTACAGCTCACCTATGTAAGCCGTATCAAATGAGTTTCGGTAGCGGTGTACCAACTCTTCGTCAGAAATGCCGGTAAAATTTTCTTTAGCCAACGCCTAAAGTTTGTTATTAAAAAGGACTTGAGCAAGCCCGGGGCGTATGAGTTTTAACAGTTGATTATCATAAGTTTAGAAAATAGGTCAACCCGGTATAAAACCGGCCCTTATACATAGCACAACCCACTGCAGCAAAAGCCCACGCTTATAGTTTTAGCAAACGGGTTTTGTGGAATTTTGTTGCCCTTTCCATCCTTTTCCCACAAACCCAAATGCAAATGAGAAAATACCAAAAGCTAGCCGCAACGGCATTTACCCTGCTATCCGTTGGAATGGTGGTGGCTGCAATAAGCACCAATTACTTCGTAGAAGTTTACGAATCGGAATTTGTAACAAGCCTGAAGAAAAAATTTACATCCTTTAACGAAAAGGCAAAACAGGACCGCCTTTACCTGCAGACTGATAAAAACCTTTACCAACCCGGCGAAACTCTTTGGTTTACTGCATTTCTACGCGATGCGCAAACTCTTAAGCCCTCTGAAAACTCAGACATACTGCACGTAGAATTTATTACGCCAAAAGGTACCACCGCCAAACACTATAAACTGGTGGCTAAAAACGGAGCCGCACAGGGCGACTTTGATTTAAGCGGTATGCCCGGCGGCCTTTACAAGGTAAAGGCCTATACCGAGTGGCAAAAAAACGAAGACAGCCTGCTGCTGTTTGAAAAAGAAATTACCATACAAAGTGTGGTTATGCCGCGGCTGAAAATGAAAATGGAGTTTGAAAAGAAAGCCTATGGCAGAGGCGATGAGGTGGTTGCCAAACTGGAACTAAACACCAATGCCAATCAACCGCTGGCCAACACCAAAGTGAAATTTGTTGGTATGCTTGCCGGTAAAGAAATAAGCGCCAGCTCAGTAACTACTGATGCACAGGGCAAAACCCAAATTAAGTTTACACTACCCAGGGATCTAAATACCGTTGACGGTGTAGTGAATGCCATGATAGATTTTGAAGGCAGTACGGAAAGTATTTCGCGCAGCGTGCCTATAGTGTTGAACAAAATAAAGGTAGAGTTCTTTCCTGAAGGGGGAGACATGGTAAACAACCTGGAAAGCAAGGTAGCATTTAAAGCCACTAACGAGTTTGACAAGCCCGCTGATATACAGGGCATAGTAGTTAACAGCAAAGGAGAGTTTGTTACCGACCTGAGCAGTTATCATTTTGGTATGGGGGCTTTTAAATTAAACCCCAAAGCCGGTGAAAAATACAAGCTGCGCATTACTAAACCCGAGGACATACTGGATGAATTTGAGTTGCCTCAGGCACTGCAGATAGGCTATACGCTGGGAGTTGATAAAAACAGCGGCACCAACCTGCAGCTAAACGTTAATAGCTGGCAGAATGAAGAGCTATCGGTAATAGCGCAAACAAGGGGCAAGGTTTACTATGCCAAATCATTTAAAGCTACCAAGGGCGGTAACCTGTTAGCGATAAACACACGCGATTTTCCAATAGGTGTATCGCAGATAACTTTGTTTGACAGCAAAGGCATTGCCCGCTGCGAGCGCTTAGCCTTTGTGAACAACAACAAGCAATTGAAGATTTCGATTACCAGCGACAAGCAGCAGTACCAGCCGCGCGAAAAGGTAAGCATGACCATAAACGTAACCGACCAAAACGGACTACCCATGCCCGGCACCTTTGCATTAAGTGTAGTAGATGACAACCTATTGAGTTTTGCTGATGATAAGCAGGGCAACATCCTGTCCAAAATGCTGCTGGAGCCTGATTTGAAAGAGAAAGTGGAAGAAGCCAATTTCTATTTTAATACCAAAGAAGAAAAGGCCGGCCAGGCGTTGGACTACCTGATGATGACCAGCGGTTGGAGGCATTACACCTGGAAACAAATACAAAATGAAGATTTACCGCTGGCAAGATTTGAAGCAGAAAAAGCAATACTTGCCGGCACCGTGCTGGATGCTTACACAGGGCAAGCCGTACCAGGCGCTTTGCTAAAATTTAAGAACACTAACAAAACGGCGTGGACTGATAAAAACGGAAAGTTTGTACTAAGCCGCTTTGACATTACCAAAACCAACGAACTGGAAATTGATGCCAACGGATTTGAAACCCAGTTACAAACCGTTAGCGCTTATGGCAAAGAAAACTACTTCTATTTATACGATGGCCGCTATAAGCAATTACAGGAGCGGATGTTTATGGCAGATGATGTAATGATGGTACCTGCAATGGCAGGCGCGGCTAACAATGGCGTTGAAATGGAAGTGGCCAAGGAAGAACTTAAAAAAGCAAAGGGAAGAAACGAAGACCTGCGTGAAATTAAAAACGTTGTGGCGCAGAATAAGAATGTAAAAGACCTTGAGCCCCTGCCTGCCCCGCCTGATGTAATAGAGGACCCCAACGAGCATCCGGTTATTTTAGATGAAACAGGAGCAACCGTAGCCAGCAAAATAGATGACAAGAGGTTTCCTGCTGTGCTTGATAAAAACGTAGATGCAGACAACCAGGTAATGTATTACCGCGCCAAAGAATTTCCGAAAAGAAAATACTCGGCTACTGATACCGTACGCAACGATTTTGCCACCACTGTATATTGGAACGGCAATGTAGAAACTGACCGCTGGGGCCGCGCAAAGGTGGAGTTTGTTGCTAACGATTTGATCTCCTCCTTTAAAACCACTATTGAAGGTTTCGGCGATGATGGCTCAATAGGCCGTACTGAATACAACTACAGCACTGAACTGCCTTTCAGCATGGATGTTAAATTGCCTGTTGAAGCAGTGGCGGGCGATAAAATGATGATTCCGGTTTTTTTAAAGAACACAACTAACGAAGAGATAAACGGCCGCATGGTTGTGATTTCGCCAAAACAATTTTTGGTGGATATGAAGAGTAAGGAAGTGGTGATACCGGCTAAGGAATCGAAGGTAATATATCTGCAAGCCACTGCCAGCAATGAGATTGGCAAGGGCCGCCTGGAAATTAAGTTTGAAAGCGCGCGCTATAACGATGCTTTTAATCGCGAGGTAAGTGTTATGGCTAAGGGTTTTCCGGCAAACATTAGCCTGAGCGGGCAGGACATGGATAAACAGTTTATAATTAACCCGGTTAATGTAGTGCCAGGCTCATTGAAAGTAACTTTTAATGCCTACCCCAATGTTATGAGCGACCTGATGGCAGGTATCGACGCTATCCTTCGTGAACCTTCCGGCTGTTTTGAGCAGACCTCTTCCTCCAATTATCCAAACATTATGGCACTATCGTATTTGCAGAATACCAAAACGGCAGATCCGAAAATTGAAGCAAAGGCAAAACAATTGTTGGATAACGGTTATAAAAAACTGGTGGCTTTTGAGACCAAAGAGAATGGTTACGAATGGTTTGGCGCTTCCCCCGCACACGAGGCGCTTACAGCTTATGGCCTAATGGAGTTTGTAGACATGAAGAAAGTATATCCGCAAGTGGATGACAAAATGATTGAGCGCACCGTTGCTTTGTTGCTTGATAAACGCGATGGCAGCGGGGGCTTTAAGAAAAACCCGCGCGCGCTGGATAGCTTTGGTGCGGCCGATGCTGATATCACCAACTGTTACATAGTATATGCCATGAGCGAAGCCGGTAAAGGCAACCTGGTAGAAAAGGAAATAAACGCGGCTTATAAGGAGGCGAAAAAAAGCAACGATCCTTACATGCTGGCGCTAATGGCCAACACCATGTTTAACGTTAAGGATGCCCAACGCGGCGAAGAACTGCTGAACATGTTGATGAACAGCAGGCAGGAGGCAGGGTTTTGGACCGGCAAAAAACATAGCATTACCCGCAGCACAGGCGACGCCCTCAAAATTGAAACCACTTCATTAGTAGCTCTTGCCATGATGAAGGCGGATGATGCTGACATGAACACTTTAGTGGGTGCCGTTAAGTTTTTGGTTGGCCAGCGTTCCGGTTATGGTATGTTTGGAAGCACACAAAGCACCATACTATCTCTGAAGGCATTAAGCAAATATGCTGAGTTCAGTAAAAAGACCGATGAAGCGGGCACTATTGAAGTTCTAGTAAATGGTGCAGTGGTTGCCACTAAAGATTTTGCAAAAGGGGAACGCAATAATGTGCAGATAACCGGATTGGAGCAATATGTTACCGCAGGTAAACAACAAATTGCTGTGCGCTTTAAGGGCTGCAAAAACGCTTTACCTTATACCGTTAACGTTAGCTATAGCACTACACTGCCTGAAAGCAGCAGGCAATGCGCTGTAAGCTTAGAAACCAAGCTGAGCGCCAAACAGGTTAAAGTAGGCGAAACACTTCGCCTAAGCGCTACGCTTAAAAACAAAACCAACGAAGGACAGCCTATGACCATGGCCATAATAGGTTTGCCGGCGGGCTTTACTGCACAACCCTGGCAGTTGAAGGAAATGCAGGAAAAAGGGGTGGTAGATTTTTATGAGATAATAGGCAACAATGTGGCCTGTTACTACCGCGACTTAGCTCCGGGTGAACAAAAGCAAATAAATTTTGACTTGAAGGCTGAGGTAGCAGGTGAGTATAATGCACCGGCATCTTCCGCTTACCTATATTATACCAATGAACATAAGGATTGGGTGGGTTTAGACAAAGTATTTGTGAACCCTTAATGAGAATTGCCTGAATAACAACCATGCTGCACCCGAACGTGCGGCGTGGTTGTTATATAACCACCGAAAGCCAGGCATTATCTATGCCTTTTATAGTAAAGAACCCTCAGCTTAGTGCTTAGGATTTATTTTAGAATAATAGGCAAGGTCGCAGTATTTACCTTTACTGAATTCCTTTTCCTTATATAAGCCTTCGCGTACAAAACCAAGGCGTTCCAATAGTTTTATGGATGGGATATTTTCAGGAACAACGACCGCCTCAAGGGAGTGAAGATTGAGTTTGGTAAAACAAAAGTTTACTACTTCAGCCACTACTTCTTTAGTTAGACCTTTGCCCTGAAACTGCGGCAACATTTCGTAACCAATTTCAGCACGCTTGTTTTCCTGCGAAATATTGAACACACAGGCAGTGCCAATCAACTCATCAACGTCTTTTAACGTTATTACCCAGTAGTATACTGTTTCTCCGGTAATGCTTTTTGTAATGCGCTCGCGCCAGGCACGCACTTCATCAATGCTCTCACTTACTTTACGGTTTATGTATTCCGACATTACAGGATTACCGCGCAAAGCAAAAAGTTGGGCATCATCTTTCTGTTGTAAAGCGCGAAGCAGTAATCGTTCTGTTGTCAGTGTAGGGAGCATTTGATAAAAATAAGAACCTAAGGCAACAAAGCCGGGCCCAAATGTTCTGCCAGCAATTGCCATCTATCCTTATGCTTTACAATTACAGCAGTGCCACGGCCTGCCCCGCTCGCCTCTTGTCCGTTTATAAGGCCCCTCCAGTTAAAGTTAAAAATGTAAACCGCAGTAGCGGGGCCCTGCATTATCCAATGTACATCCGTTATACGATAGTCCTCGTTTTTTATGAGCGCAAAATTGCGTGTATAAGCTGCTTCAATAGCGCCAATGCCTTTATGCACGGCCCCATTGGAAAACGTTACACAGGCATCTGTATGAATTAGCGGCGCAACATTCTGCCATTGTTGTGTGGCAAGGGCGGCTGCGTAATCTGTTATAAACTGTTGTGCCTGCATATCTTCATTTTAGTCGCGCTTAAATTACTGTATAGCTAAACCGCTGTGCTTTCATTAATCACCATCTTTTTAATAAGCGAGATTTGACCGAGGTGATAGTGTATATGTTCAATAATTCCAAGAAAATTTCGGTAGTAGCTACCATATTTAGCATCGCAGAATATTTCCTGCCATTTTTCATTCGGTAGTTCTTCAGTAAGTTTGGCAAAGCGCTCGCCTTCTGCCCATATAGTATTCAAAAAGGCCTGCCACTCCTCTTCTGACTGTATGGAAGGGCAATCAAAACTGAATTTATCATTAGCATCTAAAGGACCGCCCTCCAACACTTTTAACGCAGCGCGCACAAAATAGCTAATGTGATAGGTTAGTGCTGCAATGGTATTGAAGTTGGCCACCCGTTTTGTTGCAGCAATGTAATTCACATCGCTTAGGCAATCCTTAAGGTTGGCGCAGGTCCAATTGCCGCCAAAGTAAACCTCTCTAAAATGTTTTGCCAGTTGTGCTGAGTTGTTCATCGGCGTTAAGCGGCTTTAACAAGAAGCAGATTTTGCTTTGTTTGGTTAAGATGATGCGTAGCGTGATAGGTCATCAGGTAAAACATTTCGCGTATGCTAAGGTTGCCGAGTAAAGGGTGTGGTATTGCAAGGCTATCAAGCTCTGTATCGGTGTAGGTTTGTAGCTGGCGGCTTATAGTGTCCAGCATCTCGTTCGTCAGCTTTATTAAATCCGCTTTACGGGTTAACTCCACTGTAGCCGGCACAAAACGGTCAGGCGCTTTACCTCCTTTTTCAAGAGCGGCTTTATAATTGCTTATCACTTCATCGTAATTAGCGGTAGGGCGATTTATAGTTCCAAATTTTTGCTGGATAAACCCTTTGGAGGCCAACACCTGCGCTAGTGGCTTAAGGCAGAGATACACATGCTCTAACTGTTGACCGGGCGTCCACTTATTGGCGGGAGCCGTGGTAAACGCAGCATCGCTTAAAGCTTGTATGTATTGCAGAAACTGCTGATGGGTGTGGTTGAAGTCGGTTATAAGGTTTGACATAATTTGCGCTTGTGCAGTAAACTTAGGCAAATTTATATTTCTATTTTTCGGCTATGGACTTGACAAAGAACGGAAGGCTTTCTGTTGCTTTAGGATTTGTGTTGCTTTTTGCAGTTTACCATCTGCCCGAATTTTTTCAGGCATTGTGGATAGCAGCGGCGTTTAAGCTTTTGTTTTTGTTGCTGGCGTTTTTAGTTGTGCGCCTGCAGGGTTACCAGGGCTATGCAGCTTACGGTCTGCCTTTACATAAAAACCGTGTAATACAACTGATGCCCGGCATATTGATAGGCGTTGTATTCTATGTGTTACCATTTACCGCATCCATTTTATTGGGGTACGAAAACGTTGTGAAAGTATCTCCGCTTAAGGCGGCAATTCAACAATTGCCATGGCTGCTTTTATTAACGGGCATCCCTTCCTTAGCAGAAGATATTTTGACAAGAGGTTACCTTTTTGCACATCTTAAAAAAGCCCCTGCATACCGTTGGGTTGTCATTTCAGCTTTTGTGTATTTGCTAAACCATATATGGCGATTGAACGACGGAGTTGCTGTATTAAGCTACCTGTTTGTATTGGGGCTGGCGCTGGGCTTAACCATTGTGCTAACGCAATCGTTATGGTTGGCATTTGGCATACACTGGGGCGCTAACCTGGCATTTGAATGCAGCAGGAGTTTTATTGCAACCAAAACTACAGTAACCCATAATGGCGGCACCTGGCTATTGGCGGGCAGTTGGGGCCTTTTACTTTTGCTGCTCCTGGTTATTAAGCAATATAGCAGGCGTGTTAGGTTGGCTAACGTTCAATAATAAAAGTGCGGTATCCCATCTCACTCTTTTCCCTCCATTCCATCCAAAATCCGTTCAATGCGTTTATCGGGTATTAACCAAATAAGGGCTACCAGCACATATAAAGCACCGGCTATTATCGGGCTTAACCAACAGGAGCCAATGGCCAAAAGGTATAAAACCGGAGATGCCTTGCCTTTTAAATCATTGCCGATAGCCTTAGCTAAAATGGAATCGGGGCCATGGTTTTTTATGATGCGCGTTTGCAACACAAAGTACGCTATGGCCGACATCAGCAAAACAATACCATACACTGCCATCGGCTGAGCCGCAAAATGGTTTTCCCCTATCCAGGCGGTTGCAAAAGGAACTAATGACAACCAGAACAGCAGGTGGAGATTAGCCCACAGCACATCGCCGGTTACCCGGTTTACGGTGTGCATCATATGGTGGTGGTTGTTCCAGTAAATTCCGAGATAAATAAAGCTTAACACATAGCTGAGAAATACCGGTAGCAGCGGCAGAAGGTCCGCCAGTTGTTGACCGTGCGGCACTTTAAACTCTAAAACCATTATGGTAATAATGATGGCCAAAACCCCATCACTGAATGCCTCCAGGCGTCCTTTCTTCATAAAGGCAATATAGCACAAGAGGATTAAACGCTGTTACTGCGGAGGCGTATAATTAATACCAAACAATTTAGCATAATCCTCAATGGGCTGCATGCCAAAATCAGCCCTGCGTTTATTTACGTTCTTTTCATCCTCGATGGGGTATAGTACGTTATTCCCATCTTTATCTGAAATAACCTGCGAGCCGTAAATTTGCTTTTTACCCTGGTGCAACAAAATTCTATCGGTTAATAAAGCCAGGTTCGATGGTGGAGATTCGCCCTGCTGAACGGACCGGAGCAACAAGGGGAAATATTTTATCTGGGTTGCGCTATCAGAATGCTGGATAACCAGGAAACAGGTGATGTTACCCTCAGGCCCAACAAAGCTTCGATTCAACCAGCCATACTTACTTATCAGTTCCTCAATTTGTACAAGATTAGTGCTGTCAATATAATCTCTAAAAGCCATTGAATCGCGGCCGGTGCGCGTTTTTTGGTCGCGATCGCGGATAATTGCTAACTGCTTCTTAATAGCCGCCGTATCAACAGCTACCTGCGCGTACAAAGTGCACGCATATATTGAAAGAACCATAAACAGCAATAAGCGGGGCATACCTGTTTTATTTTC
>CAZUHU010000129.1:0-1472 GCA_964620645.1 uncultured Chitinophaga sp.
AATCGACAGTAAATATGGAATTAATACGGGCCTGTGCGCTTTTGAATTAAAGGTGAGCCTACGGAAGTCACACCAGGATTCATTAGATATTGAAGCTAAACTAAATGCAGCATTTGATCCGAAGATTGCTGCAAAGATTAAAGCCGATTTAGATGCTGAATTTGATGTTAAAAGAACTACTGGGTTTATTGGTAATTTGAATCATGTTTTCATCATTCGTTTAGGAACAAAGAAAGAAATTGATCAGATTAAACTCAAAAATAAATAGATCCTTTCAATGATACCTGCCATAGGCAAATATCTTTGATGTTAAAGCCGGTGTAGTCATTGATAACTTAAAGCACCAAGTAAATCTCTACGCCTTTGTGGTAAATAGTATTGTATTATTTCCGTCGCTTCTTAAACCCACCACCGCCTTTGCCGCTACGGTTGCCTTGTGGTTTGCCTATGCGTTTTTTGGGGTTGTATTCGGGCCCGGGGCCAAGTTCGGCAGGTAGCTGCAGTTTCTTTACTTCAGTTTCAATCAACTCTTCAATACGGCCAAACTTAAATTGGTTTTCGGGGGTAATAAAGGTTAGGGCTACGCCGGTAGTTTCGGCACGGGCAGTGCGGCCAACGCGGTGTACGTAGTCCTCGGCATCATTAGGCACATCGTAGTTTACTACCAGGCCAATGCTATCTATATCAATACCGCGGCTCATTACGTCGGTAGCCACCAATATCTGTAAGGTTTTGTTCTTAAAGTTGCGCAGCACTTCGGTGCGTTCTTCCTGTTCAAGGTCGCTGTGTATGCAGGCTACGTTAAACTTCATGCGCTTTAATTCGCGGTCCAGTTGCTTAACGTTTTCCTTACGGCTGCAAAACACAATTATGCTGGCCATTTTACGGTCGGTAAGCAGGCGCTTCAGCAATTCCAGCTTCTGGTTATCGTATAACACATAAGCGCCCTGCAACACACCGGCTGCGGGTTTACTTACGCTAATGTTTATCTGCTCGGGGTCCTTTAAAATGCGCTTGGCCAATTCGCGTATCTTGGGCGGCATGGTAGCGCTAAACAACAGCGTTTGCCTTTCCTTCGGCAAAAAGCTGATGATTTTGTTCAGGTCATCGCTAAAGCCCATGTCCAGCATGCGGTCGGCCTCGTCCAGTATAAGGTGCTTTATGTGGTTAAAGTTTACATAGCCCATGTTAAGGTGGGCTATCAAACGGCCGGGTGTGGCAATAATAATGTTAGCGCCCTCGCTTAGTGCGCGTTTTTCCTGCGCAAAGCTTATACCATCGCTGCCGCCAAATATGGCTATGGCGCTGGTATGGCAAAAGTAGGCAAAACCCTGCACGGCCTCATCAATTTGTATGGCTAACTCGCGCGTGGGCACAATTATTAAGGTATCGGTAGTATGTATCTTATCCTTAGTTAGCTTGTTGATGATGGGCAGGAGGAAAGCTGCCGTTTTACCGGTGCCCGTTTGGGC
>CAZUHU010000129.1:1572-2779 GCA_964620645.1 uncultured Chitinophaga sp.
TTGGTTTCTTCGTCCTTCATTTTGCGCAAAGCAAGCGGAGTTTCGAAGTTCAATTCATTTACGGGGCCTAGTTTATCAAATTTTAAGGCAGGGTCTGCCAGGAAGTTGATTTTCTTTTTAACAGCATCAGTTAAAACGAAGCCTACAGTAACCGAATTGGCGTTATTGTTCAGTTCAGGCATGGGGCGCAGTATGCTCATGGTCAAGTACTCGTCGCCCTCCTCGTTTTTGCTGATAAGGCCTTCCACCAGCGTTTTGCGCTCGCCTTCGGCCCATTCCTTATCCATGTGTTTAACCAGGGTGCGGGTAATCCAGCGGCGGTAGTTCTGCTCGCTTATGATATATTGAAGGTCCACCTGGTTACGGCTAAGGTGCAATTCCTTACTTATTTCTTTAAGGTGCTTGCTGGTATCGCGGCTGCTGTAGCGTATAAAGTAAAGCTCATTAAAGCCGAAATACTTAGGCAGCACGTTAGCTATACGCTGGAACAACATTTCGGGGCTGGCATTGTATTTCTCCAGCAGGCTGGTAATAAAGGCGCCATCCCAGCTTGTTTTGGCAAAGAATTTCTCCAGGTCTTCAACCAGGGCTTCCTTATTTATATGCAGGGCCTGGGCAAAGTAGCTGGCCCTGTAGTTGTTCATTACATGGTCAAAGCTTTCAACCTTTAACCAACTGGTGGTGCGTGGGCGCTTGTCAATCTTCATATAAGCAAAGCCCAACTCCTTAGCAAACAGAAAAAGCTTTTGCTGCTCGGTAAGTTTGGTGTTGTATAATAAAGTAGGTTGTTCACCCGGCACATAAACCGAACGGAAGTGGCGCAGCTTGGGGAAGTCCACAAAATCGGTTGGCTCAACCCTATAGTTGAATTTGGTTTTCAGTATCTGCTCGTATTCCTTAGCGCTAAGCTGGGTGCCGTTAATGCCGTTGTCTTTCTTAAAGTTCTCAACCGCCGTTTCAATATCCTCAAAGTAGTTATCGTTCATCTCCTGGTAACTACGCAGACAGCTAAAGTAAAAGTGCTCTTCCTGCAGGTTGTAGTTACGTGCAATTTCGAATACGCTATTAATAAGAGCAGATAGCTGCGTAGGAGCGCTGGCCATCATGCTCATTAAAAGGCCCTTATCAATACCAAAGGTTTCGAAAAGGAAGTCGTTAATAATGCGGAGGTTTAAAACCTGCACCACGGGGGTCAGGTTCTTGTTTA
>CAZUHU010000129.1:2789-11024 GCA_964620645.1 uncultured Chitinophaga sp.
AGTTTCAAGCGCCTTGGCCAGTTCGTTAATCTTATCCGGTTTTGGATACTTCTTACCGTTTTCAATTTCGTTAAGGTACGAAACAGATACGCCCGATTTATTGGATAGCTCCTGCAGCGATAGTTTTTTGTCCGTTCTCAGCTTCTTCAACTTCAACCCGAATATGATTCGGATGTTTTCTTCTGTGGTTGTTTCCATATTTGGATTAGGGTGTGGCGAAAATATAGGGTTTAGCGAACAAAGATATAAAAAGCGAATTTTACTTTCAAAGCGAATTTTCGCGAAAAATGTTTGGATATTTAAAAACGAGCGATATTTTTGTAGCGAAAATTCGCAAAATGGGCTCTGCCATCAACATAGAAGGATTAGAAATACTGGGGAACATTACCCCGGAATACGCTGAGATTTTAACCCCTGAAGCGCTTGCTTTTGTGGTTAAACTGCAACGCACTTTTAACAAGCGCCGCTTGGAATTACTGGCTGCCCGTGTAGAGCGCCAAAAGCAAATTGACGCCGGCCAACTGCCCGACTTTCTACCGGAAACCAAAGCCGTTAGGGAAGGAGATTGGGTGGCTGCTCCCATACCTGCCGACATACAGGACCGCCGCGTGGAGATAACCGGCCCTGTGGACCGCAAGATGATCATCAACGCCCTTAACAGCGGCGCAAAGGTCTTTATGGCAGATTTTGAGGATAGCAACAGCCCCACCTGGAGCAATAATATCGAAGGTCAAATCAACCTGCGCGATGCTAATAAAAAGACCATTACCTACACCAACCCCGATACCGGACAGAGCTATAAACTGCAGGATAAGGTGGCGGTTCTGTTCGTTCGTCCGCGTGGCTGGCACCTGCCTGAAAAGCATGTAAAAGTAGATGGCGAACTGATGAGCGGCTCGCTTTTCGACTTTGGTTTGTACTTCTACCATAACGTTAAGCATTTAATTGCAAATGGTTCAGGACCATACTTCTATTTACCTAAAATGGAAAGCCACCTTGAAGCCCGTTTGTGGAACGATGTTTTCGTTTTAGCGCAACAGGAATTGGGTATTCCGCAGGGCACTATTAAGGCAACGGTGTTGATTGAAACTATTACTGCCACCTTTGAACTACACGAGATTATATACGAACTGCGCGAGCATATGTGTGGCCTAAACTGCGGCCGTTGGGACTATATCTTCAGCTACATTAAGAAGTTCCGTAACCTGGATGGCTTTGTTCTTCCTGAGCGCGGACAAGTCACAATGGCAGTACCTTTTATGGCCTCGTATAGCAAGCTGGTTATACAAACCTGTCACAAAAGAAGGGTGCACGCCATGGGCGGTATGAGTGCCTTCATTCCTATTAAAGGAAATGAAGCCGCTAACAATGCCGCAGTAGAAAAGGTGCGCCAGGATAAAGTGCGTGAAGCCACAAACGGCCACGATGGTACCTGGGTAGCCCATCCCGGCCTTGTCCAGGTGGCTATGGATGTGTTTAATGAACACATGACCACCCCGAACAACTACAGCATTAAGCGCGAAGGCGAAGTGTACACCCAAAAGGAACTGCTGGAAGTTCCGGCGGGCACTATTACCGAAGCCGGCCTGCGCATGAACATAAACGTAGGCATACTATATATAGAAAGTTGGCTGCGCGGTGTAGGCGCCGCGGCAATCCATAACTTAATGGAGGATGCTGCAACGGCTGAGATTAGCCGCACCCAGATATGGCAATGGATTAAAAACGGCAGCAAGCTGGATGACGGCCGCACCATTACTTACGAACTTTTCAAGGAACTATTACCAAGCGAGTTAGATGCCGTTAAGGCTTACGTTGGAGAAGCAGCTTATAACACGGCTACCATGAAACGCGCCATCGACATGTTCGACAGCCTGATACAGCAAGGAGATTATAAGGAGTTTTTGACGCTGCCGGCATATGAGGAGATTAATTAGACCCCTCCAAACCTCCCCTAAAGGAGAGGCTTGAGAAAGGGCTTTTGTATTAAGGTCTCCCTTTAAGGAGATTTACAGGGTAAACTAAAAACCATAAATAAAACAATGACAAAACAGGAAAGAGCGCTGCGTTTGCGCACCGATTGGGAAACCAACCCGCGTTGGAAAAATGTTCATCGTCCTTACACTGCTGAAGAGGTAATCAACATCAGTGGTTCAGTGCAGTTAGAATATTCATTGGCCCGTAACGGCGCTACCAAGTTATGGAACCGCTTGCACAGCGATAGCTGGGTAGCAGGCTTAGGTGCCCTTACCGGCAACCAGGCTATACAGGAAGTTGCCGCCGGCATGAAGGCCATTTACCTAAGCGGTTGGCAGGTAGCGGGCGACGCTAACCTTAGCGGCGAAATGTATCCTGACCAGTCATTGTATCCGGCTAACTCAGTGCCTTCTGTAGTTAAGCGTATTAACAACGCTTTAATGCGCCGCGACCAGATTGAATACATGGACGGCGAACCAACTACCGATTGGATGGTGCCTATTGTAGCTGATGCCGAAGCAGGCTTTGGCGGTAACCTGAACGCCTTTGAATTAATGAAGCAGATGATTGAAGCCGGCGCTGCAGGCGTGCATTGGGAAGACCAACTGGCCTCTGCTAAAAAGTGCGGCCACTTAGGTGGTAAGGTGTTAGTGCCTACCCAGGAGGCTATCAACAAACTGGTAGCTGCCCGTTTAGCGGCCGACGTTTGCAATGTTCCTACTATCGTTATTGCCCGTACCGATGCTGAGGCTGCCAACCTTATAACAACGGATGTTGACCCCCGCGACCACAAATTCTTAACCGGCAAACGCGCCCCTGAAGGTTATTTCTACGTTAAGAACGGCCTTGAGCAGGGTATCGACCGTGGCATAAGCTACGCCCCGTATGCTGATTTAATTTGGATGGAAACCGGCAACCCCGATTTAGGCTTAGCCCGCGAGTTTGCCCAAGGCATCCACGCTAAATACCCCGGCAAAATGTTAGCCTACAACTGTTCACCATCTTTTAACTGGGCTAAGTTCATGGACGAGAAAGCCATGTTAAGCTTCCGCGAGAACCTGGCTGAAATGGGCTACAAATTCCAGTTCATAACACTGGCTGGTTTCCATGCGCTTAACACGGCTATGTTCGAACTGAGCAAGGCATACGTTGAGCGCGGCATGGCCGGCTTTAGCGAACTGCAACAGCGCGAGTTTGCCTTAGAAAAACACGGCTTTAAGGCTATTAAGCACCAGGCATTTGTAGGCACCGGTTACTTCGATGCTGTGCAGAACGTGGTGCAACAAGGCCAAAGCTCTACCACTGCCCTTGCCGGCAGCACTGAGGCTGAGCAGTTCCACTAGTCACCCCATTCGTCATGCCGGACCCGATCCGGCATCTAAGTACAACGAGATTCCGGCTTTCGCCGGAATGACGTGAAAAAAAGGGGTGTTAATAATGTGCACAATATGCACTACCTTCACAACGTCTTTATTAATGGATTTTGGTTAGCAACAATGAAAGCCTCCCGAGCAATCGGGAGGTTTTTTTTATGTCCTCCGCTGGCGGAGGTGACCCGCAAAGCGGGTCGGAGGTGGACTGTCACCCTGATCCCGAAACTTCGGGATGTCGAAGGGTGTGAACAAAGGAAGAAGGAGGTTGCCCCATGAGCTGCTTAAACGGTCCCCTGCGCAAATTTCGGAGGGGGTATTAATACTCATAAGTGTATCCCATCAACCAATACGGCTTATCGTTTTCCTTTTTAATTACCAGCAGCGGGTTCCCCTTTGCATCGCGCTCCAAAACGGTAAGTTTAAAGGTAGTAACCGTCTTGTTCAATACATCAGTGGTAGTATAGCCGCTTATGTAGCCATTATCGCGCTCGGTATATACGGTGGTGTATTCAGCGGCCGTTTTCCCGTTCCGGTAATTTACTATCTCTTCCTTTACCGTTAATCCCTTATCGTTAAGCGTGGTTTTTATAGTAGCAACCAATTCCTTCAGGCTACCGCTTAGCTGATACTCATTTGTGGTATAACTGTTTTGCGTATAGGTGATACTGATAACATCGTTGTGATACGGTCCCTTAATACGGGCTTTGAACTTAAGACTGTCGCGGTATTCATAGGTGGTTATAAATTCCTCGCCGTTCATCTTTACACTTTCTGATGTAAACTGCCGGTATTCATTCACCACATAGTTTTTTGTAAACTCAGGTTTGGTGTTGGCCGTCCATATACCGGCTGCCTCTACAGGGTTTTTATAAACCGAGTAGGTTATCTTCTTCGGGCTTCCCATAAAACCGTAATCATTCAGGTCGTTATAGCCTTTAGGGCTTTGCTGTGCAAGGGCCAGCAATAAGGTAATAGGTAGTAGTAGTTTTAGCATAAGTTCTTAATGCGAATATAAGAACGGGGTGCATTAGAAATACATACAGCAGGGTATACTGGCGCTATTTTATTAATAAGGTTGTGGCTTGGTTTAGTACGAGTGGGACGCTCGTGCTAGTGGTTCACGAAAGTTCATTAGCTTTTATCTCAATTATGCTGGATTCAATTCTTTCTTATGATAATGGCGGTTATATTTTTTAAATATATAAATTTGGGGATGATTGAAATTCCGATTAAGATTAAACTGTCTGATGTTGATAAGATTCAAAAGAAGATTTTAGAAGGCAATAACCTTCCTTTTGTTTTACCAAGCGCAGTAGACAGTCTCTCAATAGCATTGCTACCGACTATTATAGAGCTATTCGCTTTTTGGAATAAACGGCATAAATCTGCCCCAATAATAATTCCATTAGACAGTAATGATAGCGATTTCGAAATTTTATTAGAAAGGTATTTAGCAAATTATATCCCTTATGCTTGTTTACTTATCGGCTATTCAAAGGATGTTACTGACAGAAATGGAATATCGATAAAAGTTAAGGTTAATAATCCTCTTAACATTGTGATTGACGCCGTTAAAAATAGTAGGCCATTAGTAAATAAAAGAGAATTGCTTTTGCCATGCTTTGATCACTTTTTAACCCCTGGACTTTTAAAGCAATTTTATAAAGGAGATGTTCTTATTCCAAAGGAAGACTTCTATTCTGAAATATTGCGGCTGTTACAATTGATTGCAAATAACAATCCACAACTAATATCAGAAGCATTGAAAAAACACTCTGAAGATCTATGCAAGATTGTTTACGAAGCTTTTAAAAATACTGATGATTGGGCAAAATCTAAAGGCGCCGCACGAATAAGAGGAGTGTATTTGAAGTATCATGAAAAGAAAAAACAGCAACTAATTGAGTATTCGGAAGGAAATGAAGGGTTAAGAAAATATTTTGGCAGTGATCTACATGATTATACAGGTAATTCAATATTACATTTTTTAGAGATAACGGTTTTTGATAATGGACCCGGCCTGTTTAATACATACATGAAAAATTCTCTAATTGATAATGAAAAAATAAATTCAGAACTATTAGTATACAAATTATGTTTGATTAAAAATAATAGTGGTGGACACAGAAATAACGCGAGGGGAATAGGACTCGATAAAATTCTGAGTTCGTTAGATGGAAAGGGCTTCTTTATGTTTCGAACTGGTAGAATGTTTCTTTATCGGAATTTGATTGACGATCGATATATAGAAACAGAAGATCCGCTTGATATTGTGCTCTATGATTGGTTTAATAACTCGGCGACTGATTTTACTTCTTTTGTAAATACGGATGGTGCACAATTTACATTCTTATTTCCACTAAAATTTAAGATTTAATGAGGGATTTGTTAGTTTACGATTTTACGGAAGTTAGAAACAATGGAACCAGTGACAACTACGCTGTCTTTTTCCTTACTGGAATAAAGGTTGAATTTGACTTTCTAGAGGATGCGATTAGAACGCATTTGTCTAAGGGGAATCTTTATACTAGAATATACGTTGTTGGGGGTGAATACTTGAGGTATTCACTTGAAAGTATATTCGTCAATGATATAGATAGAATATATCAAAACATAAGAGGTATTAAAACCTTGTTTGATCATGATGTGTTCTCTGTAAATGTTTTTGATGGAAATGGTTCATGGCGGAATATTAGAGGTGGGACAGTTGATTCTTCAATGGTTAAGAGAATTAACAGAGAGGGATTAACTCAGGTGTTTGTGAATAATCATGGTGCGATAACAGCACAACCAGGACATCATTTTGTATTTCCTTCAGGAAAGCACTGTGAAAAATTTCTTCGTACTGGAAACGTGCTTGTTAAAAGCGAAATTATTTTTTTTATTGCCTATAATATGCTTTCTTATTTTGATTCAAATAAATATAAAGTAATATGTTGTGACACATCTTCTATAAATTCTCTTGCATTTGCGTTGATTGAACTTAAGAGCAGATTTTTTGAGCCCCATAAATTTGATAAGCCATACATACAAAGTTTTGGTTCTTACCGATCATTTGAGAATGATGGTTTTAGTGCTTTAGAAGAGACACTTTTTTTAATATCTTCATCAACTTCAGGTAATATTATAAAGCGACTTGTTAGTAAACACTCTGTTAAGCCTCACAATATATTAATAATATATTATTTGAGATCCGAGTCGCAAGGAAGCTCAGATTCGAAAGTTAAAAGATTAGTTTGTGATTTGGAAATAGCTAGTGATAACCCTAATGGATTGTATCCTTTCAAAACTTATCAGATTAAGAGTTCAGCTGACTCCAGTAAGCAATGTATACATTGTAATAATGGCTCTATCCCAATTGAGGTAAATGGTGATGTGTTATTGATGGAAAAGCCATCTATTGATGAAATAAAGATCGTTGCCACCGATGCTCCAGATTATATATCGGATTTTGTGGCTGATTGCCTATCTGCAAATAAAAAGGGGCGCCATCTGATTCGATGTAATCATCAGGCGAGTAATTCTTATAACATAAAGTACGAAGTTTTTTTTGATTTGGTAGATTACTTTAAAGACTTTAAGACAAAAGAAACGGATTTAAAAGGGCACAGCCTGCCAAAATTTAGGAACAAGATAATCAAATATATACATCAATATGTTCCTGCGCACACTCGGTATATTATTCATGCCAATGATGAGGCATCACGTTTGTTAGCAAACATAGTAAAGGAAGTTATCAGTCATGGTCAGCGAAGTATCGCCAAAAAGATAGTAATTGTCGATAAACTCAGCATTGAAAAACAAATACCTAATAATGCGCGAGGCGTGGTCGTAACTGTCTGTTCTTGTATGGTTAGTGGTGGGGAATTGCTTTCAATCAGTCGAAGTTTGAGGAAAAAGGAGAAATTGTCTAAAATCTATTTCGTTGCGCTTTCAAGAACCACAAATAAAAGCAAATTAAAATTCATAAAAAATAATTTATCTTTTGGTAAATATGGAGGAGAAACTAATCCGTTTATTACTGTTGAACAGATCAGTTGTTCAAATAGCTTGGAGTATACACCTTGGATAAGAGAATCATTACTTTTGACTAAATTGAATCAATTTTGCACAAAGAGAAGCGATATATATGATATCCAATTATCTGAAGAGCTAATTAATAGAATTGAGTTGATTGAGGAGGCAGGTAGAAGTAGGGGATTGGTCAATAATGCGTTTGTAACAAATCCTATAACTAATAACGAGTTTAAAATCAATCCTAGCTTTGCTTTTTTTAAATTCGACAATTACTACTCAAGTATATCACACGCCGATATATACTTTGTCGTTAGCTCGATATTAAATAGATTGAGGAATGGTGAAGTGGCTAATAAGACCATTTATAATAGTTACTATCATAGAACCGTACTTGACCCAGAAAACTTTTCACGCTTTAATGACGGAATTTTACAGGCGGCATTGTTACGGGCTACAAACTACACAGAGTTAGGTTATGATGTTGACACTGGGATTAGCTATAAAATGGCAACTTTCCTGAAATCTATCATTGATAACTGCGGATCTGATGACGCTGATGCGTTATACGAATTTTTGTTAGCTATTGCAGACAAAAAGTTGAGGCTTAGCAGCGCAAATTTGGTTGAAGTTGTTCAAAAGATAAGAGAGAACAAAGTCTTATATGCTAATTCTTTTAAACTATTAACCGATTTTATTGAACATACCGTAATCAATAATAAGGAGTACGATGAATTATAGCCTCAGTCAGTCATGAGCGATCTAACCGTCACGATGTCCCCTTACAAAACAAGCGCTAACTAAAAGGCATGCCTCCTTACTTCGCACCGCCGTCAACCAACTTTGCTAGCGAAGCCTTTCGCGCACCAGT
>CAZUHU010000130.1:0-11016 GCA_964620645.1 uncultured Chitinophaga sp.
CCTGCATTACGAGGTGATAAAGAATGGCAATGCGCTTAACCCCGTTTACTTTTACTATAACGACCTTAAGGACGCTGACTTTGAAAAGATGCTGGAGCTTTCTACCAACCCCGGCCAAACGCTGGATTAGAGGCAAGGCGGAGGTTTGAGTTAAGATTGTTGAATGAGAGCAACACTTGCTAATAGCAAAGGCCGACGAATTAGTTAGAATTTTTGTAACCTCGCTAAACACTTCTAAAGGAAGGTAGAACCAGGTTTGTATTAATTCCGAATTCTGCAATCTGAAATCCGAATTGATGTCATACAAGGAAAAGGAAATAGAGAAACTATACTACAGCATTGGCGAAGTGGCCGAAATGCTGTCGGTAAATACTTCTCTATTGCGTTACTGGGAGAAGGAGTTTGACATTCTACGGCCTAAGAAGAACGCCAAAGGCGATCGCTTTTTCACAAAAGCCGATATTGAAAACATCAAGCTGATACATCATTTGGTTAAAGATAAGGGCTACACCCTTGAAGGGGCCAAGCAACAATTGAAAATGAAATTTGACGGGGAAAAAAAGAAGCTGCTTCTGATTGAGAAGTTGAAAGAGGTTCGTGGTTTTTTAAGCGAACTTAAAGATCAACTGGAAAAATAAATGCCACTGTCATTCTCCCTCTTCCACATGAAAAAACCATTGTATTCTATCGCATTACTGCTGCTATGTCACCTGGGCTTTAGCCAGGCTGATAGCACAGCCGTTACTAACGACACCATTACCCTTATTGGTGTTGGCGATATAATGATGGGCACATTGTACCCCGAACCTGAACTACCCCCTGATGATGGCATACACCTGTATGAGGAGGTGGATACCTTTCTGAAGGATGCTGATGTAACCTTCGGCAATTTAGAAGGGGTGTTGATGGATAAAAACGGCCCCTCTAAAACCTGTAAAGACCCCAGCGTGTGTTACGTTTTCAGAAGCCCGCAACGCTATGCCAAATTACTGGTTAACGCCGGCTTTGATGTGGTAAGCGTGGCCAACAACCATGCCGGCGATTTCGGTGATGCGGGCCGCCAAAGCACCATGCGCACCCTGGATAGTGCAGGCCTTGAATATGCAGGGCAACTGCAAAAACAGGCAGCTATCTTTTACAAGAACGGAGTGAAGTACGGCTTTACGGCCTTCTCCCCCAACAACAATTGCATCAGTGTAAATGATACGGCACAAGCCATTGCAATTGTAAAACAGTTAGACTCATTGGTAGATGTGGTTATCGTTTCCTTCCACGGTGGTGCGGAGGGGGCAGCATATCAAAACGTACCTAAAAAGCATGAAATGTTTCATGGCGAGGACCGCGGCAACGTTTACGAGTTTGCCCATCTACTGGTTGATGCCGGGGCCGATGTTATTTTCGGGCAAGGGCCTCATGTGCTTCGTGCAGTAGAGGTCTACAATAAGCGTTTTATATCCTATAGCGCTGGTAACTTTTGCACCTATGGCGGCATGAGCGTTAATGGAGTAAACGGCCTGGCTCCCATTTTTAAGGTATTCGCAAACAAAAAGGGCGAGTTCATTAAAGGGCAGGTTATCCCTTGCTATCAACTATCGCACACCTACGTGCATTACGATCCCGATAAGCGGGCCATCACTCTTCTTAAGTATCTTACCAAACAGGACTTTCCGGATTCTGACTTAACTATTACTGATGATGGTGAGATACTTTTAAAAGGTGCCGAATAAGCCCTATTGAAATAAAGTCCAAATGCAAAAACCGGCGTAGGCCATTCCTATCAGCAAAGTAACAACTACAACACCCTTTTCTTCATTTTTGTAGCAGGCCCAACACAAGCGGAAATAGGTTAAGGCATACACAACAGCGATAAAAAGAAAAAAGAGTGCCACAGGCTCCTTATCATCTTTTAAGGTAAAATCTATATAGCTTGCGAAAAAGGCAATTGTGCCCACCATCAAAACCCCGAATACGGCCAGGGCAAAAACCACCGGGACCTTAAAACTCATACCGCTTCATACCTATATTCATGCGCATGCCTATATCAAAAATAAAGGCAGACTTGTAAAGCAGCAGTTCGTTAATGGTATTGTTTGTGGTTTTAGTGCCTGTTTTAGCGCGGTAGAGCACCTGCGCATCAAAGTAAATGTTATGCCATGGTTGGTAGGTGCCTGTTAACTGAAAGTAGGTTATAGTTCCTTTAGCGCCTTGTCCCATTTTGTTTCCAAACTCGCGCGATACGGTGGTTCCGCCGTTAGAGTTCTGCAATATATCGCCGCCAAAGTTGGTCCAGGTGTTATCCAGGTTAAGGGTATCATCACCTACGCGGGCAATAGATAGCTTGGCGTTTAAGGCAAGTTCCTTAATTGGCTGGTAATGCAACTGCATAATCACTTCGTAGAAGTTAGCGCCAAGCGGGTGCGCCAGCGGCTGGTTGTAGTGCGTAAAGTTTATGGTGCCTCCGTGGCTGTACGTAAACGGCCTAACGTAGTTAAACTCCAGTTGTGCATCAAGGTTTGGTGCAAGGTCAATGTATTTAACCCCCGCCTGCACGCCAAACTTATTAGCCCACCATCCGTTGCCCTTAAAGAAGTACTTAAAGTTAAACTCATCCAGCATTAACTGGCCGTAAAGGGAAAGGTGGTTAAACAGGTTTAGCTTAAAATCAGCGCCCAACAATACGTTATCGGGGCTGCCGATAGAGTGTTCCACTGCCCTGTAGAAAATGATAGGGTTAAGATACTGCAGTTCAAAGTGGTTGCTGCGCTGCATAACAACCCCTTCGTAAAAACCTATAGTTAAACCGTGCCAAGGCTTAAAGGTAAGGTGGTGTGCAGCAAGGTATTTCTTGGGCAACAGTATATCGCCTCCGCGCGGGTATTGCGCGGTTAATTCAGCCAATATGCTTTGGTAGCGTATGCGCCAAAACTGTAAGTCAAACTTCAGGAACAGATAAGGCGCTGCATTATCCGAAAGAAACAGGGAACGCTGTCCATCACCAATAAAAAACTTATCGCGGCCTAAGGAGATATTCAAATACTTAAGCACGTTTACGTTCACATAACCGCGCGCATCAAAGTAATCTATACCATCTTTAAATTTAAAGATCTTCGATTCGTAATCTTTCCAGTAAGCCTGGCCGGGCACATAGGTGTATTTCATACCTGTGCCGGCATTAGTAGAACCCACCCGTATTTCGTCAGCTACGTAGCTATAAGGCCTTGCAGCGTTACCTAATACGTTAAAGTAAAAACTGAATACCTTTTTGATGTTACCTCTTACTTCTACCCCCCTGGCGCTCGAAAACACAAAACGGCCGTTTGACTCTCCACCCAGGCGAAGGTCAAACACCGGGTTTACGCGTATATCAAACAGCCCTTTCTTTTTAGAACTGTAATGCAAAAAACTGGCAGGTTCGCGGTAAAGGGCTTTCCATAAAGGCCTGCGGTTAACGCTCGTCAGGCTATCCAGCCATTCAGCATCCTCATCTACCAGCCATTGCAGGTTGTATTGTTGCACTTTGTTAAAGCGCATATTGGAGAGCAAAAGCGTTTCTGCCACTTTAGCAACATCCCCGCGGTGGTAGCCTTTGTCCTGGGTATGGATAATGGGTAAAATCCTGCTGTATTTAATATCCAGGCGGTCAACCTGGTAATAAGCATCCGAGCCAAGCGGAATATAGGTGCCCTGGGCAAATGAGCCAAGGCTTAAAAGGGCCGTAACAGTAAGCAGTAAAAATCTCCTCATAAGCAACTACACCGCAGCGCGATAGCGCCAAACCTAAACGAATTTTGCCTCCTATACAAATTAGCTTACCACAGCCTGGGCTGCTGTGCAGCAATCACTAAGCACTATTGCGCCGGTTTTTCAGTTTATCAGCTAACAACATGCCTAATCCACCAAAAAACATAAGCAGCAGAATAACAACCATGCTCCACTTTACATTGGTAAAAAACGAGGCAATAAGCACCGTTCGTTCCGATAGGTTAGGGAACTCCCCTATCATCCTGATGAGAAAAAAGTTTTCGCAATAATCAACCACCATGATTAGAAAAGGGAACAAGTGCAGATGATTATACACCACACCATGGCGGTTACCGGCCTTATAAATCCAGGCAATGGTTATCACAAAAAAGAAGGTATAGGCTATTGGGTATATACTGTCTGCAATGGCGCTCACCTTAACCACCAGGGCCCGGCCTTCATCTCCGTAGGCAGCTATAATGTTTTGCGCTTTTTCCCTGGTATAACCGCCAAATTGCAGGTCCAGTATCTCAGTAGGCTTTCCGGCCACATCGCTAATCCACTTGGCGCACAAAGGCATTACTACTGCCCCCATTAGCAGATAGCCAACAAGGGCAATAAAAAACCACTTTCTGCCTGCCATATTCCATAAGTACTCCGAAATCCTGTTTATCATCTTTGCCGTATATAACTATAGTCTTAAAACAACTTCGTTAATTATCTGTTAAGTATATGGTAGCTGTAAGGCAGGTAATTCAGGTCCGTCAAATAGCTATCAAAACACAATGTATGAAATTACCTATTCTTGTTACGGCAGGCTTATTTATAATGCTCACCTCTTGTGGGCAAACTAACCCTGGCGATTCAAAAGCCTCAAAAAACAAACAACAAACTATGAGCAACGACACCGGCAAAGTTGAAAAAACCGAAAAAGAATGGCAGGAAAGCCTTACCCCCGATCAATACTATGTTTTAAGGCAAAAAGGCACCGAAGCCCCCTTTACAGGTAAATACTACCTTAATAAGGAAAGAGGTGTTTACGTATGCGCCGCCTGCGGTAACGAGTTGTTTACCTCCGACATGAAGTTTGATTCGCATTGCGGCTGGCCCAGTTTTGATAAAGAAATAGCCGGCGGAAAAATTAAAACGCAGGTAGATACCTCGCACGGTATGGTTCGCACCGAAATTATGTGCGGCAAATGCGGTTCGCACCTGGGGCACCTCTTCGACGATGGCCCTACCGAAACCGGAATGCGTTATTGTGTAAACTCAATCTCGCTCGATTTTAAAAAGGACGGGCAATAAATAAAGTTTTGTGTGGGTTAATGTGAAGACGCAGCCACCTGTAACAGGGTGGCTGTTCTTTTTTTGAAACCTTGGGCTGTTTTTTACGTAGTGTACATTGTAAAACCACAATAGTGTAGTGTAAAAAGGAACACCAATCACTTATCTACACTTTTTGTGTACAACCATGAAACCGAGAGCCCTGCCTCTCAACTATTTTTGAACGAGTAAAACTATCTCATCATGAGAAAGCTTTTTTTAAGTGCAGTATTCTTTTCAGCAGTTTACCTCGGTAAGGCTCAATATTCTTTAACCTTCTGCGAGGATGTTAACCAGGAGGGCAAAGCCCAAATGGCCTCTAACTCCTTTATGGTTGACCAAAGCGGCGGCGTGCTCAAGTTTTTGGTTAAGGCTGATGACAAGTTCAATACGGAACAAATGGAATTCCGCATATTTTATATAAATGATTCCGGCAAAGAGGAAGAAGTAACCCGTATGCCGCAGAAAGTAGAGTCAGCCTGGAATTATGCCTGGAAAGAAGTGGTTTTCTTCGACCCCGGCACATATAAAATAAAGGTTTATACCGGCAAAGGCACTTACCTTACTTCATCTAACTTAAGTATTAAGCAGAGATAACATCTCAATCTTATAAAAGCTAAAGCCTCCCACCGGAGGCTTTTTTTTGCGCCTGTTTGGGCCCGTTCCAATAAAAAAGCCCCTCGATTGCTCAAGGGGCTTTGTAAAAGTTCTTCCGGGCACTTAAATCATAATCTTCAGCACATCACCTACTTTAATCGGGCGGTTTTGTATCTCCTTATTATCGGCCTTTATCTTCTCAATAGTAAGGCCTTCATATTTCTGGCTGATGTTCCATAGGGTATCTCCGGGTTGCACCACATGGTAAATGCACTTACCGCCTGTCTTCGCCTTAGCCACTGTAACACTATCCGTTGGCTGGGTAGTGGTTTTAGCTGCCACAACAGGCGCATTTGCCTTCGCAAGGCTATCAGCGGTGGCGCTGTTGAGCACCTTGTTCGATGAAAATACCTGGTCGTATTTAGCAGTGGTGCCTGAAGTAGATGCTGTGGCAGCAGGCGTAGTATATATCTTCAACTTTTGGCCGGGGTATATATAGGAATTCTTTAACCCGTTCCATTTCTTAATAGAAGAGGAAGAAACACCATACTTACTGGCTATAGCGCTAAGGCTTTGGTTCTTTTGAACCTTATGGTAAACCCACTTAGGCGCGGCAGCAATCAATACTTCAGTATTTTGCATGTCCTGGGTAGTATCGCGCATAACCACATCCTTCTTGGCCTCAAACAGGGCAAAGTAGTTTACAGGTAAATTCAGCGGAAAACCACTTTGTGTGTAAGGTATTACACCCTTCTTGATTGACGGGTTTAAAAACTGCAACTCATCTTCGCCTATACCCAGGGTAGTAGATATATGGTGCAGGCTAACTTTTGAGGTTATAAGCACCGTATCTACAGCATACAATTCACGTTTAGGCTCAGCGCTCATCAATTTAAAATCCTTGGCATGTTCCATTACATAAACGGCAGCTATATAGCAAGGCACATAACTACGGGTTTCAGCAGGCAGGTAATTCATAATTGCCCAAAAATTCTTGCTGCCGCCCGCACGGGCAATAGCCTTATTTACGTTGCCGGGGCCACTGTTGTAGGCTGCCAGCACCAAATGCCAATCACCGTAAATATCATACAACTTCTTCAGGTAATCAGCCGCAGCCTCAGTACTCTTAATGGGGTCACGTCTTTCGTCAACATAAGAGTTGATCTGCAGGCCCAGCATGCTACCGGTACCATACATTAACTGCCACAAACCCGTTGCACCCGCTTTAGAAACCGCCACCGGGTTAAAAGCAGACTCCACTATAGGCAGGTATTTAAACTCCAGCGGTATTCCCTTCTTGTCTAAAATTTCCTCAAACACCGGAAAGTAAATCTGCGAGTTAGCCAGGCAGCGCGTCATTAAACCGCGCTTACGGTAGGCAAACATTTCAATAAACTGCTTTACATAACCGTTATAAGCCATTGGTACTTCGGCTGGTATAAGCTTCATCCTCTCCTTAATTTCAGCCTCGCTGTATTTGGGGATGATATCATAAGGCATATTAATGCTGGCAAGCAGTTCATCGCCGCTTACAAAAAACTTATCGCGCGTAAACAGGGAGTACGACATGCTGTCCAATTGCACAATAACAGGGTCAATATCGCATGTAGCCGTAGAATCGTTATAGTAGTGATAGAAAGCATTACCCGGCTTCCATAGCAGCAGGCCCAACAGCAGCACTGCTAAATTTCTCATTTTTTTCACTGGCATAGTCAATTAAGGGTTAGTCGCTAAATTAATTTATACGGCAAATAGCACTAATCATTTACAGTTTATTAAGCCTTTTTAAACCGGCATCTAAATTAAATCAACGGTTTAACGACAATAGATATTTTTCAAACCCTTGTGGGTATCACTGTAAATTATTGTAGGCAATTGTTAATTGCTTAACAAATGCTACAGCGCCTACCTAAACACATAGTAATCAATGCTTATTTAATAAAAAAGGCGGAAGCAAAGCTTCCGCCCAAAGAATAATCCCGGTTCCAACAGGAATTATTGCTTTACAAATTTTGTATTAAAGCTTCCCGCTTCTGTCCTGAAATTTAACAGATAAACACCAGCCGGCAAAGTTTCTACATTAAAGCTAAAGCTATGCTTACCGGCAGCCTGATTATCGTTTAACAGTTCAGCAACCATTTTGCCGGTTACATCCAGCAATACCACCTGTAAACGGGTAGCACTTACAATGCTATAGGTTACGTTTACATTATCGTTAGCCGGATTTGGCAACAGGCTGAAATTTGCAACGTCAAAAATATTCTCGATACCCGAAATGGTAACGGTTCCGGTGTCGGCACATGCGCCATTGCTGGCTATTACGGAGTATAAGCCGCTTTGGCCACTTGGCACGGTGTACAATGAATCGGTAGCGTTATTGATTAACGTTTGATTATGGTACCATTGGTAGCTTGATGCACCACTGGATACTGATAACATATTGCCGCCAATTACCGTAATGGTGGCATCAGGTGTAGCTGTAACGTTTACCGTTATAGCGCCGGTTGAACCGCCTGTGCAGCCGCTTTGGGTTACTGTTACATCATACGTACCGGCATTACTTACCACAATGCTTTGGGTGGTGGAGCCGTTTGTCCATAAGTAGCTGCTGAAACCTGAACCCGCGTCGAGCGTAGCTGTTTGGTTGCTGCAAATGTTTACCGGGCTCGAAGGTGTTATAGAGGCAGAAGGTATCGGGTTAAACGTTACTACTACAGTATCTCTTCCTACGCAGCCATTATCCTGCACGGTTACCACATAGCTGCCACTGGTGGTAACGTTTACCGTTTGGTTTAATCCACCACCGCTCCAGTTATATGCATCATATCCGCCGCCGGCATCCAGTGTTACCTGGTCGCCATCGCAGGCAGTAATTGGGCCCGCCGGAGTAACGTTTACAGCAACAGGGAAATTACCCACGTTAACCGTTGCTGATGAAGTACCGGTGCAACCGCCCTGGGTTACCGTAACAGTATAGGTGCCTGCTGTATTAACTGTAATAGCTTGTGTGTTGCCGGCATTGCTCCATGCGTAGGTAGTATATCCTGCACCCGCATCAAGCGTAGCATCGCCGCCGGGGCAAATATTGCTAACCGAAGGTGTAACCGTTGGTGAAAGTGAGCTACCGGTAACGTTTACTGTAGCGCTTGAAGTGGCCGTACAGCTACCGTTAGTGGCGGTAACAGTATAAGTTCCCGAAGTGTTTACGGTAATAGCCTGGCTGCTTGAGGAATTGCTCCATGCATAGGCGGTTTGACCCGCGGCAGCCGTTAATGTTACGCTGCCACCTGTGCAAAAGGTAAGCGGACCGCTTGGGGTAATTGTAGCATCCGCGCTGCCACCCGTTACTGTTTTTGAAGCAGTGGCCGATGAACAGTTGTCATAAACCGTTACGGTATAAGTGCCCGGGTTAGAAATATTAATAGCTGAAGTCAGTGCACCCGTACTCCATATGTAAGTATCATACGCACCACCGGTAGCTGTTAATGTGCCGGTTTGGCCGCCACACAAAGTTGCCGGGCCTCCTATTGAGGCAGGAGCTATTGCGCCGGGCGTTGAAGCCGTTCTTCCGGCAGCAGCGGTATCTACAGCTGCACAGGCGCCGTTGGGCACCTGAACGCGGATAAAATACTTAACACCGTACTGGCCGGCATCCTGGTTGCTTAAAGTAACAGGGAAACCACCAAGCGAGGCGGATATGCTTATTTTGATACGAAGGTTGTATTGGCCAACAGCATCAAAGGTAGTACCGGTTACACGCACGCACCCTGTACTGTTTCCTGCAAATGTATTGTTGGCAGAATTGGTTGCCCAGCACAAACTACATGGCAGGTTATTGATACTGTCAATTTTTATGCTGTTAATGGTAACAGTTTGGCCGTTAAAAGTAGTTGTTGGCGGTATCTGCATATCAATCTTTTGATCGAAAGGCACGCCAATAACGGCACAAGCCATACTATCATAAGAAGGATAAAAGCCTAATTGCGGGTAAGGTCCGCCCGGCGTGCATATGCCGCTACCGGAGTTGCCGCAATATTGGGCAAACAGGCTGTTTACTGAAAGTGCAAGTACAGCAATCAGCAGGGGTAAAAATCTTTTTTTCATTTACAGGGTTTTGGTTTTGCAGGTGAATATATAAAACCCACCCCACTCACAGCTCTGTGAGGGCTACATTTTATTAACCACTTGTTAAATGAAAATATTTCCTATACGTTGAACAGGAAGTGCATAATATCTCCATCGTGCACAATGTATTCCTTCCCTTCCGAACGTAGTTTACCCGCAGCTCTGCAGGCTGCTTCCGATTTGTAGTGTACAAAATCATCATACGACATCACCTCTGCACGTATAAATCCGCGCTCAAAGTCTGAGTGGATTACGCCGGCCGCCTGTGGGGCTTTGTCGCCTTTATGAATGGTCCAGGCGCGTACTTCTTTAACTCCCGCTGTAAAGTAGGTTTGCAGGTTTAACAGGTGGTATGCAGCGCTTATCAATCGGTTAAGCCCCGATTCTTTTAAGCCCAATTCATTCAAAAACATTTCTCTTTCTTCAGCCGTTTCCATTACAGCAATATCGGCCTCAATAGCTGCGCTTATTATCACCACTTCGGCATTCTCTCCTGCCACCGCTTTGCGTATCTCTTCTACGTATTTGTTGCCGGTGTTAACACTGCTCTCTTCAACATTGCAGCAATAAATTACAGGCTTAGCAGTAAGCAATTGTATATCCTCAATAAAGCGCTTGTCTTCAACTGATACATTTGCGGTCCTTGCGCTTTGTCCGCTTTCTAAGTGCTTTTTGTACACGTCCAGCACCTCAAGGCCGCGCAACACTTCTTTGTCGTTGCTTTTGGCCAGCTTTTTCAGCTTGTCAATCTTTTTATCTACGCTATCAAGGTCCTTCAACTGCAATTCAGTGTCAATAATTTCCTTGTCGCGCACGGGGTTAACTGAACCATCCACATGTATGATATTCTCGTTTTCGAAACAACGAACTACGTGTATAATGGCATCTACGGCACGTATGTTACCCAAAAACTGGTTCCCCAATCCTTCGCCTTTGCTGGCTCCCTTTACAAGCCCGGCTATATCCACAAACTCAATTGTTGTTGGCACTACGCGTTGGGGCACTACCAATTCTTCCAGCTTCTTCAAGCGTGCATCAGGCACGGTTACTATGCCCACGTTAGGGTCAATAGTGCAAAAAGGGAAATTAGCCGCTTGCGCCTTGGCAGATGATAACGCATTAAAAAGGGTTGATTTTCCAACATTGGGCAATCCTACTATACCGCACTGTAAACTCATACTTTAAAATTTTGCGCGGCAAATATAGAAATAGCTGCCACAAGCTATTTAC
>CAZUHU010000131.1:0-1207 GCA_964620645.1 uncultured Chitinophaga sp.
GTGCTTGAAATTACATTCAGCACAATGTTACCCGTAATAGCGCCGGTGTTAATGGCGTTAAAGGCTGCCGAAATAGTGGCATAATCGGCACCGCCGGTACCACCCACCGTTTTGGTGGTTTGTGCATGTAGCATCGTAATGCTTAAAAAACAAAGAGCCGACAGAAGGGCTAACCTTGTTTGCGCAAAGTGTTTAAGTTTTGTCATAAAGCTGTTTACTAAATCAGGGAATAAATTAGGGGTTCTAACAGGCGCCTCGGGCAAGCGCCATTTCATAAATGTTACTTAAGTTTTAATAGTGTTTTAAAGCTTTGTGAAATTAGAGAAGAGGGGAATGCAGAATAATACCAATGATTTTCCGGAATAAGACAACCTCGGCGCTGCCTTAAACAATAAAGTTGGCAGGCTTAAAGCCTCACGAATTTTACGCTACGCTGTCTATTATAAGTATTAGTGTAAATAGATTGTAATCGAACAGGTTACGAAACATTTCAGTTAAACTCCCCCGCTTAACACACTGCCCATCATAAAAAGCTGTTTTCACAAATCCCTTTTTTCCGCGATTTTTCATGCCAATAAGAAGCAGGCATACAAACATCAAACAGGGCTTGTAAAACACAAATGCCGGATAGTAAGCTTGACTAATATCATTGAAACATTGCCTTAAGGAGAAATACTTTTCCTTCTCATTTATGGCTATGAGAAGTATCTACGTATTTGCCTTTTTCCTGACCCTGCTTTTAATTGAGGGTTGCGGACCTAAAAACCCGCAGAGCGTACAATTTAACCCCGGCGCCAAAGCATTTGATAAACTATCGGAATACGGATTTTTTACCGGCGAACTAAAGTTGCTGCAACCCAATAAAGGCGTGTTGCCCTATAACATGGTTAACAGCATGTTTAATGATTTTTCGTTGCGCAAGTGTTTTATGTATTTGCCCGAAGGTGCTAAACTATCATTGGATAGCACGCAACTGTTAAACCTGCCTGTGGGGGCCTGCCTTATTAACGTTATCTATTACCCCAACAACCCTAAAGCAGCATCCAACGAAAGAAACATTATAGAAACGCAGCTGCTGCTGCATAAGCAAAGCGGTTGGGAAGCGCTTACCTATATATGGAACGATGAACAAAGCGATGCAGTAAAATCAGATATAGGAGATATAAAGTCCATTGATTGGTTAAACGACAAAGGCAACACACAGCAC
>CAZUHU010000131.1:1307-10907 GCA_964620645.1 uncultured Chitinophaga sp.
ACCCGTGCATACCTTGATGCCAACTGCGCACACTGCCACAACCCCAAAGGGCCTGCATACGTTTCAGGTTTGTTTCTTAATTACGATAACCGAAATATGGAAACTTACGGCATTTGTAAATCACCGCCATCAGCCGGTAAGGGGTCGTGCAATTTGCGGGTAGATATTGTGCCGGGCAAACCCGGTGAGTCCATCATCGTATGCCGTGTAGCCTCAACAGAGTTAGGTGTAAAGATGCCGCAAATGGGGCGCACCCTTGTTGATGGCGATGGCGTAGCTTTATTAGCAAAGTGGATTACAAGCCTGGAAGGTGATTGCGAGGTAAGTAAATAACTAAGGCTTATACAAGCGGCCGGCCTGTGAAATAACCAAACCCTCAGGTGCATGCTTTGATGCAAAGGCGCCTATCTTGTTCGTAAGGCCGGGCACCACTTCCATTTTGTTAGCCAATACAGCATCAATACCTTCTTTAGCTACAGCTTCGGCACTCATCATAAGGTTGGCGGTTTTCTTAGCTATTTTATCCATTTGCGCCGGCCCGAAAAACTCGGTATCTACCCCGCCCGGGCATAGTGCCGATACATACACATTTTTGCTGCGCAGTTCATAACGCAGGGCTTTAGAAAAGGAAAGCATAAAAGCTTTAGAGGCAGCATATATCGCCATATAAGGCACCGGCAAAAAACCACCCATGCTAACCACGTTTAATATATACCGCCGCTCTTTATCTGTTGTACTAACTAAAAATTCGTGAGCCAGTTTAACCATGGCATCCATATTAAGGTGCATTACCTGCAGGTGCTTATCCAGGGGCTGCTCATCAAACTGGCCATAAAAGCCCATACCGGCATTATTCACCAGCATATTCACCTTAAAACCTTTCTCCTTAATCCAATCAAAAATTTTTCGGTAGGCTACATGGTCCAGCAGGTCGCAACTTAATATCTGCACGTCCACTTTGTATTTCTGCAGGTCTGCTGCAAGCGGCTCCAGCAAATGCGCACTGCGCGCTACCAGCAGCAGGTTCATCCCCCTTGCGGCACAGTCGTATGCAAACGCTTTGCCTAATCCTTTAGATGCCCCCGTTATTAAGGTGTACTGCATGTTGCTTATTTACCTGATAAAAAATTACTATACCACTTACCGCTGGCCTTTACCGTGCGTTGCTGGGTTTTATAATCTATTCCAACAATACCAAGTGTAGGGCGGTAGCCTTCGGCCCACTCAAAATTATCCATGAAACTCCAAATAAAATAACCGCCAAGATTAACGCCCTCGTTTTTAGCGCGCAGTACCTGCTTTAAATAATCCTGAAGGTATTTTACCCGGCGCACATCATTTATCTCCCCGTTCACCAATTCATCTTTAAAGGCTGCACCACTTTCGGTAAGTACAATTTTTTTAACGCCTTTGTAGGCCGCAAACTGTTTAATAATGCGGTACATGCCCTCCGGGTAAACCTCCCAGCCCATTTCGGTTAAATCAGTACTCAGTTTTTTGGGTTTAATGTTTAACGCATGCACCATAGGCAACAAAGGAAAATTCTTTATTACCCAACGCGTATAATTCTGCAGGCCTATAAAATCAAAATCAAATTTTACCTGCTCCTCATCTCCCGGCTGCATATACTTTTCTACATGCTTCAGCGCCGGCAAATCCTGCACAGGGTAACCCATGCCCAGCACCGGTTCAATAAACAGGCGGTTGGCAATTACATCTACGCGCTTTGCTGCTTCAATGTTAGCCGGCTTATCTTTCCACGGGTAAATGGGTATACAACTATAGGTGGTGCCTATGTTGGCCTTAGCTACGGTATCGCGCAACATGCGCCCTCCCGCAGCCTGGCTAAGCGTTACATTATGTACGGCTTTATAAAAGCTTTTAAAGCCAAACACCCCCGGCGGATGTATGCCCACTAAATAACCGCCTACGGTGTACGATAGCGGCTCATTCAACATCATCCAGTTTTTTACGCGGTCGCCAAAACTTTTACCGCACAGGGCTACATATTCCTCAAAGCGTTTTACCGTATCGCGGTTGCGCCAACCACCTTTTGCTTCCAGGGTTTGGGGCATATCCCAATGGTAACAGGTTATCCAGGGCTCAATACCCTTTTGCAGGCAGGTATCAATTACACGGTTGTAAAAGTCTATGCCCTTTTGGTTAATGGCGCCCGAACCTGTTGGCACTATGCGCGGCCACGAAAGCGAAAAACGAAATGCAGGAATGTTCAACTGCTGCATTAAAGCAATATCCGATTCGTACCTATGGTAAAAATCATCCGCCACATCGCCCGTTTCGTGGCGGTCTACCTTGTGCGTATGGTGTACAAAGTGGTCCCAGTTCGATTCGCCCTTACCGTCTTCATTCCACCCTCCTTCTATCTGGTAACTGGCCGTAGCGGTGCCCCAAATAAAATCATTACCGAAATCGCTGCGTTTTAACTCGCCATCTGTTATTAATTGGGCTAAAAGTTTTCCGGGCAGCATGCTGCCTGCTCCAAATGCAGCAGTTAGTTTAAGCCATTGTTCCCGGTTCATCCATTCTGTTTTTGTTGCGGATGAAGATACCCTTTACATGCAAAATTGCTATACAATCAGGGCCTCGGCGCTATTGGCTTAAATGCCGTAATATCTTCCTAACTTAGTAGGCATACACCAACTATAATTCAGCCTTATGAAACTCATTACGCTTTTCATATTGTGGATGGCACAATACAGTAGCCTAAAGATTACCAGCCCCGCTTTTAGCCAAAACGGTTTTATACCGGATAAATACAGTTGCCATGGCGAAAATATAAACCCGGCGCTGGCTATAAACGGCATACCAAAGGATACCAAAAGCCTGGCCCTTGTTGTAGATGACCCTGACGCCCCCAGAGGCACCTTTGACCATTGGGTAGTTTGGAATATACCCGTGGCCGGTATCATTGAGGCTAACAGCAACCCCGGCCAGGCCGGTAAAAACGGAGCCGGGCAAAATGCTTACACAGGCCCTTGCCCGCCCTCGGGCACCCATCATTATCACTTTAAAGTATATGCGTTAGATGCGCTGCTTGATTTAAAAGCAGGTGCTGATAAAAAAGCGCTGGAAGAGGCCATGAAGAGACACATCTTGGCCGATGGCGAGTTAGTTGGATTATTTAAATCCAAAAAGAGTTAGGAGTTTTTGTTTTTAAATTGGGTTAATAAAATGCCCCCGTTGTCGGGGGCATTTCTTTTTAGGGTCATTGCTTTACAAAGCGCTTTACGCTTCGCTCCTCACTATCTGTTACTACTAAAAAGTAAATGCCCGGTGTTAGAAAGGAAACATCTAATTGTGTTTTTTGCTGCAGGGCTATATTGCTTTTAAGCAGGCGGCCATCAACACTATAAATACTTGCCTTTAAATCCTTTGATGTGCCGGTTTCAATGGTGAGAAGGTCGTTCGTGGGGTTGGGGGAAAGAATAAAATCATTTTGCTCAACCACTTTCACACCGGACCACACACCTCCTCCGGTTGCTGTTTTGTAGATATTACCTCTATTACAGCCAACTATTGCCTTATCTCCGGTAACCGCCTTTATAAAATTTATTGAGTTGTTGATATCAGTATCTGCAAAAGCAAAATTTGTCCGAAACCAAGTGTTTCCCGCATTACAGGTTTTGTATACACTTGCGCGATAGGCGACATAACCGGTATCTCGATTCGCAAACGAAACAGCTGTGATAGCACGGAAATAATCATCACCCAAATTATTGCTGGTCATAACAGTATCAAAGTTTTGAGCACCATTAACTGACTTAAGTATACAACCTCGTGCAGTTAGGAAGGCGGTTGTATCATCCGCAAAATACAAATAGCCGAATCCTTTGGGTGAAGGGCTTGAAAAATTGCTCCAGTGCTTTCCGTAATCTATTGTTTTAAAAATGCTCATATTGCCATAACCAGGCACACCCAAATTCACATCGTTGCATAAAATGTAGCCCGTTGAGGAATTCGTGAACTGTAGGTTAAAAATTCTTTGGCATAAGTTAAGATCAAGAGTTTGATAACTCCAGTTATAGCCAGAATCATAGGTAGTTCGAACCGCAGGATCCCATTTAAAGGCGGCATAAGCCGTATCAACATTTACAAACTGAAGAAAATCTCCAATTTCCTTACCGGATAATGGACCAGTTCCTAACGAGTTCCAACTAGCACCTCCATCCAAACTCTTTAACAACCCACCCTGAACCTGTGCTGAGGCTATGTACCCGATTTCCCGGGTCGCAAAAGCAATTGCGTCCGGATTAATACCGATAAAAGAACTGTCTAAATACCAGGTTTGAAAACAATCTTTTGTGTGATAAAAAATACCATCGCCAGCTATAACAATTCCGGTATCACCGAAAAAAACTGAAGCTGCCATAGCAGGACCTGGCGGGGCATCTCTTAATGTAATGTTCTTCCAATCTTGGGCATGCAAGCTCTTTGAGACACAAATGCAAAGAAATAATACTATAGTAATCTTCATTCCTTAATGAATTTAGTGCGAAATGACTTCCTGTTATTCCAAGTGTTCGTAGGTCACTTGGAAATTAAGATACACGCAATTATTCCTCCCTGCAAGTCGCGCTTGGCTATGGCATGAAGGAGCAAAGAGCATATAGCCTAAAAACCTCCTCCGCAGTTACATTCTGCAAAGCACAAAACAAAAATGCCCCCGTTTTTGCGGAGGCATTCTGTTTATTGGTAATGGTAAATACTAATCTAAAGTTTTACCGGTCTTTTTTGAGAAACGTACAGTTTTGCCTTTTTCTTCTCTGCGGCCAACGCGTGTTGCTTTGCCATCGCTTAAAAGCGCCACATTAGAAATATGGATACCACCGGGAGTTTTGATGATACCGCCCTGAGGGTTCTTTGGGCTTGGCTTGCTATGCTTGCTGTTAAGGTTTACACCGTCAACAAATACACGGCTGTGTTTATAGTCAACGTCGATGATACGGCCTTTCTTGCCTTTGTCTTCGCCTGAAAGGATAACTACTTCGTCGTTCTTTTTTACGTGGAATTTCATAACCTACTTACAATTTTGCTTTTGATAAAATTACAGCACCTCAGGGGCCAGAGAAACAATTTTCATAAACTGCTTATCGCGCAGTTCGCGGGCAACCGGTCCGAAGATACGGGTACCGCGTGGTTCGTCCTGGGCGTTTAACAACACAACTGCGTTGTCATCAAAACGGATGTAAGAACCATCTTTACGGCGGATAGAACGCGTTGTGCGTACTACCACAGCTGTTGAAACCGAGCCTTTTTTAACGCCGCCGGTAGGCAGGGCTTTCTTAACGGTTACCACCACTTTATCGCCAATACGGGCATATCTTCTTTTTGAACCGCCCAGTACACGAATAACCAGTACTTCTTTTGCACCTGAGTTATCGGCTACGTTTGCTCTTGATTCCTGCTGTAACATAATTCAATTCAGATTTTAGAATTCGGAATTCAGAATAAAATATCTTTTACGGTTACTGCAGTTGAACTCCACCTTCTGCACCCCGCATTCGTAATAATTACTTGGCTCTTTCCAATACTTCAACCAGTCTCCAACGCTTGGTTTTGCTTAACGGACGTGTTTCAGCAATCTTTACAGTATCGCCGGTTTTAGCCTCGTTCTTCTCGTCGTGCGCCTTAAAGCTTTTGGTTTGTTTTACGAACTTGCCATAGATAGGGTGCTTCACTTTTCTTTCGATAGAAACAGTGATGGTCTTATCCATTTTATCGCTGGTTACTAAACCGGTTCTTTCTTTTCTGAGCTTTCTTTCCATGATTATTTTAATTGATCGCTACGAACGATTATCCTTTATTTTCTTTCTTACGGCGGGTTTGTTCAGTTAACAAACGCGCAACATTTTTTCTTTTAGCAGTAATGCTGGCAGGGTTTTCTATAGCAGAAACCGTGTGCTGAAACTTCAGTTTCTTCAACTCTGCCTTATCAGCTAAAATTTTGGCATCCAGATCCTCGCCTACAAACTGGCGAACGTCTTCCTGGTTGATTTTTTTATTAACTCCCATTGTTAACAGGTTTGAGTTCGGATTGCTGAGTTCGGAATATTCCCTCTTCTGCTCTCCTTTTATTTAATTCTTTCTTTTTATCAATTCAACATTCTGCATTCCGCAATTGCCAACTATCCTTCAACCGCATCGCGACGGGTGATGAACTTGGTCATTACAGAAAGTTTGTGGGCAGCAAGCATCATAGCTTCTAAGGCTACTTCGCGGCTAACGCCGTCTACTTCAAACAGGATACGGCCTGCCTGAACAGGAGCTTCCCAACCTTCTGGGTTACCTTTACCTTTACCCATACGTACTTCCAAAGGTTTTTTGGTAATAGGCTTGTCAGGGAAAATACGAATCCAAACTTTTCCTTCACGCTTCATAAAACGGGTAAAGGCTACACGGGCAGCTTCAATCTGCTTGTTGCTTATTTTACCGCTTTCCAACGATTTTAGTGCGTAGGTACCGAAAGCAATTTCGTGGCCACGGTAAGTAACTTCAGATACTCTGCCTTTCTGGGTTTTTCTCCACTTGGTCCGTTTAGGTAATAACATGGTTTCTATTTTTTATTTTACCACTAAGAGCACTAAGCTTACTAAGTTGTTATTGCTTTTGATGGTTTATTATTCTCTTAATACTTATTACTTTCTACTTAATACTTCTCAGTACTACTTCTTGTTGTCTCTCTTACGGAAATCGCCACGTGGTTTGCGCTTTTCCTGTTTTTCTTCACCTGCAAAGGCACCGGTTAAGTCTTTCTTACCGTAAACCTCGCCACGGCAAACCCACACTTTAATACCCAGTTTACCATAAATGGTTTGTGCTTCGGTAATAGCGTAGTCAATATCCGCTCTCCAGGTATGTAGTGGAGTACGGCCTTGTTTGTATTCTTCGCTACGGGCAATATCGGCGCCACCAATACGGCCACCAACACGCACCTTAATACCTTCGGCACCCATACGCATTGCAGAAGCAATAGCCATTTTAACAGCGCGGCGGTAGTTGATACGGGCCTCTAACTGCTTGGCAATTGTTTCGCCTACGATAGCCGCTTCCAGCTCCGGACGGCGTATTTCAACGATGTTTATTTGAACTTCCTTACCGGTAAGTATCTTTAATTCTTCCTTAATACGGTCAACTTCATTACCGCCACGGCCGATGATGATACCCGGACGTGATGTATGGATGGTAACGGTTACACGCTTCATTGTTCTTTCGATAACAACACGCGAAATACCGCCTTTGTTAATACGCGCCTTTAAGTACTGGCGTATCTTTTCATCTTCAATCAGCTTAGAAGCAGCATCCTTGCCACCATACCAGTTGCTTTCCCATCCTCTTACGATACCGAGGCGATTAGCTATCGGACTTGTTTTCTGACCCATTCAGGTATTGTTTTTTACGTTTTTAAAGGGCATAAAAATACACCCCTCCCTAAAAAGGGACTGCAAAAGTAAATTTCTTGCGGAGCTTTACAAACCCTAATTGAATAATTTTTAGGGCGACCTTTAAGTTATAGGCTATAACTTGTTGGTTTTAGGTGCAAAAAAGGCTTGTCGCCAAAATTTTGCCCTTGATATAGCCGCTTTGGGCAGCTTAAGAACGGTATAAATATAGCGTATTTACTTGGATATGGCTTAAAATTCAATGAATTAAGAAGAATTGCTTTAGCCAAGGCCCCACAACATAAGGTATATGTTAAATTCCTGGGCTAGGTACGTTTGCCTTTCTTTTCTTTACTCTTTACCTCATTTTCCGTCTTCCTTATTATATTGAAAGGCAGGGTTAAAACCTCCTTCTCATTAATAAACACTTTAACCCAGCAACGGCCCGCCATGCCCCGGCCGCCCAAATCTACATAACTCCAATAGGCCTGAAACAAGCTGAAACTTTCATTCTTGTTCTCATACCCAAACAGGTGGTCGCCATAGCTATCATACCACTCCGTTTTCCAAACACTGCCCTTTTTAAGGCCATGCACTGTGGTCCAAAACGAAACAAAGTCCTTAGGGCCTATGGTTAAAGTATCACTCCGCTTAACTACTGTAGGGTCCGATTGGTGCTCGGTAATTTTATAAGACAGAAAGCCATAGTCTATTATATAGAAGGCCGTATCATAGGGCAGTTGCTCCTTCCATAAACCTGCATGCCCCTCGTTGCAATTGGCGGCAAAAGGGTCCACTACCTTACCGTTGGCATCGTTCACTTCCAGGTGCAAATGCGGTCCGTTCGATACTCCTGATGAACCCACCAAACCCAAAAGTTGGCCGGCCTGCACCGTATCACCTACCGCAACCGCCACCGAACCCTTCTTCATATGCAGGTAGGTAGTGCGCATTCCATTAGCATGTGTAATAATTACGCGATTAGAAACGGCCCCCTTCTTACGCACCGTATTGCGGTCAAACTCTCCATCATGGCTTTCGGTTACTACACCCGGCGCCACAGCATAAATAGCCACACCGCTATCCATAGCGCCAAAGCCGCGTATGGCAAAGTCAGTTCCCATATGCCCGTTGTAGGTAATACCCCCGCAGTAAGCATCGCGTGTTACAGAGGTGCTGTCGTGGTCCATGTAATACGATATCCAGTAGTCCTTACCGGGTATGCCCTTCAAAGGGCGCTCAAACAAAACATCCTGTGCGGTGCTGCTTAACGCTGTTAGTATAAAGCAGAACAGAAATAAAACAGAGGTAGTGTTGCGCATAGGTGCCTATAAAAGTAACAGCAAAACATAAAACAACAAACACTTTAGCTAAACCACCAACTCGCCATTGGCATCGGTGGTCAGCACCCCGCTCATATAATTTAGCCATGGCCGGGCCGCTTTATACATAGCATTCACTTCCTTCAAAAAGCCTGGGGCTACTACTTCGGCATCAGTAAAGTTATGGCGCAGAATAAACTGCTTGTGCCTCAGCAATTCTATACCGGGGTGTTTACTGTCATAACCTCGTGGTGTGGTTAAAACTTTCTCGCCGGTCAGCCCGCCAAAATGTTGCTTGAAAGCTTTTGCATTTAATATTCGGTTCCAATCGGCATAGTTGTAAGAAATGTCGGTGCGTATGCGAGCCAAGTCTGCCGCATTAGGCCCAAAGAAACCGCAAGCCAAATAGCTGGCGCCGGGCTTTAAGCAGAAGAAATAACCACCGCGCTTAAGTTTAGTAGCCCGCTGCAGGCTAAACGCAAAACGCGGATTATAAGGGCTTTTGTCTTTCTTAAACCGAACATCGCTGTATATGCGGTATAAATTGCTTTTAGCGCTTACGTCTTCCAACTCATCATGCTTATTCATCTCCTTCATCAGCGCATCAACAAAGGCTATCATGTTTTCCTGCGCATTTACATACAACTGCTTATGGGCATTAAACCAATCGCGCTCGTTATGCTTTGCCAGGTCTTTTAAAAATTTTAGGGTGCTTGATTGTATAGTTATCGCCATTGCCGTATTTGATGAAACGAATTTAGAAATTCTCCATCCGTAGTTACTGACTATCTAGACGTAATGGCTGGTTGAAAAGTTTGTACTGAGCCCGGCAAGTCCGTTTCCCTCGGAGAGATGGAAACGGACGATTTCTTTGGTTA
>CAZUHU010000132.1:0-2022 GCA_964620645.1 uncultured Chitinophaga sp.
TTAGTAGAGTGTTTTACACTGCTTACTTATCCTCCGGCTTGGGATCAACCTTAATATCTTCAGGTTCTATGCTTTCTACATTCAGCTTGGCTGAAGCCACCCTAAAGGTAGTGCGGCGGTTCTTTTGAAATTCTTCCTCAGTACACTTTGCGCCATTGGTACAATTGTTTACCGGTTTGGTTTCGCCAAAACCTTTCGCAATCAGGCTCTCTTTAGGTACGCCAATTTGTATAAGGTAATCTACTGCACTTTGCGCACGGCGCTGTGATAGTTCAAGGTTGTACTTATCACTACCACGGCTATCCGTATGCGAACCTAACTCAATAGTAAGGTCCGGGTTTTCGGTAAAGAATATTTTGATGGAGTCCAACACCTGTTTCGATTCGGGGCGAAGCGTAGCCTTATCGTAGTCGTAATAAATGTTAGGTATTACAATCTCCTTGGTTGGGAATATCTTCTCCAGTTCTACCTGCGTATAAATATTAATCAGGGTGCTGTCCTGGTTGCGCTTTCCCTTAGTGCTAACGATAGTATTGTTATTGGCAAAGTAGCCGCCCTTGCTAACAAACAGTTTATAATCAGTTTCGGCCTCTAAACGGAAAACAAAATTACCCCCCGTATCAGAAGTGGCTGTGCCTATTACCGCATCATCCTTTGTTCTCAGTTCAACCTTTGCGTTTGGCAATTTCTTCAGCCCTAAAACCTTGCTATCAGGATTTTTAGGGTCTTCGTATTCCTTCTCTACCACTTTGCCGCGTAAAGCAAAAACGTTTATCCAGCGCTCTCTGAAGCGGTAAATATCATCACCGCCTTTGCCGCCTGCTCTTGTGCTTGAAAAATAACCGGAGGATAGCACTGTATCTTCTGCACTCAACGGTTTGTATTTCTCCATCCTAAAGGCAAAATCATCTGCCCCGCTGTTTATAGGCGCTTTAAGGTTTTGTGGGTCCTTAAAGCCATTTTTAAGGTGTAATGCTTTAAATATATCAAGGCCACCCATACCCGGCAGCCCATTGCTGCTGTAATACAAATTGCCCTTTTCGTCTAACCAGGGGAAACGCTCGCTGCCCGGTGTATTAATAACACCACCTAAATTTTGAGGCGTTGCCCAACCGCTATCGGCTTTAGTGCATAAATACAAATCGGTTTGGCCAAAGTTGCCTTCGGGGTCGGCGGCTACAATCAGCAGTTTACCGTCTTTTGAAATAAAGGGGTCGTAAACGTTTACGGTATCAGGGAACAGATTCAGCTTTACGGGCTCGCTCCAGTGTTCGTTATTAAAAGCGCTGTAATAAAGGTGGCAGTATTGGTTGCTCTTTTCTTCCTGATTGCAGCGTACAAAATACACCTCCTTCATGTCCTTGCCGAAAACAGCAGAACTCTCATGAAAAATAGAATTAACCGGCGCCCCAAAGTTAACGGGTGCAGTAAAGATGCCATTCTTGCTATCGGTTATAAACAAGTCGCTGGGCTTCTCTCCTGTCCAGCCATCCTTTAAATCGCCGGTGGCATTTGCACTGCTGGTAAATACAAACTGGCCGGGTTTGTAAAACTCCAGTCCATAATCATTACTGCTGCTGTTTATGGTTTCCAGGTTCTGCACCTGAATTTTGGTAAAGGCCTTCTTCCATTCAATGGCATCGCGGCATTGGTTAGCTTGCTTACGGCCTTCAAAGCCGCCGCCAACTACGCGCTGGTATTGTTCAAAGGTTCTAATGGCATCCTCGTACTTTTCCTGTCCCTTTTGGGCAAGGCCCAGATTAAAAAGGGCCGCTTCACCGGCATTAAGGTCCACCGCCTGTTTATACCATTTCTCGGCATTCGGCAGGTCGTTAAACTTTCGGTAACTATCGCCTAATTCAGCAGCTATTTTACCCTGTTTAATGGGGTCTTTTTCACTGTTAAATTCTTTGGTTAAAAAGTCGACGCTTTGGTTGTATAGCAATAACTGACGGGCAGTTTCGCCATCCTTAACCTGGAAAGAGCTTGTTTTACAGGCAGTAAGAAAAATACAGGTAAGTG
>CAZUHU010000132.1:2122-10888 GCA_964620645.1 uncultured Chitinophaga sp.
TCCTTAACCTGGAAAGAGCTTGTTTTACAGGCAGTAAGAAAAATACAGGTAAGTGTTACAAAAACGATATATCTCAAATCAACCACTTTATAAATCAAATATAATCAAGCCGTTTTATCCCTTCCCTGGGCCGATGATAACTATATCATCGCTATAAAAGCGGTTTTATTGTTTAATAGTCGATCCGCCCCTGGCCAAATATGTAATGCAGGCCTACCATAAGGCCGCCATGCACATTATAGCTTTTTTGATACTCCGAATCATTCTGGCTGTACCATTCTATCTGCTTTAACGCCTTGCCGTTAAGGTCATTTAAACCACCAAATGCAGAAATAGCCACCTCTACGTACAAATGGTCCGTACAATAAATGTCGGTTCCCAACTGCAGGGCTGCGCCAATGTCAACTGTTTTAAATTTTTGCGATGGCGATAAGCCGTTAGGCACGGTATAAAGGTTGTCGGCCACCTTAATTTCCTCAAACACGCCGGTGCGTATGCCAACCTGCGGACCAATACAAAAGAAAAACTTGGCTACACGGCCTTTGGTTGAGGTAAACTTAAAGAACAGAGGTATTTGAACATACTGCAGTTTAACGTTGCGCTTGGCATTTACATACTCAAACTTAGTAGGGTTAGCAGTTGTGCCAAAGGTATCGCCATTTACAATAGCGGGGCCGTAAAAGGCATCTTCATATTTCTGCCCGGCAAAGTTGTATTGTACCTCGGTGCGTATGCCCACGTTCTTTGTAAAATCATATCCTAATACAATGCCTGCATTGCCGCCCCAGGTTTTTCGGTAGTCCATCTCGCTGGTGCGCACATACGATTGGGAAAAAGCGCTTAAGTTCTGGTAATTGTTTTGGTTAAGTATCCAGGTGCTGTTAAACGTGCCTGATACCCCCAGGTGAAATCCCTTTTGTGCATATACACCTGCCAATTGAATCATTAAAAGTGCTACTGCTATTATCTTCTTCATATTTTAGCCGCTATAGGTTAAAGTTAACTACATTCTGTGGAATGAGCCGTTTTTATCGTTTGGTCAAATTTATTGAATACCGATACAAAGCAAAGACAAAATACTATTTGCATTCGCCTTTCATTTTCCGCTTTTACCTGGATATTCTGGAAGGCAAAGATGATGAAGTTTTAGCGGCTATAAAGGCCCTTAGGGAAAGATGGCAGAAGGATGGTAGTGAAATACCCGTGCAGGACTTTGGCACCGGCCAAAGCATTAACCGCAAAATAAGCGAATTGGTTGGCAAGGTAGCCGTACGCCATAAATACGGGCAGGTGCTTTACCGTATGGTAAGGCAGTTTGCGCCTAAAAGCATTTTGGAGGTTGGCACCTCCCTGGGCTTAAGCTCTGCATACATGGCCCTGGCAGCTAAAGATGCCAAGGTAGTAACCCTGGAAGGAAGCCCCTCTCTCAGCCTTAAAGCCCAATCGCTTCATCAGGAACTTGGTATTGGCAATACCACCTTTGTTACAGGCAATTTTGATGAAACCCTGCCGCAGGTATTAAACCAAATGGACCGGCTCGACTTTGTATTTTTTGATGGTAACCACACTAAGCAGGCCACCCTCAATTACTTTTTACAATGCCTGCCCAAAGCGCATGCTGATACGGTATTTATCTTTGATGACATTTATTGGAACGAGGGCATGACCGAAGCCTGGGAGCAAATAAAGAAACACGAAGCGGTTAAGCTTAGCATTGATATTTACCAGTTCGGTATTGTGTTTTTTAAGAAAGAAAAGCTGGCGAAGGAAGACTTTATGCTGCTGTATTAACCTCTTTCGAACAAGCTCTTCAGCATGTCCACCAGGTTAATATTAAACAGAAAGTAAGGCACAAAAAACAGCGTTGCCCAAAAGAAGAGCGACATAAGCATAGTGAAGAGAATCTTCTTTTTATCGTGCGTAAGGGCCAGCGCAAACATTACACCCACAGGTATTGAAAGCACCACCGGCGTTAAAGCGGCAATACCGCCTAAGCCAAAACGCTGCTTAACACGAACTAGAAACCGGTTGGAACGGGTAAAACGGCGGCCAAAGGTGCGCGGGAACTTCTTTACCACATAATCCTGGATGAAGTTGCCCAGGTAAGTGAACAATACTATCCCTATTATGCCGCCAATGATATTGGCAAGGGAAGCGCCCAACCCTAAGTCGGCGCTAATAATCGCTATAGTCCCCATCCCGAACTTGATAATCGAACTAAAGAAAATAACGATCGCTGATATGATTTTTTCCATTTTTCTACCCCGGCTACATGATTGCTGTTACAAGTATAACGTATTTCAAGGTCAATTTGATTCAAAATGAAGGGGGTATTTCCCGCTTAAAATGCCCGTTTTGCCTTATTTTCTCTTTTATCTTATCGGCATCAAGCAAAGTAGGTATCAACCTTTGCAAATGCTCAATCATAAACCACTGCCTGCCTTTTTCTGATACGGCCGCTAATAAACGGTATTGATCTTCCTGGCTAAGTCCTATATAGGGCGCAACGTCGTATGACAAAGGATGCTTAAACTTTTCATAGGGGTTAAAGGTAGTTCCCAACACTTTGTGGAGTTCAGCAATCAAATCGACCAGTGTAGGGTTCAATATGTCTGTATCGTTCGGGTTCTGCTCTACTTCAAACACTACAGCGGCTGAATACAGTTTCTCAGGCACTTCCTTAATCACTTCCATTATTCTGAAAACCTTACGCCCAACCGTTTTTACGTCCAGTTCTCCTCCCTCATGCACCTTGGTAATCTCTATCAATTCCATTTCGGTGCCATACTCATTCAGGGTTTCGCCAAATACCGATGGTATGCCAAAGGTCTTCTTCTGCTCACTGCATTCCTTAATTAACTGCTTATAGCGGGGTTCAAAAATGTGGAGGTTCAAATGCTGGCCGGGGTACACCACCAGGCCCAGGGGAAAAATCGGCAGAAACTTAGTCATAACTCAAACACAAAATCGCGTCCAATAATCGCTTTGTAATAATAATGTAAAATTCCGGCCATGCACATTATAAGCTTTCATTTACACAAAAATTGCTATTATCTTTATGATAAATTTAGAAGCCATGAGGAGCTTAATAACTATTTCGGTTTTGATGCTGGTAGTTTGCTACAAGGCTTCAGCTGTTTCTACCGGGCAGTTAGTGGGTAAGGTTTATGTAAAGGAGAGCAAGCAAACCCTGAACAAGGTGGAGATAGTTTTTGAAAACAATATGGACCGCGTGGTAGTAAGTACCAATGAGAACGGTATTTATTACGCCGACCACTTACCTACCGGCCGATATACCATGAGCGTTGTATACAACAACCGCAACTTTTATATGAAGAATGTGCGGGTGTATGACAGTTATACTATGGAGTTGAACTTTGTGGTTAGCGCGGATAGTTTATTGCCTAAAGATGTTGAAGTGTTTGATACAGATGCAAAGTTGAGCAGTGTAGAAAGCAACGATATAAAGCTGACGAATACGGGGCGGCAGCCCACACGAACGTTAAGCGAAGCACTGGGCTCGCAGCCCGGCGTTGACATACGCAACGGTAAAATGTATGTAAAAGGCAGCGACCAGGTAAAGTTTTTTATTGACGGTAGCCCAAGCCTTGCCCCGGCTACTATTAGCCGAGGATGGTAAATTAATACTTAACTAAATACTAAATGATATGAGAACACCCAAACTACTTTCAGTGGTAGCATTAGTTGCTATGTGCCTGTGTGCCTTTGCGGGCGGCGAGATAAACGGTAAAGTAATTGACAGCCAAACCAAGGAAACACTGCCCGGCGCAGTGGTAATTTTTGCCTGCCAGGGCAACGAACTTTACTTTACAACAAACGATAACGGTTTGTATTACGCCACTAACCTGCCTGCAGGCGTTTATGACATTTCGGTATCGTTTATGAGCCAAAAAACGCTTGTTATGAAACAGGTACCTTTAAGCAATGGCGAGATAAGAAGCAATATAGACCTCACATTTGACCCAACCATTAAGTTTGATGACATTGTGGTGGAGGGAGGCAAAAGCCGTAACCCTTTAATGCCGACCGTAATAACCGAAGGTGAAACTTACTTGCCTGAAACACTTAAGCACATGGCTATTACCAAGGTAACAGATATCCCCTTAACCGGCGGCACCGTGCAAATGGAAGACGGCAAAACGTATGTGCGCGGCGCACGCGAAGGTGCAATGAGCTACTATGTAGATAACTGCAAACTAATGGGGCCGCCCTATGTGCCTGTTTGCGGATTGGATTTCTTTCAGAGCTACCCGGCTTATGTGCCTGCTAAATACGGCGATTGCCTGGGTGGCGTAGTAGTGATGGAAACAAAAAGTTACTTCTCGCTAAATTAGATATTATATAATTGATAAATTAGTAGCCTCGCTTAATAGCGGGGCTATTTTTTTTTGTAACTATCCCAAAATCGAAAATCCCCCGCCTTGGAGGCGAGGGAGTTTTCTATTGGAACCGAGATTGAAGGACACTCTAAATACAGGCTAATCTCAATAAGCCCGTGTTGGTCTCCGGAGTTCCCCATTATTACAGAGGAACCATCCGGACATATTATGACGTGTGCAGGTAATTTTGCAGCGACGTTATGTTTGTTGATGACTTCAAGCGTTGAATACACTTTTCCTTTATCTGGCGCACACGCTCGCGGGTAAGGTCAAACTTCTGGCCTATTTCTTCAAGCGTCATCGGTGTTTTACCGTTCAGCCCAAAGTAGCTGGTAATAATTTCCGATTCTCTTTCACTTAGTGTATTTAATGCTTCATTCAATTGATTTTCTACTGTTTTTTGCATCAGTTGGTCTTCGGCTGAAACGCTTTCGCGGTCGTATAAGGTTTCATGAAGGCTCATCTCCTCGGTGCCCCTTACTTTGGCATCGGTGGAAAGCGTGTAGCTGTTAACACGGAAGTATTCTTCAATTTCTTCCTTCGTCATGCCCAGCATTTCCATCAGTTCTTCCACATCCGGTTCGCGCTGGTATTCCTGCTCAAACTGCTGGAAGGCCTTGGTTATCTTGGTGTAAGCGCCAATTTTGCTTACCGGCAAGCGTATAATACGGCTCTGCTCTACTATACTCTGCATTATTGCCTGGCGAATCCACCATACGGCATAGGATATGAATTTGAAACCACGCGTTTCGTCAAACTTGTACGCCGCGCGTATTAAGCCCAGGTTGCCTTCATTAATAAGGTCGCTTAGCGGTAAGCCCTGGTTTTGGTATTGCTTGGCAACGCTTACTACAAACCTAAGATTGCTGCTTACGAGCTTTTCAAGCGCGTCAGCATCTCCGGTGCGTATTCTGCGTGCTAAATCGGCCTCCTCCTCTGCCGTCAGCAACCCGTGTTTAGAAATGTCATTCAGGTATTTATCTACCTGGCCATCTCTTTGTGTAATGTTGTGAGTAATTTTTAACTGCCTCATAGGCACGTATTTTCCCGGTGAACCAATACATAGCTTTACGCCTGCTGTTAAAAAAGGTTTCAGAAAGGGGAATAAACCTGTCTTATTACAAATGGGAATGTGTTATAAACAGGGGGCTAACGGTAAACCGTTAGGGTATTAGCTATAGAGTAGCGCCAATGAAGAAGGCTTATTCGGTGCCGGAGGAGCCCGCTAGTAGCTCGTTCATTTCCGCCACTTCTTTAGGCGTAAAATAGCGCCAGGCGCCCGGTTTAAGGTCTTTAAGTTGTATATGCATTACGCGTATGCGCTTTAGCTTAACCACATTATAACGAAGGTATTCGCACATCCTCCTTATCTGCCGGTTTAAACCTTGTGTAAGTATTATGCGGAACGCCTTCTCCCCTATTTGTTCCACCTTGCACTTTTTGGTAAAACTGCCATCCAGGGGTATCCCCTTGCTCATTTTTTCTACAAACTGCGGGGTAACGGGCTTATCTACCGTAACAATGTATTCCTTTTCATGGTTGTTGCCGGCGCGTAATACCTTATTAACTATATCGCCATCGTTGGTTAAAAATATAAGGCCCTCACTTAGCTTATCAAGCCTTCCAATGGGGAATATGCGCTGCGGGTGGTTGATAAAGCTGATGATATTACCCGGCACATTGGTTTCGGTGGTGCACACTACCCTTACCGGTTTATTAAAGGCTATGTAAATGCGCTCGGGCTTCTTTTTACTCTTCAACACTCTGCCATCTACCATTACCACATCACCCTCGTATACCCGCATGCCTTTAGTGGCATCCTTACCGTTTAAGCTTACGCGGCACTCCTCTATCATGCGGTCGGCCTCGCGGCGGCTGCAAATGCCTGTTTCGCTTATGTATTTATTAAGGCTTACCGATGGCTTTTCCATAGCGCAAAGATTCTTTAAACCGTTGGCAATGCCTAATTTATTGAGGCTATGTTTAGGCCCGCATCAGCATTTTTTTTGTTGTATCTTCCGTTTAACTTAAAAATCATCTATGAAGTCAGTTATCCTTTCCGCACTGTTCATACTCTTTATCGCGCTACCAACCCAGGCTCAAAATCAGCGCTGTGCTGAGTTTGCTGTTGTGATTGGCGGCAAGCAATTTAAGTGCAACGAGGCTGTAGATAAGGCTGATTTAAAAGATATAAGCAGCATTGAGATGATCCATATCTCAAGCGGTGTGCATTTTCGTATTACATCTTTCGAATGGGCCATATCACTTAAAGCCGAAAACTCAATTTACAAAGGCGGCCGCGGAGATGAAAGCCGGATGAAATATGCTGACCTGCTGGCCAAAATGCAGGCTGACGACCTTTTGTTTTTTGACGGGTTTAAAACACCGGGGGGCGGTGGGCTACCGCAAAGCTTCGCTCTTAGAGTAAAGTAATTTCAGCCTTCAGTGTTTCAAAATACCAGGTTTCGCAACTATCTCTTTATTGTTTTGGCAATAGGCGCATCGCTGGCGGCTGTTTACCATATGGTGGGTTTATTCTATCCCATTAATGATGCCCCGGTATGGCGTCATGCACTTTTTGTTGCCATTAATTTGCTGTTAGCCATCTGCCTGTATAAACGGCCCGCTTTCTTTCTGCCGTTGTTTGCTGTACTAATGCTTCAGCAGTTTTATAGCCATGGAACAGAATTGATAACGGCATGGAGCGCGGAACACCGGGTAGATTGGCCAAGTGTGCTAGTCCTGATATTCTTACCTATTACCCTTTATGCCCTGTGGGTAGATTACCGCAGCAAAAAACAGGCTTAACTTTTACCCTTGGTTTCGGCCTCATTAACGGTGCCCACAATTTTTAATATACTTAGCACCCAACGCTCAAGAAAACCGGCAATAAAGGCAAGGATTATATAAGCGTACACACTGTTAAGCAGGCGGCTGTTCAAAATACCATCTAATACACCGGCTTTTAAAAGAAACACGGCTATTAAGGCGGATGCAGCGCCAACAGTAAGACGAATAATAGTGACAAAGAAGCTGAGCAACTGCTCGTAAATTTTTTGTTCAAGCCCTATTGCCATAATTGAGTGCGCCATGCTAAAGCCTGCCCCCAGGGTGCCAAACAACACTGCAATGGCTATGCGGTATCCAAGCGAAAGGTCTTCGCAGGTTAAATCAATGCAAATGGCCAATGCCACAATAATCGCCAGGTTTAAAAATAGTATGACGGCAAGGGTATTTAGGGCTGTTTGTTTCAGTGCAATTTTATGGGCGCGCGTGTTGTAGTAATCATCGCGTACCTTCCAGGCCGAAAGCAACTTCTCAACTGTGTAATCGGCAGAGGTGTAACTACCGCTATCAAAAGCTTTTTTGTTTAAAATGGTTTCTACCATCTTTTGGCGCATGGGGCCAAGCTTTGGCGCTTCAATTATTAATGACTCAGCCTTTGACCTGCGCTGCGTTTCAGAAAAAAGAGGCAATAAATGATACTCTGCCAAGTGAAACTCATTCCATCCGGCGTCTATTTCCCCTTTAGCTACGTAAGCCCTGGCCTTCTGTAAAATGGCCATTATCTTATCTACTTCCGCTTTATTAGTGGCAGAAAAGGCTCCTGCCTCATCTTCAACACCATTAATGGCTGAGTTAAGCCTTTGTTTCAATACAGGTTTAAGGGATAGAAAAGCCATAATAGTTGATTAGTGATGCACCAATATAAAAATAATTTAATCTTTAAGCCAGTTCCACGCTTTGCTCATAACGGAAGAGGTTATCGGGGTCGTATTTCTTCTTAATCTGCTGCAAACGGCTGTAGTTATCATTACCGAAGTACTTTTGCTGCCAGTTAGTGAAATCAAGGCTGGGATAATTCCGGTATTCTGCTTCAACACGGTTGGCCTCCAGTATGTCAATTACCTTACGGCTTTGGGTGGTATAGTGTTCCTCCCGGGCAGGGTCTTCCCAATAAGCCTGTAACTCACCTAAAAAGGAAAACTGCCGGTGCGGGTAGGCTGATACCGCTTCAAACTCCTTTTTACCTATCGCACCACCCAAGGTGCCTATGCTGTATATCATGCCCGGGTTATTGATAATTACATCGTAAACGCTTTCAATAAAAGGTATCACTTCCCCAAAGTTTTTGTACATACCACCGCAACTATTCTTAAAATAAACAGGGTTCTGCTCGCCATAAAACACCTTTAAGGCGGAGGATAGCTCCCTGTATTTACCTAATGAAGGCTTATCGGTTATGGCTGTAAACTGCGTAATTATTTCGCTTAAATCGCTGGTGGGGTTAAAACAGGTTAGCAGTATCAATAAGGTTTTGCCATTAAGCACCAATGCTGAAAAACAACCTGCCGGCAAATTAGCA
>CAZUHU010000133.1:0-10519 GCA_964620645.1 uncultured Chitinophaga sp.
GCGTGTCGTCGTTGCGGATGTCGGCGGCGGGGATGCCGTGGAGCAGCATGTTCATCTTGCTGATCGACCACACGCTGCCGTTCGACTCCTGCCCGTAGAGCCCGAGGTTCTTCGCGTTCATCCCGTGCTCGTCCAGGTACTCCTTGGAGAGCACGAGCATGCCGCCCGAGCCGGAGCACGGATCGTAGATCTTCATCCCCTCCTGGGGCTCGATGATGCGCACCATCATGCGGACCACGGCGCGCGGCGTGTAGAACTCGCCGCCCTTCTTGCCCGCCGAGTCGGCAAAGTCGCGGATCAGGTACTCGTACGCGGCGCCGAGCAGGTCGGGGAACTCGAAGTCCTCGTTGCGCAGGCGCACCGCCGAAAAATGCATGATGAGATCGCGGAGCCGCTTGTCCGGCAGGGTCGACTGGCCCACCTTGCGCGTGAAGTCGATGTGCGCGAGCACGCCCTCGAGGCTCGTGTTCTCGTGCTCGAGCGCGGCGAGGGCCTTGTTGAGCCCGTCGCCCACGTTCTTGTGGACCTCGTCGCGCAGGAAGGTCCACCGGGCCTTCTCCGGCACGAAGAACGAGCCCGTGTAGAAGTTCTTGTTGTCCGCGCGCTTCTTCGCCTCGGCGGGCGTGCGCCCCTTGGCCCTCTCGGCGCGGACGATCTCGTCGTGGCGAGCCTCAAAGACGTCCGAGCAGCGCTTCAGGAAGAGCGCGCCGAAGATGTATTCCTTGAACTCCGAGGCATCCATCTTGCCGCGCAAGATGTCGGCTGCGGAGAAGAGGTGGCGCTCGAGCTGGGCGAGGGTCAGGGGCATCGGGCGGCGAGGGTACCGCGGGGAGGGCGGGGGAGGGGAAGAAGAGGGCGGGGTCGGGGTCGCGGGCGCCGAGGAACCGGCGCCCGGCGGACCTGGGCGGGTTGCCGCGACCCCGTCGCGCCCGTGGCCGCGACCGCGCACTGGCTTGCACAGCCGTGCACGCGCCGTCCCATCCTCCTCGCAAGTTCCAGCGCTCTCGTCGCGGTACGCGCGGCACGCTTCATGCTCTCGACTCGCCCACTGGCGTCGAGCTGCACGGACGCCTGATCTTCGTGACACACGCTGGCACCCAGCCAACGAGAGAGCAGAGGGGAAAATCATGTCCTATACGGTCATTCAGGGAACTTTTCGTGTCGTCGGCTTCTCACCGGACGGCGACTCCGTTCGCTTCGCGCCGAACGATCCCGACCTCGTGAACCACCTGCCCGGCGGCCGGCGCACGCTGGCTCCCGGAAAGTCGGTGCAGCTCCGCCTCGAGTGCATCGACGCGCTCGAGACGCACTACGGCAACGGGTCGACCCGGTTCACGCAGCAGCCGCCCGTACCGGCGAAGGCTGCGCGCGCGCGCCTCTTGGAGCTCCTCGGCTTCACCGGCGTGAAGTGGGACGCGAATGAGAAGGACGTCGTCGCCTGCGACAAGGACGACCGGCCTGGCTTCATCCTGTCGAACGGCTTCGACTCGTACGGCGCGCGGCCCGTGTCCTATGCCTTCGCTGGCCCGCTGCCCACGGGGCTCGCCGACGGAGCCGACAAGTTCCTGGACGCCACGTTCCTCAAGCAGAGCGCGAACTACGCGATGGTGCTCGAGGGCCACGCGTACCCGATGTACTACGAGGGCGCCTTCCACGATCTCCGCGCCGAAATGGACGCGGCCATGGCGAGCGCGGCGGCCGCGAGCCTCGGGGTGTGGGCGACGGACGCCACGTTGGCGGGGTTCGCCGTGCCGCCGGACACGGCGCTGACGGACAAGCACGCCCTCTGGCCCAAGCTCTTTCGCCGGACAAGCTCGTTCTTCAAGGACGAGCCGAAGGCGAAGGACCTCTCCGGCTTCCCCGCGTGGCTCGAGGCCAATCGCGACCCGTGCTTCGACCTCGACCTCCGGAGCTGGAGCGCCCTCCACAACTACGTCGCGTGGGACGGCGCCACCCTGCGGATGACGAAGAGCTTCTCGAGGCTCCTCTTCAAGGGCTGAGCGCCCGCGGGGCGGCGGGGGCACGCGCCGCCGCCGCGAAGCTGCGGGCGGCGCCCACGCACCCTCCGCTGGCGGTCACGAGCGCGTGCCGGATGTGCGCGAAAACTTCCCGGACCCCCGCGAAGCTTCCCGGGCGGAAGGCGGGCCCCTCGTAAGAGCAGGACAATGCTTCACTATTCGTGGTGGCGACTTCGCGAGGCCCCCGGGAGGCGCCCCGGGAGGCCACCCGAAGGCTCGAATTGCCCAGGTTGTTGCTTCGCGCCCGTCCGGGAAGGTCCGCGGAGGTCCGGGAAGGTGGGGTCGGCGGCAGGCATGCTTGCGACCTGGCCGACGACCAGGCGTCGCAGGGGCCGCCACCCGGCCGCCCATCGACGATCGCATCGAGCATGGGCGCGCTCGACAGCTCCGCGCCGGCCCAAGATCCGCTTGGGATTTGGCTCAGTTGAAGTCGAAGATGGGGATGTACGAGCCAACGGTGAGGCCGACCCAGGGCCCGCTATTCGCGGCGGACGTGGGTGTGTCGACGTCGAGCACATAGCCCGCCGTCGGTCCAAAGAGCCAGATCCAGCCGCTCTCGTCCGTGTAGCTGAGCGCGGCGGTTACGCTAGGCCGTAGGATGTCACCCCCGCTCGGTTTGACCGTTCGATGCGCAAGCACGCTCAGGTAGCCGCCCGCGTTTAGGGGCGCTACGTCGGCGTGAAGGCCGAACCCGCTCGGGCCCCAGGACCAGTCGAGGCCAAGGGCAAGCGGCACGTTCGGCTGGATCATCGGCACCTCTGTGTTGCCCGTGTTGACGGTCTTGTCCCGCGGGTATGCGAGCCCGCCCGACACGCCGATCCCGGTTCCAAGGGACAGGATCGTCGAGCCTCGCCGCTCGGCGCGCGACGTCTGCGAGTCGATGAGCGACTCGATGGCGTCGCGCTGCGCCTTCGTCCGCTCTTCGGACGACTTGCCGCTCGCGCTGGCGTCCACGTAGATCGAGATGGCGCCGGCCAGGGAGGCGAGCTTCCTGAAGCCTACACTGTCGGGGCCCTTGCCAATCAGCGCGACCGCGCTGGCAAGGATCTGGGCGCCGTCGCGTTGGAGCACAGCGTCTCCAAGGGGGAGGAGGTCTTTGTGCGCCTTCAAAGTCGGCGACATCCCGACGGCAAGGCGAAGCGCAGCGCGAAGGCGTTCGCTCGAGGGGCTCTTCGAGTCGAACGCCGCAAGGCCGTCGGAGAGGGCGCGCAGCGGCTCGCCAGTGACCCCGTACCAGCCGCAGAGCTCCTCGAGGCGCCTCGCGCTGCAGCCGCCCTGCGCCTGGCAGGACCTGATGACACTGACGGCCGCGCACGCTGCGAGCTCGGTGGGCGTTTTTTCGTTGGTGGGGCCACAGACGGGCTTGGCCTTGCCGTCGGCGCCGAAAGAGCCGGCCTCCTCCGCCTCCTTGATCAGCGCCCACACCGCGAGGTTAGCGTCGAACGTGTCGTGGGACGCGATCTCTTCGAGGAGCGACCCGACGCGGGCCTTCGTTGCTGAAATCCGGAACAGGGCTGCATGAACAAAGTCAGACCGCACCGCGCGCTCAAAGGCCCGCCCCGACGCAGCGAGGTCCTCAAAGCGAAGAGCTAGTAATACCTTGCACGTGTTCGGGAGGAGCGGTGTACCCTCGCATCGCATCAAGCTCTGCAGGTTTTTCTGGGCGACGCGCAGGCCGCGCTTCTTCGCGCGATCGAGGGCGATCTCGGCGAGCACCTTGCCGAGCTGAGCAAGGGCGTCCTCGCCACCGAGGGTCGATCGAGCGTCGTCTCTCCCGAAGTCATAACGAGGTGCCTGCGTATCCGCTTTCAGCCCACCCACCACACCCGTGATCGCGATCCGGCTTCCATCCGTCCCCGTCCCGGCCCCGGTGCAGGTCGCGGGTGGGGTCCCGGTGCCGGTCGCTGGTGGGGTCCCGGTGCCGGTCGCGGGTGGGGTCTCCCGCTCAAAGGACCAGTGGAAAGCCTGGCCGGTGATGGGGTGGTATTTGGGCTCCGAGTAGCAAGTGACAGCGTAAGCGCCGCTCAGCGTCAGGAATCGTCTGAGCGAGCCCGGTCGGATCGGGTCCCACTCCACCGTGAGACTCGTGCGCGTCGGATCCGGGGTCGTGTCCTGGGCGCCCTTCGTGGGGTCGAGCACGCACCACGTACGGGTGGGGGGCATGGTGTTCGGAGTAACGGCGCAGGTGTTCGGCCCAGATTCTGCAACTACGGATGCCTGGACCCTGGCGGTTGGGGGCGGCTTCGTCGGCTCCGGGATGGCGGGCTGGGTCGATGCGCCCGCGGCGGCGGCGCCTCCAGCTGGAACGCCTGGAACGGGCACCTTCTTTTGGGCGGAGGACGTGCCGGTGTTGGTCAAGAGCCCCGCGACAAGCGTCGCTGCCACGATCGTGTTCCGTGTGTTCACTGGGCATCTCCTTCGATCAGCGATTTCATCCAGGGCGCGAGGGCGTCCACGCGCGTGTAAATCCCACCGCCACCGCACGTGGCGTTCGCATCAGGAACGCGTCGGGACGTGAGAGCGAGAAGGCGCCACACGCAGTCTTTAGCAGTGGTCAGCAGCTCGAACAGCGGGCCTCCGCTGTCGCCGCGGCAGGTGTCGTTGCCGGCGCTACCCCCGAGGACGAGCTCCTGGCCCGGGCGGCAGGTGGTTGTCGCCATGCGGCTCCCGTCGCAACCCCACTCCGAGGCGAAGAGGTCGAGCTGCTTCTTTTGACCGAAGCCGAGCAGCCCGCGCTCGTCCGTCGCGCCGAAACCGACGTAGCGAAGGTAGCCAGCAGGGGGTTCCTGGGTCGTGCGGAACGGAGCGGGTGCGACGCCCAGAGGCTGGGCAAACGTCAGGAGGGCCGCATCGAGTGTCGGGTGCCGAACGCTGCTCGCGGCGCGGACCAGGCGAACTTCTTCACCTGTGCCCTCGCCGAGGCCGACCTCCGTTGCGGGAAGACAGTGGCCGGCCGTGAGGACGTGTCTCGGACCCACGATCACCCCGGAGCACTTCCAACGGCCGTTTCCCACCAGGACGGCTTCAGGAAACTCAGCCCGTGGCTTGACCAAGGCGGCGCGGTGCACGACCGCTGTCGACGCGGGCCAGCCCTGGGCAGGCGCGAAGAGTGTCGAGAGTACGCCCGGCGGAACGAGGCCACCGTCGTGTGCCTGCACGTACGTGCAACCGGGGCGGCCTCCGCAAAAGTAGCTCGCGGCATCGGGGGGCAGCCGCCAGTGCGGGCACTGCGTGTCCGGCGCGACTCCGATGGCCGTAGGATTGACAAGGACGACCGACGGCGTCCGGAGAAGGGCCTTCTGCACCGGCTCGAAGCCCATGCAGCCACCGTCGGCGCTGCCTGTGTACTCGAAGGCGTCGGAGATGATGACAAACGTGGTGTCCCTCGGGCTGACATTTCGCAGCCCATCGAGCGCCTCGGCGATGAGTGACCTGGGAGCAGCTTCCCACGTCCCGCAACTGCGAAGTATCTCGCCGGCGCCAGCGAGCAGGCGCCGGGGAGGTCCTCCATTGAATGCAAGAACGTAGTGCGACGGCGGCGCGGCCCCCATCGCGCTCGCGCCAGCGTTCAGCGCGGAGATCGCCGCGTTGATGATCGAGCAGCGATGGGCGCGCAAGTGGTCGTGGGTGCCACCAGGCCCGATAAATGATTGGGACGTATCCACAAGCACTGCGATTGAACGCGCACTCCCGGACGCAGGTGGGCCCGAGGCATCCACACGCTCCTCGATGGCCGTTACGGTGCATGGGCACACGCGGCACATCAGGTCTGCGTCGACGGCAGCATAGGCGCGGACCGCGCTGTCGAAGTAGGCGTACGTAACGCGATCGTCGTAGCTCGCCGCGTACGCGAGCGCGGCGAGTGGCCCCGCCCCAGCGGCGAGGCCCAGAGCGACCGCTCCTCCGCGTATCCACCCCCGCATCTCGGTGTTAGGCATCCGCCGGTGCCCCCTTTGAGGCTTTTGTCCGTTTGGGCCTCGCAAAGTGTCGCTTGCCAAGTGCGCGACCTGTCGCCCTCTGCACCCCCAAGACCTCGCGGTCCCGGTCCTGCGCGCCGACGAGCACCGCGCGCGTCGTGGCCACCGCCGGGGCGTGGCGCGGCGCGTTGGGCAGCCGCCACGCATAGGCCTCCGATCCCCTGTCTCTACCCGCCAACCGGCAAGGCGCATCGGTAAATGCAAGGCCAGAGCCGCCGCGTACCTCCGCCAACGCCCACGGGCCGCTCCGCGGGCCGGTCGAGATGCTCATGTGTCCCCCCATGGCGATGACGGGCGCCGCCCGTGACCCTCACCCAGTGAAAAGAGAACACCTGAAGCCGATTGTCGACAGCAAACCGCGTTGTCGCGTCGATTGTTGCCATGGCTGCGCATTAGGCTGTGGAGGCGCGCGCTGTATCGTGGATCCCTCGCGTCCGCACCGGTGGGTTTCCGCAGGTGGCAAGGCGTTCAGTAGAAAACGAACGGTTGTCGCGACGCACTCCTCCCACTTCCCTCTGGCCACCCTCGCGAGGTCTGCCGTACCGTGTCGCTCGTTTCCGTTGACGCAGTCACCGCCCACACCGTTCACCCAACGCCACCCGAAGGAGCCACCTATGCCTCACGTCGTCGAAGAGAACCTGTCCGCGAGCCAGACCGTGCTCGAGGAGACGCCCGGCCGATCGCTGACGTTCCTTCGCGGCGTCGCGAAGTCCCCGGCCGTCTACGCGCTGCTGGCCGCGGCGGGCTTCACGAAGCACGAGTACCAGCTCGGATGGAAGTTGCTGCACAAGGCGGCGGGCTATAGCCCCGAGGCCGTCGCCGCGCCCGCGCGCACCCCGGCGGCCGCCGCGATGGAGGAGCTGGACGCGTGGGACGAAGACGGTATGCGACGCATCCGCCGTGCGCTCGGGCGCTTTCACAAGGAGCAAGAGGCCTACGTCTTCGCGGGCGGGCTCACGTCGTCCACCGGTCCGGCGGCGGTCGTGGGCGTGGGGCTGTTGCTCGCGCGCTTGGCGGACCTGAAGGACGGGAAGGACCGCAAGGGGACGCGCAAGGAAGACCACGCCGCCCTGGCGACCCTGGCGAGCCGCGGCTTCGACGCGGGCGAGCTCGCGCGACTCTCGAAGTTGGTGGCCACTGCGCAGTCGGTGGGGGAGCCGGAGTCACTGCGAGAGCCGAGTACCGACGGGCTCGAGGCGCTCTCGGCGCTTTACGACTGGTACAAGGACTGGTCGGACACGGCGCGCTCGGTGGTGAAGAAGCGCGCGCACCTGATCTCGCTCGGGCTCGTGAAGCGGCGGTCGCCGAAGAAGGGTGTGGCGGACGCCGGCGAGGGCTGAGGCGTGGCGAAACGCAAGGGGAGCGGCGCCCGGGCGGCGCTCCCGGCGTGGCCGGCGAGTCCACCGCTCACGCCGATGGCGACGCTCTCGGAGCTGCTGGTCACACCGCCGTGGAGCTACTCACTCACCGAGCCCGAAGGCGATGCTCGCGAGGCCCTCGAGCGCTTCCTCGTGGGCCAGGCCCGGACGAGACTTGCAGACGGCGATCTCGGTGGGCCGAAGGACTTGCGTGAGGTGCACCGCAACGTCGGGTTCGCCGTGCACATCGAGAGGATCCTCGCCGACCTGCTTGGGGTGTGCGCCGTCCGGAACGTGCCGGCTCCAGAGCGCCTGATCGTCGCGACGAAGCTGGTGGCGCTCGGCGCGCACCACGTGACGGCGGCCCACGTCCTCCACATTCGCGACGAGCCGGTCCACCACGCGGCCGCGTTGACGCTCGCTCGAACGGCGATCGAGCTCGTGGCTCGCGGCGGTTGGGTGGCGCTCGGCACCGGCAGCGAACCGCGCCGTGTGGTCGAGGGGGGACTTCTCGGCACGCGCGAGCAGCGGAGGGCGGCGGAGATCTCGGCCACGACGTGTCTCAAGGCCGTGGAGTCCGAGGTTCGTCAGAAGTGGCGAAGCGCCGACCCGCCCGTTCGCGTGTACCAGTGGCTCTGCCGCTTCACCCACTTCGACGGCGCCGTCGTCAACCGACTCGTCCAAGGAGCGGGGATTCGCGCGGATGCCTACGCCGGGACGGCCTACGTGGCCTGGTTCGCCGCAGCCGTTGGGGAGATCCTCATGGGGCAGCGATTCGCGGAGCCCCCGCGACTTCCGGACCCGCCGCCTTGGCGATAGTCACTCCCGCTCACCCAGCGCGCCCAGCAAGATCCGATCGACCTCTCCGAGCCTCGCCTCATCGAGCCCGTCCCCCATCGCCCCGCTCAAGAGCGCCGCTTCGTCTTTGGACAACATCGCATTTGCCACGAGGCGCACAGGCGGCCCGCTCATCATGACGAGGAGCGGACCACCCGCGGGCCCATGCTCGGCGAACGCGTAGCCCAGGCCGGGCCCCGCGGGGACGCGACCGTGACGCCGCACGAGGTAGTCGAGGCGAAGTCCCACGAGACGCTGGGACTTCCTGGCTCGGCTCGCCGCGGTGCCGTAGGGGGACGCCGGGAAGGCGAGCGTCGAGCGCCCGGCGAGGTCCTTGAGCCACTCGAGGCTCCACTTCGCAAACGTGTCCGCGACGGCGAGCGCCGCCACGTGGTCGGCGCCGAGGTCGACGTGCATCAAGGTCGTCTCGGCGCCGGTCGAGCGCAGGGCTGAGACCAGCGCCTTGTCGCCGATCCCTTGCGCGATGTGAACGAGCTCGTGAACGAAGTACATCGCGGCGAGCGCGAGCTTCTCCTCCGCGTTCATCCGGAGCGCCGAGAGCATGTCCCGAACGGCCGAACGGTCGAGCCGTGCGACCCCGTCGGCGATGCGCACCTTCCACTCGTCGTCGAGCGTCGCGAGCTCCACGCGCGTGGCGCTCCCGAGCGCAGCGGCGAGGTCGACTCCGAAGATCGGCGCGACCCAAGGGCGGGCTATCAGCCGCGTCAGCAGGGAGACCACGCCCGCCTCGTCGAACTCCCCGCTCCCCAGCGCGGAGGGGCCCCCGCTGTCGGGGAGCGCCGCGATTGCCGCGAGGACGTGTGCACCGCTCGTTCCCTCAGCCAAGATCGATCGCGAGAGGCGGAGGCCGGGCGCGGCGTCGAGTGACGCCTTGAGGGGCTCCGCGACGCCGGGCGCGATCTCGTCGCTGCCGGCGACGTCTCGCAGTCGGTCGCGCGTGGCTTGCGTGGTGTGGGACGGGACGTCGTAGATGCGGAGGTATTCGCCGACGACGAGGCGTGTCCACTCGCGGTCGCGGTGCCCACCGCCCGGCCCGTGCGGCACGAAGGATCTGGTGCCTGCCCGGCTGCGAAGCGCGACCATCGCGAGGTCGACGGCCGCGGCCGTGCGGAACGTGAGCGCCGGGGGGCATGCACACGCGAGGGCGAGCTCCCAGGCCTTGCTTGCGATCTCGGCTGGCCAGGCGCCACGCGCGAGGGCTCGCAGGAGGGAGGCCTGCACTCGCGGATAGGTGCCGGCCGGGTCGAACGCCCGCGCGAGCAGCTCCTCGCCCATCTTCAGCGCAACCTCGGCAGCGAGAGCTTGGTGGCGATCGTCCGCGAGGGCTCGCTCCATGGCACACAGAAAGTGCGCTGGCTCCCGGCGGAAGGCGTGGTGGGCGCCGAGCGGCTCGTCGTTGAGAACTACGTAGCGAAGGAGGGCCGGGATCAGGCTCGCGTCGCGGTCCGGGTTTGAGAACGTTCCGACGAGTCGGAGGAGGAGCTCCCCACGGCGACGCGCGCGGAGCTCGCCCGCCCCGTTTTGGGCAAGCCAGGGGACGAGGGGAGCCAAGGCGTCGCCGAGCGCCGAGCGGTTCATCAGGACCTTGTGGAGCACATCGGCGGCGAGCGAGGCATCCGAGGGCTCGGCGCGCTCCACGAACCACCGCGCGAGCGCGCCCGCCTCGGCGGTCGTGACGAGCAGATTCCTATCCACGAGCATGAGCAGCGTGTGGTGCGCTTCGGGGCCGAGCTTGCCTTCGAGCAGGGCGGCGACCAGCGCGGCGCGCAGCGCGACGACACCGGGGTCGTCACCGAGGTGATAGCGATGCACGAACATGCAGACGTGGTGGAGCCACGGGCCCGGGGACGAACGCCAGCTCCCGTCGTCGAAGAGGCGTCGAAGTCTCTCGAGGGCCTCCGCCTGCGGCAAGGTCGACGTGTAGATCAGGTGGGCGTCGATGTTCGGGCCGAAGTCCGCATAGTCCATGGCACTGTCTTGGCTCGTTGCCTCGCGCAGCGCAATTGAGTCCCCTCGGCCACGCAGGTCGGGCGGCAGCCCGCGTTCGCTACGTGCGCGGCGAGGTGCGGTCGCGGTCGCGGTCAGGGTCGCGGTCAGGGTCGCGGTCAGGGTCAGGGCCAGGGTCAGGGCCAGGCGAGGGCTCCGAGGGGCTCGGGTCGACCGCGGTGGGCTACTGGGGTGCGGCCAGGGGCCCGAGGGCCCCCGGTCCGTCGCGTTGGGCTATCGGATGAGAGCCGTGAGGAGGGCGACGAGGCGCTCGCCGATGACGACGCACCGCTCGGCGGCCTCCGGCGTGGTGTCTCCCGCG
>CAZUHU010000134.1:0-10436 GCA_964620645.1 uncultured Chitinophaga sp.
CGCCAGATAGCGAGGCGATAATCAGGACCATTATGAGAATAGTATAAAGGCACGGCACTAAACTAACCAATTGTATTAAGGCTTATAAGTTGTTATTGTGCTATATCCGTTACAAACCAGGTATGGCAGTAAGGATAGCCTCTATCAGCACTTTCTTCTTTAATCATCAACGGTACGCCGGTTTCTTCTTCCAGCAAATAGGTAAGGCGGGTTTTAAAGTAAGCGAAGCTACTTTCTTCACCCTTATAAATCTTGCCGCGCTGGGTTTTACTGCCTTCTGCGCCTATCTTAAGGCATTTTATGCTTTTCCCGTTTATCTCAACGGTTGTTCTATTTATAATATGAACATTGTGCTGTTGTCTGCAATTACGGCGTAATTCAAAAGTACATAACAGGTTAAATGCATCGGGTGTTTTTATCTTGTTGTTAAGACTAACGAAAGCAATGGGACCCGATTCATCCCCATTCTTATATATTTCCGAAAAGCTTAAATCTTCCTCCGTCTTATCTATCCGCAGTCGGCCGGTTTCGTTAAAAGTGAGGTTAACATGAGTCGAATCCATAGCAAAATAGGTTACTTCGGAGTTAAGTACACTAAATACAAGCGTATCATTTTTTACGGTTACTCTTACTGAGCGCGTGGTGTCACCTTCTGCCTCGCAACTGGCTTCCATGTAATAGTATACCGGAAACTGTTTGGTTACAACTACAGGCGTTTTTTTAATGGCAAATACTACCTCTGCGCTATCTGTTTGTGAATAAACACGCAGAACGGCTATAATGGTTAATAGTAAGGCCAGGCTAAACTTCATGCTGTAAATGTAAAAGACGCGAAGGGAGAAAAAGTAACAGGCCTATCCTTCCAGGTTAAGGGTAAATGTGAAAGTGCGGGAATACATACGCTCAATAGTGCGCGAATAAATAAGGCTTGGCGTAGGGGAGTGGATGTTAATAAAGCCGTGGCTCATTTTAAATTCAGGCGACAGAATGAAATACGGGAAGTAAATCATAAAACCCAGTCCGTATTCCGCAGCTGCATCGTGGCGGTTCAACTTAATAATATCATCCGCTTTACGGGCTTTAACGTTACTTGCAAGGTCAAAGTCATAACGCAGGCCGGCAATAACATAAACACGGAAGTCCTTTATAGGATCGCTTTTAAAGCGCAACTGTAGCGGGAAATCAAGATAAATAGAAGAGATAGTCTTTTTAGTAAGGTTGTGGTTTATATCCTCGTAAGTAATGCCCTTGTCGGAAAAGGAAAGTGTAGGGATAAAACGCAAATCGAAATAGCGGTGGAACTGGTAGTTGGTAATAATACCGAGGTTAAAGCCCGGGCCAAATGAAGGTTTAAAGTACCGGATGGAGTCGTTTTGCGCCTGAACGGGGGAATGAATTACTTTAAAGTCGCCAACGTTAACGCCCATGGCAATACCAAAGTAAACCGCTTTGCGTCCAAGTTCGTGCACGTTAAACTGTGCCTGCGCCTGTTGCAGCATTAAACCCAGTACCAGTATGAGCCAAAGCTTTTTCATTTCTTTTATTTCTCCATGGTGTAAAATGCACAGGCCCCAAAAGTTAAGGGTTGCCATTTTACATTACGGAAGCCAATATTCTCCAAAATCTTCACGAAGTCCAAACCTTCAGGGAAAGCTTTTACACTTTCCGGCAGGTAGGTGTATGCTCTAACATCCTTTGAAAACAAGCGCCCTACCATAGGCACAATATGGTTGAAGTATAAACCGTAAAGCGCCCTTATTATTGTGTTTGGTGGTTGCGATGCCTCCAAAATAGCCACTTTACCGCCTTTGCGGGTTACGCGGTACATTTCTGCAAGGCCTTGTTGCAGGTTATCGAAATTCCGAACCCCGAAGCCTACCGTAATGGCATCGAAGCTGTTATCGTTAAAAGGCATTTTTTCTGAATCGCCTTTAACAAACTCTACCGTTTTTTCAACGCCCATTTTAAGGGCTTTTTGGCGGCCGTATTTCATCATGCCTTCCGACAGGTCATAACCGGTAACTTTATCAGGGTTTAAGGCCAGGGCTTCAAACGCAAAATCGCCGGTGCCCGAGGCTACATCCAGTATCTTTTTAGGCTGTATATCTGCCAGGTATTTTACTGCCTTTTTCCGCCAGCTAATGTCAATACCCAGTGATAGAAGGTGGTTCAAAAAGTCGTAACGGTGGGCAATGTTATCAAACATTTCCTCCACCTGCTCCTTTTTGCTTCGGGCATCATTGTAAGGTGTAACCGTTTTGGCCATTGCGGGCGCAAATGAAAGGAATTATTTAATGCGGAGTGCTTAATTACTTTAAAAGGAACACCTGTGCTTACTCCTTAACGAATAGGTAGCTGGTGGGGATGAAGTGGTAATTTTTCATGCGGCCTTTAAAGGTATCGGGCTTGCTTAAATACATATAATCGGCATAATTGGCGTTTACCCAGCTAACAATACTATCGGCCCAAACCTGGTTGCCATTTTTGTTAGGGTGTATGCCATCCTTAAGCCGTTCTAACTTCAAATTGCCACTGTAGTAGAAGTTTTCATTGTTCAGGGTGGAATCTATAAGATGGTTAATACCGGTGTCTTCCTTCCAATTGGGTGGGCCGATCCATGCAAAGCGGTAAGGGGCAAGGGCTTCTTTCAACTTAACAATGTAAGGCTCCCTAAGGCGTATGTAGGGCATCAGCAGCTCGTTAGTGCCGTTTGAAAATATGACGAAATCGGGCTTATTGATTTCTAAAATGGTTTTGAGCGTATCGTGCCGGCACCAGGCTTTGGAGTTACCACCATACCATACCAGGGTATTGGTTTCAAAACCGGCGTGTTCAAAGTAATCGGTTAGCCGGCTGCATAGGCCTTCTAACATAGAATCGCCAATGAACAATACCTTCCTTTTTTTACCTAATTGCTTTAAGATTTTGGTTTGAACGGTAAAGATTGAATCGACTATAGATGCACTACCGGGGGCAAGTTTAACTTCGGGGGTAATGGTTTTAGCAGGCGGAGAGAAGGAATAGAAAAGAGAGGTAGCAGCCAGGCCGCCTATGGCCAGTATAATTACCAGCCAGCGAAAGTGTTTCATTTAGTGTTTCGTGTTTTGTTCATTAGCCAGGGTAATAAATAGCAGTCCTTAAAAGCGAAATCCCAGGCATTATGCCCCACCCCATCATACGAAGTATACATCAGGTTGCCTGTTTTTCCGTTATTAATATTCACAAATTCTTTAACGCTTTTAGGGCGCACTAATTTATCATCAGCTCCGTGAAAAAACCAAATGTTTTCGTCTGCTAATTTTTTGTAGCGAAAGTCAACTCCGCCACAGATACATACAATGCCTGCAAAAGTGCCGGGGTTATGGCTGGCCAGGTTAATAACGCCCAGGCCACCCATGCTCATGCCTACCAGGTAAATACGGTTGCGGTCCACGCCGTAGCGCGCTATAAGGCTATCAATGGCGCGCATAACATCAGTGCTTTGCCGGTTAAGCGTATCCGGAAAGTGATAAATAGTGTCTTTCCAATCCACATCAACCCATTTGGTGTTTTCCGGGCATTGGGGGGCAAGAATAAGCACCGAATCGGCAAGGGCGGTGTTACCGCAAGCCGCAAATAGCTTTTGAAAGTGTTTAAGCTGTATGTAGTTACCCGTGCCCCTTTCGCCGGCGCCATGTAAGTAAACTAAAAGGGCAGGGTGTTCAGTTGGCTTTTGAGGTTCGCTTAGCTGAAAGTTGAGGCTGCTGCCCTCAAACTTTACGGCATAGAAGCTGCGCAGGGTATCCTGCGACTTAAGGTTGCAAAAAATAAAAACGGCTGAAAGAAAAAGGAGAAGGCGGTTCAAGATTGTAAAGCTGGTTGTATAACGAAAAGTGAAGGTAAAGGATTGTGCCAAACTACGTAAGGCAAGGGCTTAATTGCTGTTAATTATGGCAGCATGTTTTCAACACTTTGTAGGGTTTGGCAACAATCTCGCATTCCTTTTCATCTTTGCTGCATGTTGGTTAAAACAGCGGAGTATACAGGCAGTTATGTTAAGGCAGATAAATGCCCAAAGGCGGACGTGCCGGAGTTTGCCTTTATTGGCCGTAGTAATGTGGGCAAAAGCTCCCTTATTAATTATTTAACCGGGCGCAAAAAGCTGGTTAAGGTTTCAGTTACACCGGGCAAAACCCAAACCATAAACTACTTCTTTATCAATAACCGCTTTAACCTGGTTGATTTGCCCGGGTATGGTTATGCCAAAACAAGCCAGGAGCAACGAAAGAAATGGACCGGTATGATTGAGGACTACCTGATAAACCGCAAGCAACTGCAATTTGTGGCAGTGCTTGTTGATAGCCGGATACCTCCGCAGGAAATTGACCTTAACTTTATTGACTTTTTGGGCGAGAAAGAGATTCCTTTTTTTATTGTTTTTACCAAGGCTGATAAACACACGCGTGAGGTTTCGGCCAACGTGCAGAATTTTAAGAATACTCTGCTTCAGCATTGGGAAACCCTTCCTCCGTGTTTTGTAACCTCATCGGAAAAGAAAACCGGGGCGGAACCTATTTGGGCCCTTGTAGAAACCTGCGTAAACGAGTATAAGCCCCAGGCCTGAAACGCATGAAAGCGGCAACTGTTAATGAATTAAAGGACGAGTTAAAGCACCTGCCTGCGAGCAAGCTGGTGGAGCTTTGCAGTCGCCTTGCCCGTTTTAAAAAGGAGAACAAAGAGCTGTTAACCTACCTGCTTTTTGAGGCACATGATGAGCAGGCTTATATAAGCGGAGTTAAGGAAGAAGTGGATGCGGGATTCAACGAAATACCGGCGGGTAATAGCCTTTACCTGCAGAAGAAAAGCCTGCGCAAAATATTAAGAGCGGTTAATAAGTACGTGCGTTACTCCGGCGCAAAAACAACTGAGGCAGATTTGTTGTTGTATTATTGCGAGTGCCTGAAGAGGAGCAACATCTCCTGGGGCAAAAGCCCCGTTTTAGTTAACCTGTATAACACCCAGATAAAAAAAGTGAAGAATACGATACAAACCCTTCATGAGGATTTGCAATATGATTACGAACACAGACTATCAGAATTAACAAATACGGATTGACTTCTGAACTGTGAATGATTTCCATGTCATATATTTGGCCTGAGATTTATGAATAACACGCAGCTTTTGAAAATGCTGGCCTCAAATCGCGATTTGATACAGCGAAATATCCCCGGGGCCCTTGATGACTTACAACACCTGATTGATGATTGCGCCGCTATTGAGGATGATACGGTAAGGCTTTACCTTGAGCTTAACCAGGCTTTGGTAGATATTTTTTTCCATAGCAGGTACAACGCCGCCATTGAGCGCTGTTCAGCCGCTATTGAACGTTTTAAGAACGCACATAGGATTGCATTTGCCTGGCACTACTGGGCTTTGGGCCATTGTTGTGCCTTGTTGGGCAGGCATGATGAGTGCACCGGCTACCTGGACAAGGTGACATCGCATGTTACCCGGGCTGATTCAGAATATCCCTGGATTATGGTGGGCGCGTTGATTGCACGGGTTATGAACAACGAAGTGCAGGATGAGTTGGATGATACCTCCTTAGATTACGCCCTTGAAGCCTTGAAAATAGTGGAGGAGCTGAATGACCCGGTGCGCAAGGCCAGTTGCCATACCGCAATGGGTAATGTGTTGCATAACAGGGGGCGATATCAGGAAGCGCTCGATTACTTTTTATTAAGCCTGCATGTTTACGAACAACACTACAAGCTGAGCGATATGGCCGGTGCATATAGCAATATAGGTACCAGTTATATAGGGTTGGGTGATTTTAAGAAAGCTGAAGATTATCTTTTGAAATCTGTTGAGTTGCGCAATCAATTCAGCTCGCCCGACCAGTTGAGCATTTCGTACCACAACCTGGCCATAGTTTACAAAAACCTTAACGACCTGCCACGTACTAAGGAAATGCTGGAAAAGTGTTGCGATATACTTGAACGCAATGGAAGCACCGCCTTTTTAAACGCTACCCGCCGCATGCTTACTGATGTAGAGAGGGAGATGGCCGGTTCAAACTAGTTTACCTCTTCAAATCGATTTCTCGCCCCATAATTATGGGGCTTTGCCGCTTTGCGTACCTCATTTTTTAAGGTTGCTGCGTTACATAGGCGTAAACGAAAGCATTATGGCGCATTATATCCCTAACCACCTAAACTATAACTATGCACAAGCGCCTGTTGCTGTTTGTTTTAGCCATGTTGCCATTTTTTGCTGCCCGCGCACAGTTTTTTACCGGCCTGCGCAGTAGCCCGTACGGTGGCATTACCAATGTAAACTTTAATCCTGCCATTGCTGATAGCCGCTACTTAGTGGATATAAACCTTATAGGACTTGCCGCCAATGCCAACAACAATTATGTTGGCCTTGATAGAAGAGTTATTTACCACCCTTCATTATTTAATAGCTCTGATTTTCAGAGCCAATACCTGAAGGAGCGCGTGAATGGGTTGCATAAAAATGCCTATGCGGGCCTGCAGGTACAGGGGCCTTTAAGTTTTATGTTTTCATTTGGGCCAAAGAAGAACCGCAACCTTAATGCTGTTGGCTTTAGTTACCATGCCAACTTTATAAGCAATGTGGACCATGTAGATGAAACGCTTGCGCGTACCGCATATTATGGCCTTGGGCAAACAGCTAATGCCATAACCAACTATTTAGGACGCGATTTGAATAATGTAAACCTTAGCGTAAAGAGCGCCGCATGGATGGACTACGGCCTCACCTATAGTCGCGTAATAATTGATAAGCGTGAAATAATGCTAAAGGTGGGTGGGACGCTTAAATTATTGCAGCCATTGCAGGGCGCTTACGGCTATACTAAAAACCTGAATTACCACTGGACAGAGTATGAGCAGTTGAGCATTAACAATGCGCAGGTTAATTATGCCTACAGCGAAGGGTTGGTTACCAGCAATGGAAATCAGAGCCCTACAGCTGCAGATTATGTACGCAACGCCTTTAGCTTTAAAAATGGACCGCCAACTGTTGGTGTAGACATGGGGGCTGTGTTTGAATGGAGGCCCGAAAAGGCAAGTACCGAAATGGATTGCAATTGCTACGACCCGAACAGGAATAAGAAGTATAAGATTGCTGCCGGCTTTGCCATTATGGATTTTGGTGCATTGCGCTTTAAACGCGGACAATACAGCAGAGATTTTACGGCTGATGTACAAAACTGGAATGTAGGCGATGCGCAGTTTCCTGACGGGCTGCAGAGTTTGGATGACACTATTAAGACCAGGTTTAACGTAGCGCCCTTCAAAAAGAATTTTACAGTTTGGTTGCCTACTCGTTTTAATATGTTTATCGATTACAATGTGTGGAAGGATTTTGGCGTGGCTTTTACGGCTGTTATAAGCCAGGATATGAGCCCCAAGCACAACATGCTGCACCAGGTAAGCACCTTTAGCATTACGCCTAAGTGGGATAGTAAATGGTTTGGCGCCTATGTGCCTGTAAGTGTAGATGTATTTGGCAATGTTAGCTTAGGAGCAACCTTGCGCGCGGGGCCGCTTACCATCGGTACGCAGGATTTATTGGGCCTTTTTGCCAAGAAGTATGTTTACAATGCTGATATACACGCCTCTTTAAAAATTAGCATACCCAATAAGAAGATATGTCCAAAGAACAGAGGCTGGAAATTTAACGGGCAGGCGGCCACACCCATGAATGCGCAAAGGAAAAGGTTGTAGTGATTATCATAGGCCAGTAGCCTGCTTTGATTTCGTTACTTTCTTAAGCGTCATCCAGGTTTGTAACAGGGGGATAATTTCAGTGCAAAAAAGCTCGTTGGTTTTATCCGCCTCAGTGATTAACTGTGGCAGGTTATCATTCATCATACCTCTGCGTTCGTCCTCATTGGTTGCGGCATATTTTTTCAGGAACTGAATAAGTTTCTTTTCGTCCTCCTGTTTCAAATTGGTTTTATCTAACCAGCGCTGTAACTGCTGCAGAAGGTTGTCTATAAGTGTATCGTTCTTAAGTTGAAGGTGCACCAGGATATTGATGAATGACATGGTGTAGTTGGCACTATTGTAGGCATCGCTTTTTTCGTTCATCACCTGGTTTACACAATCTAATGTGCGGTTGTAATCGGCAAGCGCAAAAAAGTTTTGGGCGAAAACCACCTTTACGGTTGCCAGGTAATACGTGTTTACTTTATAGTTTTTAGGCGTAAGTGTGTAAATAATGTTGTCGTAAAAAGTAGCTAATTCTTTACCCATTTTAAAAGCGGAATAAAGCAGCATTTGCGCGCATATAATATCCAATTCCATGTGGGCTATGGGCAAATTGTTGGCGCGGTGTTTTTTAAGAAAAGTACGGTGCATTTCTAATTGCTCGAAGCAGGCATTCCTGAAATCAATGGCCGGCTGTTTGGGTTCATCCCAAATATCCTGCACCAGCAGTTGTAGTACCTGCGATGAATGCACAAAACGCACAGGGTACAATTCTTTCATTTGAGGGTTAGCATTCCAAAGCGACAATAACTTTTGTGTCCATTTATAGAAATCGGCCTGGTTGCGCCGGTTGCGCGCAATTTGTACGCGTATGCTGTAGAACTGGTCTTTGGCTAAAAAGGTTTGCGGGTATTCTTCATCGCTAAAAAGGGCCATCGCATCCATTTTATTAATCTGCTGAGTAAAAGCCGGACTGCTTAAGCCATTGGCACGTATTACCTGTACGTAGTTCGTTACTTCGTTATAGTATTCGTATATGTTCTGCATTTTTTTGAGAAGCACAATGCCCGCTGCATTGTTTTGTTCAAGCACCCCGGGCTTACTCTGCATAAACTTGTTCTCAATGGTGTTTATTTCCAGTTGTAACAGGGGCAGGTCGTATAGTTCAGCTTTGGTTCTTGCTTTAAGCAGCACATCATAGCCAAGGCTTGCAAGGTTGCGTTCAAACAAAACTTCGGCTTTGCGTATCAAAAACTTTATTTCAGCTACAATGCCTGTTTGATAGTTAAACTCTGTAACAACATCCGCTAACCTTTCGCGAAGTTTTAGTTTGTTGCTGCTAAGGTTTTTTAAAAGGGCAGGGTCTTTCAGTTTTTTCTTGAGTAACTCTTCATCAAATACTTCCATTTTTTCAAGTATGTCGTAAATGCGGAGCATAACACCACCTTCAGTGCCTGCTGCCGAAGTAATCAGCCTGAAGTATCGTTTTTCTGCCGGACTTAAACTCTGTATTAAGTCAAAAAGGGAATCAGAACTTGCCATAAAATGAATATAGGAAAATTAGCTTAGGCCGGCCACGGGTTTCGGCGTTTGACAAGCTTTAATTATTTGATTATCATTTAATTGTTTTTGTTTAGTCAAGTGCAAATATGCTTTAGGCCGGCCATTTTTCAACTAAAATGAATGGCGGGGGACGCATGAGGGAAGTAACCTTGCATTATCCAAAACCTGAAGTATGAAAGTTAATGTATTAAGCCTGTTGCTTGCCTTATTTAGCCTTAGCGCTATAGCGCAGGACAATGTGGGTATAGGCACCCCCAATCCTGATCCTTCTTCTATTCTTGATTTAACATCTACGAACAAAGGCTTTTTGGCCCCACGGCTTACCACGGCTCAACGGCTTGCCATTGCAGCACCCGCGCAAGGGCTATTGGTGTATGATGTTACCATTGGTTGTTATTACTTTTTTAACGGAGGCTGGACATCCCTATGCCAGTTTACCGGGCCAACCGGTGCTACCGGGCCACAAGGCGTAACCGGATTTACAGGCGCAACAGGCTTGCCGGGCATACAAGGTAACACGGGGCCAACCGGAGCAACCGGGGTAGGAACTACAGGCCCAACAGGTGATACGGGGCCACAAGGCTTACAAGGCATTACAGGAGTAACGGGTCCGCAAGGAATAACAGGGCCAACAGGAACAACCGGCAATACCGGCCCGCAGGGGCCTACCGGCGCCCAGGGCATTACGGGTAACACCGGACCAACCGGTGATACCGGGGCGCAAGGTATACAAGGCATAACAGGGCCTACAGGTGCCCAGGGAGTAACAGGAGATACAGGGGCAACAGGAGCCACAGGTGCGCAGGGTAATACAGGGCCCCAGGGTATAACCGGCGCAACCGGGCCTAATGCTATTTGCGCTGCTGCTATTGTGGACTTTATACCCAAATTTACCAGCACTACCACTATATGTAATTCTATAATGTATGATGATGGCTCGCGTATCGGCATAAGCACAACCAGCCCTTATACTAATAGCAAACTTGATGTTGCAGGCGGTAATATTTTGGTTAGCAACCACGGCAATACCAACCTGCATAATGCGGCCAACCAGTACACTGCACGCATAGGTATGCAAAGCGGCTTACCAACCGGTGATGGCTTTGGCGGTATTGAGTTAACTACCGAAGCTTTTTCGTGCGGTAACGGCAGCCT
>CAZUHU010000135.1:0-10311 GCA_964620645.1 uncultured Chitinophaga sp.
ATGGTAACGGGTGTACTGGTACGGCCTCTTTTACCATAACAGCGCCATCGTCGCCAAACCTAACCAGCAACAGTCAGGTTAATCCCACATGCGGACAAAGTAATGGCAGCATCAGTATTACACTTTCGGGCGGTACGGCCCCTTACCAGGTAAAAGTTAATGACGGTGTTAACCCGCCCACAACGCAAACTGTGCCTGTAGCAGGTACTGCCCCTGTGAGCGGTTTAGCAGCCGGCACTTATACCATTTCGGTAATTGCTGCCAACAACTGTACTGATACTTTAGTGATAACCCTAACAGGTGGCACCCCACCAAACATAACTACGGTTAACGTAGTTGCTGAAACCTGTTTGGGGCAAAATGATGCTTCCATAACCTCGGCAAATGCTACGGGCGGCACGGGAGCCTTATCGTGGACCTATGCGCCAATTGCCACACCGGCAAATACCACGGCAATACCGGCATTTCCGGTAAATAACCTAACGCCGGGCAACTATATTCTTACAGTTACTGACGGTTCAGGGTGTACAGATTCTGTGCACGTAAACGTACCGGCCGGCCCTAACTGTTGCACCATAAATCTGTCGTATACGGTAACGCAACCCACCTGTGGACAAAGCAACGGCAGTATATCAGTTACTATGAGCCCTGCAGGAACGTATACTTATGCCTGGAATAACGGCTTACCTGCACAGGCTAACCAAAGTAACCTGGCCAGCGGGGTGTATTCTGTAACAGTTACTAATACGGCAGTTGCCAATTGCTTTATCGATACCATCATATCATTAAGTAACAGTAACGGGCCTGCTTTATCCAGCAGTAACCTGGTTAACCCAAGTTGCGGGCAAAGCAATGGCAGTGTAAGCATTACACTTGCGGGTGGTGCGCCGCCTTACCAGGTAACTATTAATGATGGGGTAAACCCACCAACTTCACAGGCCGTACCAGTGGCAGGAACACTACCTGTAAACAGTTTGCCTGCGGGTACGTACACAGTTTCTGTACTGGCTTCGGATGGTTGCCCGGATACCTTGATTGTTACGCTAACTGATGTTGCGGGCCCATCAATCGGTACCGTTGCAGTAGCTGCTGAAACGTGCGCCGGGCAAAACAACGCAGCTATAACTTCTGCGGCAGTAAGTGGCGGAACAGGAGCAATTAGTTGGACCTATGCACCACTTGCCACACCGGCTAACACCACTGCTATTCCATCGTTCCCGGTAAACAACCTTGCCCCCGGTAATTACATACTTACTGCTACCGATGCTAATGGTTGTACCGATACGGTTCAGGTAAATGTGCCTACAGGTCCTACCTGTTGCAGTATAAGCTTATCCTACACTGTTACGCAACCTACCTGCGGCCAAAGTGATGGCGGTATTACGGTTACCATGAGCCCGGCTGCTACTTATACCTATGCCTGGAGCAATAGCCTTCCTGCGCAGGCCACACAAACAAACTTGCCAAGCGGCCAGTATTCTGTAACTGTAACTAACACAGCAATAGCCAATTGCTTTATTGATACCATTATAAACCTGAACAGCAGTAATGGGCCAAGCTTAACATTCAGCAACCAGGTTAACCCTACCTGTGCCGGTAATGATGGTTCAATAACTGTTACACTAGCGGGTGGCGCTGCCCCTTATTCGGTTACCATTGATACGGGTGGCACGCCGCAAACATTCAACCTGCCATTTGCTATAGCGCAGAATATAACAAACCTGCCGGCAGGCACTATAAATGTTAGTGTAACTGATGCAAACGGTTGTCAGGCTACAGCTAATGCAACCTTAACTGCACCGGCTAACTGTTGCACGTTTACAGTTAGTGCAGTAATCGTACAACCCAATTGCGGGGCAACAGATGGCAGCATAACGTTGACAGCCACTAACGGCTCAGGCAACTACAGCTACAACTGGAGCGGAGGGCCTACAACGGCAGCAAACAGCAACATCGGTTCGGGGGTTTATCCTGTAACCATTACTGATAATGCGTATGCAAACTGCTTTATTGATACATCATTCAGTTTAAGCAATCCGAATGCGCCAACAATTAACTCCGTAACTATTGTAAACGAAACCTGCCCCGGTAGTGGTGATGGAACAGCCACTATAAATGTCAGTGGAGGAACGGGTAACCTGTCGTTTAGTTGGGCGGGTGGGCAAACAACCGCTACCGCCACAGGTTTAACGGCGGGTAATTATCCATTTACGGTAAGTGATGCTAACAACTGCCAGGCCACCGGTAATGCTGTGGTAGGTTCCGGCACCTGTTGTACGTTGGATATAAGTGCTGTGGTAACCAATGGTAGTTGTGGCCTGAGTAACGCATTTATTACGGTAAATATTGATACCGCAGGCACCGGCCCATATACCTATTCGTTGAATGGAGGGCCGGGTCAAAGCTCGAATAGCTTCACAGGCCTGGGGGCCGGAAGTTACATCGTACAGGTAACTGACGCTGTAAGTTGTTCGGATACAGCCCAGGTAACGGTGCAGCCAAGCAGTAACAACCTTACGCTGCTTATTACACCAACTGATGCTACCTGTAACGGCAGCGATAACGGAACCGCCTTTGTAACCCCTAACGGGGGCACGCAACCTATAGGCTACTTGTGGAGCAACCTTCAAACATCGGATACTATAATTGGCCTTGCACCCGGTAGCTATACCGTAACGGGTACTGATGCCAGCGGTTGTTCGGGCACTGCAGGTACTGTAATTAACGAACCGGCTGCTTTGGTTTTTGCTTTAGGAAACGATACCAGCGTTTGTGAAGGGGTGGTGGTAGTAATTGATGCCGGTGCTGGATACAGCAGCTATTTGTGGAGTAACGGTAGTAACGCCCAGGTAGTTACCCCCGTATCCTCAGGCAATTACAGCGTAACGGTTACCGATGCCAACGGCTGCACCGCAAGCGATGCCTTATCCGTAACCTTTACACCAATACCGCAAATAGACTTAGGCCCTGATAAAATTGCTTATGAAGATGAACACGTAGGAATATTTGCCTATATAACGGGTGCGCCCGGCGCAGGCACTTATGTATGGACGCCTGACACCCTTTTAAGTTGCAGCACCTGCCAAAACACGGTTGCACTGGCGGAAGATACCATTACTTATGTGTTGCAATACACAGATGCCAATGGCTGCAAATCATCTGATACTATTACTTTGAATGTAATGCCGGTGGGCCAGGTATTTTGGCCTAATGTGTTTACACCAAACGGCGATGGCAATAACGATATATTCCTGCCTTTAGGCGAAAGCGTTAAGTTGATAGCCTGGAGAATATTTAACCGCATAGGGGAGAAGGTGTTTGACAGCAACAGTATGAACATAGGCTGGGATGGTAACTATAAGGGTAAACCTGCGCCACCAAATGTTTACGTTTATTATGCAGAGGTAACGTTTATGAATAACGTAACCCAGAAATACAAAGGCAGTGTAACACTTGTCCGTTAAACGAAGCCAACAACAAAAAAGCCCGCGAGTTTTCGCGGGCTTTTTTGTTAGCATTCTATTTTTCTTAAGCTATGGTTACATCCTTGCTTAGGTAAATATCCTGTATGGCGTTTAGCAAAGCTATGCCATCCTTCATTGGGCGTTGGAAAGCTTTACGGCCGGAGATCAAACCCATACCACCTGCACGCTTGTTGATGATGGCAGTTGAAACTGCTTCCGCTAAATCAGTATCGCCACTTGAAGCGCCACCCGAGTTAATTAAACCTACACGGCCCATGTAACAGTTAGCTACCTGGTAGCGGCAAAGGTCAATTGGGTGGTCGGTAGTTAAATCAGAATAAACCTTTTTATGTGTTTTGCCGAAGTTGATGGCATTATATCCGCCGTTGGTTTCAGGCAGCTTTTGTTTGATGATATCAGCCTGGATAGTTACCCCTAAATGGTTGGCCTGCCCGGTAAGGTCGGCTGCAGTGTGGTAATCAACGCCATCCTTTTTAAAGGATGAGTTGCGCAGGTAGCACCATAAAACGGTTGCCATGCCTAACTCGTGGGCCATTTCAAAAGCCTCGGCAATTTCAACAATCTGGCGTTTTGATTCTTCGCTGCCGAAGTAGATAGTTGCGCCTACAGCGGCTGCACCCATATTCCATGCATCGCGAATGGTGCCGAACTTAATTTGGTCGTATGAGTTAGGGTAGCTGATAAATTCGTTATGGTTGATTTTTACAATGAACGGGATTTTGTGCGCGTATTTACGGGCAACTATGCCAAGCACACCATAGGTAGAGGCCACTGCATTGCATCCGCCTTCTACTGCCAGCTTTACAATATTCTCAGGGTCAAACATCGGCACATTAGGTGCAAAGGATGCACCTGCGCTGTGTTCAATGCCCTGGTCAACCGGAAGTATAGACACATAACCTGTATTGGCTAAGCGGCCAGTGCCGGCAATCCATTGCAGGTTCTTCAAGGTTTGAATATTGCGGTTGGAGTCTCTCCAGATGTTGTCAATAAAGCTTGACGAAGGAAGGTGAAGTTGGTCCTTAGAAATGGTTTTAGATTGGTGGTCTAACAGAAATTTGGCTTTTTCTTCACCAATCAGCTTGGCAATCTGGTCTTTGGTCATTGTATCGGAAATTTAGAACGGCAAATATATAAATTCACCCCACAGCTAAAATTGATAAAAAGCAGGCCATTTCAAGGCATTAAGAAGCCAGAAAGCGCAGAACTTCTTCAATAAACTCGGCAGGCTTATCGGCATGTACCCAGTGGCCGGCTCCCTTTATTTCAGCCAATTGGTGGGTTGGGAACAAGTCAGCAATAGAAGAATAGTTGCCCGAATTAATATAGGTAGAGCGCTCACCTTTAATGAATAGGCAATAACCCTTGTAAGGCTGGTTAGCGGTTATTTCATCAGATATATTGCCGTAATTTTGGTAAAGTGCCCTAACATTAAATCGCCAACTAAAGCCATTGCCATCCTCGTTGCGTACCAGGCTTTTCATTAAAAACTGCACCGTTGTTTCGTCGCCCAGCTTTTGGCGTAACACCTCCTGAACCTCCTCTCTTGAAGTTGCCGTTGATGCGTTGGCGGCAAACAAAGCTTCGAAAACGTCGCTGTGCCGGTCGTTAAAAGCCGCAGGCACAATATCTACCACTATCAGTTTGCCCACCTTTTGGGGGTGGGTTAACGCAAATTGCATAACGGTTTTACCACCCATACTGTGGCCCAAAAGGTGCGCCTTTTGTATATGGTGCTGCTCCATGAATTCAAGAAGGTCCGACGAGAGAAGGTTATAGTCGAATTCTTCCGTATGGGGCGACCGCCCATGGTTGCGTTGGTCTATGATATAAACCGAAAAGCCCTGCTCTGCAATTTTTTTGGCAATGCTCTGCCAGTTATCCAACGAGCCTAAAAGCCCGTGAAGAATAATTAGCGGAAAGCCAGAACCGAATTGCTTGTAGTTTAAAGTCATTAGCGGTGCGAAGAAAAACAAAAAGCCATGCTTTATGAACCTAAGCTGCGGGGCTTTTATATTTGATTAGCGATTATGGAAAGGCATTACTCAAAATTTTACCTCAAGTTACGGGATGTGTTAACACGTTCGGATAGCTTTAAAAAATTGATAGAGCAGTTGGAGGCGAATTCCCCTAACCCGGAGTTTTCACTTTACCTGTTTGTAGGTATTCTTATCCTCCCCATATTTCCTGCTGTTATACTTACAATACTGCACGTTTACCCCGCCACTATTGGTTTTAAATTATGTAAGACGCTCTTCGGGGGTTATTCATTAAAGATTGCCATGCTTATAAATATTGCACTGTTTATGGTGGTGGCATTGGTTATTAGTTTACCATTGCTGATAGCCAACCGTATTAATTATGAAAGGCATAAAAGAAGCGCTGCTCAAAAATGATGCAGTACGGCAGAATTACGGATTAGTTTCTTTTCTCTTCCCCAAATACCATCGAAGCAAGTAAGATACCACTATTACAAAATGCACTGCATTAAACACAAGCAGATAAAACCACCAAACCAAAGAGGCACCGTATTGGCTTTTGTAAAACAGGCCGTAGTAACTCCAGCCACTGTAAACCAGGAAAGCGCCAAGGTTCGCCAGCGCCACTTTTTTTGAGTACCTAAAGCAGATAAAAATGGAAAGCAGCACTATAGCAGAGGTCAGGATTAGAAAGGCGGTATCGCTCACAAGGGTTGTTTAAGTAAACTTTGCCGAAGCTAGGCAAATAGGAACACGTAATAGCGCTTTACTGAAACAAAAAAAGCAACCCCAAAGGAGTTGCTTTTGCCGATTGCTAAATTTATTCTAGTAGCGGTAGTGCTCAGGCTTATAAGGGCCTTGCTTTTCTACGCCGATGTAAGAAGCTTGCTTGTCGTTCAGTTCTTCCAACTCAACGCCGATTTTTTCCAGGTGCAGCTTGGCAACCATTTCATCAAGGTGCTTAGGCAAGGTGTAAACCTTGTTCTCGTACTTGCTGTGGTTTTTCCAAAGTTCTAACTGTGCCAGGGTTTGGTTGGTAAACGAGTTACTCATAACAAACGATGGGTGGCCCATAGCGCAGCCCAGGTTAACCAGGCGGCCTTCTGCTAACAGTATAATATCCTTTCCATCAATGGTGTATTTATCAACCTGTGGTTTGATGGTATCTTTTGTGTTGCCGTAGTTATCGTTTAACCAGGCTACGTCAATTTCATTATCAAAGTGGCCGATGTTGCACACAATAGCGTTGTGCTTCATCTTTTTAAAGTGCTTGCCCATAACAATATCGCAGTTGCCGGTAGCAGTTACAATAATGTCGGCTTCGCCAATGGCTGTGTCCAGCTTCTTTACTTCGTAACCTTCCATAGCTGCCTGTAATGCGCAGATAGGGTCAATTTCTGTAACGATAACACGCACACCTGCATGCTTTAAAGAGTCAGCAGAACCTTTACCAACGTCGCCATAACCGCAAACTACGGCTACTTTGCCGGCCAGCATAAGGTCGGTAGCGCGGCGAATGGCATCAACCAAACTTTCGCGGCAACCGTATTTGTTATCGAATTTTGACTTGGTAACAGAGTCGTTTACGTTAATAGCCGGAATTGGCAGGGTGCCGTTCTTCATGCGCTCATACAAGCGGTGAACACCGGTAGTGGTTTCTTCAGAAAGGCCTTTGATATCCTTTATCAACTCTGGGTATTTGTCGAAAACCATATTAGTAAGGTCTCCGCCATCGTCTAATATCATGTTAAGTGGCTTGCCACCTTCGAAAGCAAACAGGGTTTGCTCAATACACCAATCAAATTCTTCAGCATTTTGGCCTTTCCAGGCAAAAACCGGGATACCGGCAGCAGCAATGGCGGCAGCGGCATGGTCTTGTGTAGAGAAGATGTTGCAAGAGCTCCAGGTAACTTCTGCACCCAGCTCAGCTAAAGTTTCAATAAGCACGGCTGTTTGAATAGTCATGTGCAAACAACCAGCTATACGCGCACCGGCAAGTGGCTTCTCTTTACCGTATTTAGTGCGCAGGGCCATTAAACCCGGCATTTCATCTTCGGCCAATTTAATTTCCTTGCGGCCCCATTCGGCCAGGCTCATGTCTTTTACTTTGTACTTCAAGCTTGTTTTAGTTTCAGTAGATACCATATTTGAATTTTGAGTTTGCAAATATAACCATATTATGCCTAAAACCTGTCGGTTTTAAACACTTTATATGTGTATGGGCAAAAAGAATCCACCACCTGCATATAACAGATGTACGGACCCAAAAGTTTAGTTAAAGGACTGGCTATTACTTGTTGCTGTTAACTACAACAACTTCGCCATTTACGATTTTGATGTTTATTGCTGGCATAAACTCAATTTTTTGTCAGGGTTATTTAAAGTTGTTTACTAGTTCTTGGGTTCAGTTACGGTTACCCAAACGGCAGGGGTGCCTGCTGCGTCAAATACGTCAACACCACCGCCTTTCAGGTAGTCCTGGTATTCGTTAGAAGTGTAGATTTTCGAAGCGCTTTCTTCATCGCTCCAGTTGATTTTGGCTTGGTTTCCGCCGATTTCGAAGGTTACACCGAAAAATGTTAAAAAGGCAATAAGAAGTTCCATAGTACTTTCTTTTTTGAGGGGTTAATAATTTTCAGGGGGCGATTATATAAATCGAGATAATTAAAAGCAAAATTTTAACCGAAAGATTTTCAGTTAGTTACATAAAACTTTTGTTCGAAAAAAAAGTTTGGCATAGAGGGTGATGGTGTCTATTTTTTTATTACTCTTGCCGGTTTTTTTTGTTCAAAAAAAATGGCCTCCGGATGTAACATCCGAAGGCCATTTCCGTATAAGGCGCCAATTCTTTTACTGGGTAAACTTGTAGCCTACCCCTCTTATGGAGTGAAAGTACTTAGGTTCAGAAGGATTGCTTTCGAAATACTTGCGGAAGGAATGAATGAAGTTATCTATTGTTCTTGTGGTGGGGAAAACATCATAGCCCCATACGTATTGCAGTATCTGCTCGCGCGATACAACGCTGTCTTTCTTATCAATCAATAACTTTAAAAGGGTTACTTCTTTTTTAGTAAGGGTATGTTCCTTACCATCAACGCCAATGGCCTTAAAGGTTACAAAGTTTATCTCATTGGTGCCAAACTTAAAGGTCTTCAGTTTTACCTCTTCGCGGCTGCCGCGTACGCTATGCTTCACTAATACTCTTACACGTAGCAATAGCTCTTCCAGGTTAAAGGGTTTGGTCAGGTAATCGTCTGCACCAATTTTTAATCCGTTCACTTTATCCTGGCTGGTATCCTTGGCGGTCAAAAACAATATAGGGGTATTGGTATCGTCTAACCTTATTTTTTCGCAAACGGTAAAGCCATCCAGTTCGGGCAGCATTACATCCAGTATAATAAGGTTAAAGCGTTGTTCCTTCACCTTCTTAAGGGCCTTGGTGCCCGTTGTTGCAACTTCTACCTCGTAGCCCTCTAATTCAAGATTCATCTTAATAGCCTCTAAGAGGTTTTCTTCATCTTCTACCAGTAGTATTCGCTGTTGCATAACACAAAATTTATAGGTTCAGGTTAATAGTATAAGGTTACGATTAAATATGTAAATGTTTGTCACGCAATTGTCATTTGTTATTGCGGTAACGAAATTGAAAAGATGGTGCCCTTAGGTTCGTTAGGCTTAACATCAATATCGCCTTTGTATATTTCGATAAAGCGTTTTACAATGTAAAGGCCAAGCCCTGTGCCCTTAGTTCTGCGTGTGTCCTCGCTGCCTACTCTATAGAATTTTTCAAAAATCTTCCAGCGGTCCGCAGCAGCAATGCCTATGCCTTCATCGGCTATCTTCAGCACAATGTTTGTTCCATCCTTCTTTAAAGTAACGTGCACATTAGTATTCTCTTCGGAATATTTAATGGCATTTTCTATAAGGTTAATTACTACAGAAGTAAAACCGAGTGCATCTAACTGTGCATATACTTCTTCTTCGATATGGCCATGCAGGTGAATACCTTTTTTGTTAGCCGAAAATCTGTCCACTATCAGCCTTACAATATCCGAGGCGTTTATCTCTTCAGTACTAAAGCCGGGTTCGTCCCTTTCTATTTTAGCAGCAAACAGAATGTTATCTACCAAAGATTCCAGCCTATCGAGATCCGATAAGGAGTTGTTTAATAATTTATCTGTTTTCTCCTGGTCAAGCTTTCTCTTAAGCAAGGTTTGCAACGATATTTTAATAGTGGAAAGCGGTGATTTCAACTCGTGCGTAATAGATAAAAGGAAGTTGCGCTGCTGCTCCGCCAGTTCCATCTCTTTAGTAAACACGCGGTGTACGCGCAATAAACCGAATACCAGTAAGGCCATAAATACGCTGCCTTCGGTAATGATCATTATCTTTTGCCTAACGTATTTTTTGTGGATTTTCTCAAACTCGGGGGTATCATGGTAATCCATACCCGGATGCATTATCATATAGCTTATATCATTCAGGTCTATAGTTTCCTGGTAAGCGGTTTCGTTTTTTTGGTAAAGCAGGTACCCCCACCATATGGAAAAAACGATGATGTAGCCAAACACTACATAAAGAGTGGTAAAAGGATTGGGTTTTGATTTAAATCCGAACATCCATCTAATTTAGGTAAGCTGACAGCTTCAATGTCATGCAATTGTAAAAGTATCAACTTAATTTTCTTATTTTCAGGGTGTGGCAAAGAGAAAAAAGAACAAGAGGTCCGAGGACGAGATTAATTCGGAAAACGAGTTCCTGAAGCTTAAAATGATGGCGGAATTTGGCGGCGATTTTGTGGGGAGCGAGGATATACCGCCGGCAGTGGAAAACCAGTTCCTGAAACA
>CAZUHU010000136.1:0-10290 GCA_964620645.1 uncultured Chitinophaga sp.
CATGTCGGTTTCAACAAAAGCGCTGCCACTGATAGCGGAATATTCTAAAAACAATTTTTGTAGGGTGTCCTTATCTGTAATTCCTTTAACTATCCTCAGTTTATCGTTTTCTGAAGGGCGAATGATGAGGCCATGCGAAGGGAACAAAGCTTTGTTTGCAAAACGCATCAACTCGTCCATGTTTGTTACAAGGGCACCGGCAAAATTGGTGGAGGTGCTTACTTCTCTTGCAAAAGCCTGCACATTATTTTTTTTATCTGCAAAAAACAACCATTCATCATCAGCCGGCATAAAGGGAATAAGAGGATTAGGCCCAAAACTGCCTTCGCTTGCAATGGCCATATCGCAAAGGCCAAACTCTAAAGCCATTTGGCACTTTTTTCTGGCTGTAGTTAAGGGGTCGGTTTCCCGTTCAACTTCGCCCGTAAAAGTGCCAAAGTAATCGGTGTCAAAATTTGACGGTACAATACATGTAACGCCCAGATGCTTTTCAAGAAGCGGGGCAATTACGGTTTCTTTGCCATGCATTGTTGCAATCAACAGTTTTCTGCCGCTAAACACTTTCATGTAGCTTTTCCTCCAGTTGTAGTGAGATTTTTATGCTTACAGCACTCCATTCGTTCGTCTCACTTCTTAAAAGGTTTATAAAGTTCTGATTAGCCTCTTTAATAGCCCTTATCTGCGCTTTAAGCTGTTCGTCCTCCTCTCCATATCTAACCCATTTGCTGAACGATTCAAGATTGAGAGAACGTACAGCTCCATTCAGCACTGCGCTAACCAGCTCTTCTACTTTGTCATATTCCTCTTCGGGGCCGCCCAGCTTAATTTCAAATGTTTTCTCCATGGCTACTATTTTTAGTTATGGTTTTAAAAAAAAGCAGATAAAAAATAATGGTAACAGCACCACAAAACTGTGTAAGTAGTACGCTGTTGGAGTTGAGTGAAAGGGCCTGGAACGTTATCGCCAGGCCCATTGCAATATACGGTTTATACATACTGGCTATTCTATATCTGTTATTGCCCCTGGCCCAGTGAATATGCGGGCTTGCCATCAAAGGCATACAGGTTTTCTGTTTTAATAACATCTACTCCCAGTTTTTCTGCCTCCGTAAGCACGTTGATAATGGTGTTTTTAGTAAAGGCCGCATTGTGTTGGGGTTTGAACCTGCAGCGCCAATGGTCTGTGCAAAAGGTTTCTTCAAAACCTTCGGGCCAAACTTTTATGCCGCGGTTGGTAATCATGGAGAGTTCAACTTTGCAGGGGTCCTGAACTTTCTGTAACAGTGCGGCAAGGTTTTCTGCGCTTCTGTTGTTGTAGTGAACAAAAACATCTACCCCCAACAACTCTTTTTTAGCTGTTGTGCGGCGGCTGTATTTGGGCACTTTAAGTATTGCGTCTTTTGCGTACGTTACCGGATTTAAAACCAGCGGTTTTTTACCAAGGTTCGCTATTACTGCATCTGCAAACTCTTTAGTACCTACTTTTTGACGACTTACTCCTTCTTTAAATATGTCGTACGTGTGTATGCCATCTTCTATTGTACGCAGCCAGGCATTTTGTACTTTCTCAGCAACCCCTGTTTGGCCAATGTGAGTTAGCATTAGAACCGCCCCCTGTAAAAGTCCCGAGGGGTTTGCCATGTTTTGCCCTGCCCTGCGTGGTGCCGAACCGTGTATTGCCTCGAACATTGAACACTCTTCGCCGATGTTTGCAGAGCCTGCCAGACCAACCGAGCCGGCTATTTGCGCAGCTACGTCCGAAAGTACATCGCCATACAGGTTAGGCATTACTATCACATCAAAGGCTTCGGGCGTATCGGCCATTTTTGCGGCGCCTATATCTATTATCCAGTGTTCATTTTGAATTTCCGGGTACTCCGCCGCAATTTCATCAAACACTTTGTGGAACAAACCATCGGTTTGTTTCATGATGTTATCCTTAGTAAAGCAGGTTACTTTTTTGCGCCCGTATTGTTTGGCGTACTCAAAAGCGTAACGCACAATTTTTTCGCAACCGGGCCTGCTTATCAGTTTAAGGCACTGTACCACCTCGTCTGTCTGCTGGTGTTCAATTCCGGCATACAGGTCTTCTTCATTCTCCCTTATAATCACAATGTCCATTTTGGGGTGCTTTGTTTGCACAAAGGGGTGCAGGCTTACACAAGGCCTTACATTGGAAAAAAGCCCCAGGAATTTGCGGGTAGTAACGTTAAGGCTTTTGTAACCACCGCCTTGCGGCGTAGTAATAGGGGCTTTAAGGAAAACCTTGTTTCTCCTGATTACATCCCAGGATTCGCGGGCGATACCGGAAGTATTACCGGCCAGGTAAACTTTCTCGCCAACCTCAATTTCATCAATTTCAATTTGCGCTCCTGCGGCAAGGATAATGCGGAGGGTGGCATCCATAATTTCGGGACCTATACCGTCTCCCTTAGCAACTGTAATTCTTGTCATGGCTTTTTGTTTTAGTTGTTTAATGGTGCAAAGCTGAGTAGAATAATTATAATTGTTTATTTATTTTAGTAATCAATAGCATAAGCGTTACTTATGAATTATACATTACGACAGCTACAGATATTTCTGAAGATTTCGCAAACACTCAGTATTACCAAGGCGGCTGAAGAGCTGCATTTAACTCAACCGGCAGTATCGCTACAGTTAAAAAACCTGCAAAACCAATTTGATATCCCACTTACTGAAGTGGTGGGCCGAAGGGTTTTTATAACTGACTTTGGTAAGGAGATAGCCGTGGCGGCTGAGAGAATTTTGAACGAAGCCTACGCCATTAACTACCAGGCAAAGGCTTTTGAAGGGCAAATAACCGGCAGGCTTAAGATTTCAGTTGTGTCGACAGGTAAGTACGTAATGCCCTACTTTTTAAGTGACTTTTTGAATAAGCATGCCGGTGTGGAGTTGATGATGGATGTTACCAACAAGGCGCAGGTTGTTAAAAGCCTTGAAGCAAATGATGTGGACTTTGCGCTGGTATCGGTGCTTCCGGCTAAAATAAAAACAGAGGCTATTCCGCTTATGCAGAACAAGTTGTTTATGGTGGCCAACAAGGACTTTAAAATAAGCAAGCGTTCGAACTATAAGAGCGCATTAGGCACTCTTCCGTTGATCTTTAGAGAAGTGGGTTCTGCAACAAGGGCTGCAATGGAGAAGTTTATTGTGAGAAGCGGTTGGGTTACGGATAAAAAAATTGAATTGACCTCGAACGAGGCCGTTAAACAGGCCGTTATTGCGGGATTGGGCTGTTCCATTATGCCGCTTATCGGAATTAAGAATGAGTTGATGAATGGCGACCTGCAGATTATACCTGTGGGCGGATTGCCTATTACTACCAAATGGCAGTTAATTTGGCTTAAACAAAAGAAACTTTCGCCGGTGGCGCAGTTTTATCTGGATAATCTTAAAAAGACCAAAGACCAAACTATTAAACAAAGGTTTGATTGGTACGAGAATTATTAGGAGCCACGGAAAGAATCAGATTAGAAAACAGAATATTCTTCCTACCTGGCCTTGGTGTCATTAAGTGCCGAAAAAACCAAATGCTCCAAAAATGTGCGCAGGGCATTGGGCTTTTTCGCTTTTCCAAAGTCGGTTAAGGCAGGTAAATGCTGCATGAAGAACTGCTGTAGATGGGCCATTTCTAAAAGCGTACTGGCCAGTGAATGGCTATAAGTGTACTTGGGGTTGTAATCTGTAAACAGGCCGGCTATGCGGGCGCAAAGGTCCTTATAAGGCTTAAAAAACTTCAGTTGGTTATCTGTACCTACTTCTTTGGTAAGGTAAACCTTGTTTACCTCCCACATTACTACATTAAAAAGTGCGTTTTTATCCAACTCATCTCCTCCGATATTGTCTTTTATGTGGCCGGATAGCAGCTCTATTACCTTTTTTACTTTCCTCTCCGCCCCGTCCAGGTTGTTTACATGAAAAACAATAAGATACTCCATCCAGGCCCAGTACCATGCAATGATGTATAAAAGCAGGCGGTGCTTATTCTCAAAATAGCGATAAACGGAAGCCTCGGTGGTGCCTACCGTTTCTGCCAGCTTTTTAAAAGTAAAATTTTCAAACCCCAGACTATCAATCATTTTAATTGCCTCTCGAACGATTCTGCGCCCAAGCTCACTGCTCTCAGGGTCGCGCAGGTAAAGGTTTTCGTTCATTTTAATACGCAGTTGTAGTTCCATAGCAAGGCAAAAATAGGAAAGATAATTTATCTATCATAAAAAGTGTTTTAGCTATTTTTAATAATAGTATTACTATTATTACGGAAATATTAGTATGTTCGCTTCATGGTAAGTACAACCGCCCCACTTCAAAGATTCTTTCGCCTTGTGGCCCTGGAGCGAAAGGAGATAATGGCCATTTACTTCTATGCCATTATAAGCGGGCTTATAAGCCTCAGTTTACCGCTCGGCATTCAATCCATTATTAACCTGCTTTTCGGTGGGGTTATATCTACCTCGCTGGTAGTGCTTATATGCGTAGTGGTGTTGGGTGTGCTGGCCAATGGCTGGTTGCAGATATTGCAAATGAAAGTAAACGAGAACGTTCAGCGGCGCATTTTTACGCGCTACAGCCTGCAGTTTGCTTATAAGATACCACGGCTGGACTTGTTGGCCGTTGACGACTATTACCTGCCCGAACTGGTTAACCGATTTTTTGATACTGCCGCCCTTCAAAAAGGTGTATCTAAAGTACTGCTTGATTTTCCTGCTGCTACGGTACAAATAATATTTGGTATAGCGCTTCTTTCCTTCTACAACGGGGCGTTTCTGTTTTTCGGCATCGGGCTGGTGGCGCTTGTGGCCATAATTTTAAGGGTTACCTATCCCCGAGGCATTAGAACAAGCCTGGAGGAATCGAACTATAAATATGAAGTTGGCTATTGGCTTGAGGAAGTGGCACGCACCATAAAAACGATAAAGTTTATGGGGTTAACTGAATTTCCGGTAACCAAAACCGATACGCTGGTGAGTGGCTACCTGGATGCACGTAAAAGCCATTTTGATGTACTGCAGATTCAATACTGGAGTTTTGTGTTTTTTAAAGTGGTTATAACCGCCGCATTGCTGATTGTTGGTACCGTACTGGTGTTTGAACAACAACTGAACCTGGGACAGTTTATTGCAGCGGAAATTGTAATACTTGTATTGCTTAACAGTATTGAGAAGCTTATCGGCAGCCTTGATGTAGTTTACGATATGCTCACCTCGTTGGAGAAGGTGAGTAAGATTTTGGATAAGCCGGTTGAAAGAGAGGGCGGGCTGGCACTGCAACCGCAGGCTAAAGGTGTAAACATCATAGCCCGCAATTTGTGGTATAAGTTCAGCAAGCCTCAATCGCAATGGGTGCTAAGCGATTTGAGTTTCGAAATAAAGTCAGGCGAAAAGGTTTGCATCTTCGGAACAGAAGGCTCCGGAAAGTCAACACTTCTTAAAATGTTTACAGGGGCTTATTCATCGTACGATGGACAACTGCTTTTTGACGGTTACCCCTTGGGCGATTATGACCTTGTTACCCTGCGAAAGCAAATTGGTATATACCTGGCCTCTGCCGACCTGTTCTCGGGCACTTTGATGGAGAACCTGACCATGGGCCAGCAGCACATTACTCCGCAGGAAATTCTGGAAATATCGGCTGAGGTTGGTTTGCTGTCCTTCATCCAATCTTTGAGCCAGGGCCTGGATACACCGATTGACTCCTTAGGGAAAAAGCTACCACGTAATACAGTAAACAAAATTTTGATTGTTCGCGCCATGTTGAACAAGCCGAGATTGCTACTGTTGGAAGATTGCTGGAGTACCCTTGAAATAGAAGAACAGAACACGCTTATAAATTATTTGACGCGAAAAGATAAACCATATACACTGGTGGCTGTTACTAATGACGAGGCCTTTGCGCGCAGTTGTGATCGTATTATTCTTCTTGAAGACGGACGTGTGGTGCAGCATGGCCCTTTTGAAGAGGTAAGTAAATCGGTGGAATACCGGAAGATGTTCAGGCACTTAAGCCTTTAAAACAGAAACTATGTGGTTAAGTAAGGATAGTAGTTCATTATTGCAGCGTAACACGCACTTAAAGTCGTGGAGTAAGGTGGCGGAAAGCAGCAAGGCTATGCGGCCTGTAAGGGTTCTGGCGTTGTTCGTGCTGGCTCTTTTGCTTTTTATGTTTGTGCCATGGACACAAACCATTTTTGCCCCCGGTATTATTACCACACGTTCCCCTGAACAGCGCCCACAGGAAATTAATGCAGCTATTGCCGGCGGTATAGAAAAATGGTACGTGCGCGAAGGCGACCTTGTAAAAAAAGGCGATACGATAATTAAGCTAAGCGAGGTAAAAGAAACCTACCTGGACCCTGAGCTGTTGAAACGTACTGAGGAACAAATACGGGCAAAAGAGCAGACCATTGATTTTTACCGCGATAAAGTTGCCGCTACCCAAACACAGTTAATGGCCATAACACAGGCCCGCGATTTAAAACTGCAACAGGCAAAAAACAAGGTGAAGCAAGCAACCCTTTACGTACAAAGTGATAGCATGAACCTGATTGCAGCTATAACCGAGTTAAAAATTGCGCAGGATCAATTTGCAAGGCAAAAGGAGTTGTATGATGCAGGGCTGAAGTCGTTGACGGAATTGGAACAGCGCAAGCAGGCTTTGCAAAATGCAGATGCGAAAAAGCTGGTAGCCGAGAACAAATTTACCAATGCCGGTAACGAGTTGCTGAATGCCCGTATAGAGGTAAACCAGATTGAGCGGGAGTACAGCGAGAAGATTGCAAAAATAACTTCGGAACGTTTTGCTGTATTGAGTGATATAAGCAGCGGTGAAGCTGAAGTGGCCAAGCTGAAAAACCAATTCAGCAACTATGCCATACGCAGTGGTTTTTACTATGTATTAGCGCCGCAGGATGGGCAAATAACCAAAACAATAGCGGCCGGTGTTGGAGAAATAGTAAAGGAAGGAGAAATGCTGGTGATGATTGTACCGCAACAATTTCAATACGCTGTTGAGATGTACGTTCGGCCCATTGATTTGCCTTTGGTATCGCCGGGGCAAAAAGTGAGATTTCAGTTTGATGGCTGGCCTTCTATAGTGTTTAACGGTTGGCCCAATGTAAGCTATGGCACCTTTGGTGGTAAAGTGGTGGCTATCGACAATAACATTTCAGTAAACGGTAAATTCAGAATACTGGTAGCAGAAGACCCCAATGAACCTGCCTGGCCACGGGCCCTTAAAGTGGGTGGAGGCGCAAAGGGGTTGGCGCTGTTAAAGGATGTGCCGATTTGGTATGAGTTGTGGCGGAACTTTAACGGTTTCCCTCCGGATTTCTATAAATCTGCTGATAGCAATGATAAACCCAAAACAAAGTAGCATATGAGGATATTACTTTTTTGGGTGTTGTTATCGGTAGCCTTTTTAAACGCGCCGGCAAACCCGGATAGTGTTAAGGTAATTTCGGTAGAGGAATATATGGCCGTGGTTAGCCGCTACCACCCCGTGGCACGCCAGGCTGATTTGCTGCCCCAACAGGCACGTGCTGAACTGCGTATTGCTCGGGGCGGTTTTGATCCTTTGCTTTACTCTGACTACAACAGTAAAACGTTTGACGGCACGAATTACTATTCGTACTTTGAAAGTGCGGTAAAGATACCGGTGTGGTATGGTGTAGAAGTAAAAGCAGGTTACGACTTTGCTTATGGCAATTACATTAACAGCGAAAGCAAATTGCCTGCCGGTGGCTTAGGCTACCTCGGCCTTAATGTGCCCTTAGGAGCCAACCTGGTTTTTGATAAAAAGAGGGCCGCCTTAAAACAAGCGCATATATTTCAACAGGCCAGCCAGCAGGAGCGCTTAAGCCAGCTTAATGACCTGCTGCTTGATGCACTTAAGTATTACTATGAATGGAGCTACTATTACCAGGAATACTCCGTGTACCGCGAAGCGGTAAAAGTTGCGGAGCAACGTTTTGAGGCTACGCGCCGTACTGCTGAACTTGGCGACCGCCCGGCGATTGATACTATGGAAGCCTTAACGCAGTTGCAAAGCCGCCAACTGCAGTTAGTAGAATCGCGCATGCGTTATTTAAATGCAGGCCTTGAGGTAAGCAATTACCTGTGGCTTGAAAACGGGACGCCATACCCTTTTGATACTACTGTGGTGCCGGTTATTGCCGATACTTCGTTTTTAAGTAAGGCGCTTAACCTTGGTGGCCTTGAAGAGTTATGCGCAGGCTTACGCACTATAAACCCTAACCTGGCCCTTTATAGTTTAAAGTTAAAGCAGCTTGATGTGGAACGCCGTTTAAAAATTGAAAACCTAAAGCCTACACTAAATGTACAGTACAACCTACTGAGCCGCCGCTTTAGTTTTGAAAGCCCCACCGGATCAATTTTTACCAATAACTATAAGTTTGGTTTGCAGTTTGCCATGCCGCTTTCTTTTACCCAGGCACGTGGCGACTTGAAGCTGGTGAAGTTAAAGATTGAACAGGCCAACTATATGTTGGACTTAAAAACACAGCAACTAAGTAATAAGCTAAGAAGCAGCTTTAACGAACTGCTTGCCCTGCAGCAACAAACAAAATTGTACCTGCGCAGCGTGGATGGCTTTAAAGCTTTACTTGATGGAGAACAGAAGCGTTTTGAAAACGGGGAAAGCTCCTTGTTTTTAGTAAACGCGCGGGAAACACGATATATAGATGCCCGGATTAAGACGGCTGAATTGCTTACCAAGTACTATAAAGCTGAAGCCGGTTACAAGTGGGCTGCGGGAAGTGTAGCGGCAACCCAATAAAAGCGGCAGACAACCGTTTAGGCATAAATTGCGTTTCGTTATTATGAAAACCCTTTTAGCCGCTATTCTGCTATTGTTTCTATCTGCTTGCCATAAGTACACCTGTTATAAAGAAGATGCTTTGGGAAACAGAACCTATTACCATTTTAAATCTTACCATGAAATGGAGAAGTGGATTCAACAGGTAGGTGGTGTTACCACTTGTGATATGGATGAATAAGGTTTAAGGCATCAGGGAGATTTTATATTCAAAAACCTCTTTGTTCAAGCTCTCTTATTCTGGAGCGATACCTGTCCTGTTTGTAGTAGCTTATTCCGGACATAAGACCTCCCGGCACCATTAGAACACAACCTGCGCCCAACGTAATCCAGCCAATGCCTGCAACGGTGAAGGCTCTATTGCCATGCATCAAGGGGCCAATAATTGCACAAGCTAAGCCTCCTACAGCGCAGGCAAACCCCAGGCCTCCTATGGCAAAGCCGGCAATTTTGGGCCCCTGTAAAGCGCGTATACGATATTGCATTTGAGGAATAGTCATGCTGGTGTCGAAAGCGTATACGCGAAAAGCAAGGCTATGGTGTTTTTCGGTTTGAAAATTGTTGATGTAGTGTTTTTTCAAAATTGGGGTATACCCAAACGAAGTGCTAAAGAGCATTACACTCAATAGAAGAGTAATGGTGTGTTTCATATTAACACAAACATATACAAAAAAAATCCCCGCCAAACAGGCAGGGATTTTAAACTTATGACTTACAGCTTAACACCTACAACTAAAGGATAGTCCAGGTTTTATCGCCGCTTAATATTTTGTTTAAAGGCGTTTTACCTTTTTTAGCAGCGGCATCTTCAACCTGCTTTTGCATGTCTTCATCTATGCAGCTACGCTCTTCGCGGTAAAACACACCAAACGGACGAGGGAAGTGCGCATCTGTACGGTCCTGAAAGCCGGCAAGGATAAACGCTTTGTCCTTATCGGTTTCGTCATGTATCCATAAGGCCTGTTTAGATGTCTCGTCGGTAACTTCAACAATTACCGGTTTAAAGCCATCCAGCTTAATGCCTTTGCTGCCGTTAGGGCCAAACACAAGCGGCTTGCCATGCTCAAGCATTAAGCATTCTTCCTGCTTGGTTTCTTTTTCCGTAAACTGGAAAAAGGCACCATCGTTAAATACAGGGCAGTTCTGGTAAATTTCAACAAAGGCGGTGCCGTGGTGGCCGTTTGCCCTTGTTATTACCGCCTGCTGGTGCTTAGGGTCGCGGTCAAGCGTGCGGGCGTAAAAAGTTGCTTTTGCACCAAGGGCTAACTGCGCAGGGTTAAAAGGCTCGTCCACTGAACCGTAAGGTGTACTCTTGGTTACCTTTCCCTTTTCAGAAGTAGGAGAATATTGGCCTTTCGTTAAACCATATATCTGGTTGTTGAACATGATTAACTTAAGGTTAGGGTTGCGGCGCAACATATGGATAAGGTGGTTACC
>CAZUHU010000137.1:0-10200 GCA_964620645.1 uncultured Chitinophaga sp.
TCAAACTGAGAAGGGAAGGCCGCTACAAAGGCATTCATTTGTGCATCAAAACCTGTTTGTGCAACAACGGGCGAGGCGAAACACAGCAATAAGCCTAACAAAAACGCAGTATTCTTCATTTAACGAAGGTAACCGCTGTTTGCGGAAGTAACATGTAAAAATCGCGTTTTGGCTTCAGCGTTTCTGACATTAGCAGGTTCACATCTTCCGGCACACGCACAACATAGTTTTCGCCATAGGAGGCAATAATGTAAACCATATAATCGTATTCCTTTTTAAAGGCAGAATTGGGATCGCCAAATACAATGCCCTCAGGGTAATTAGAAGGGTGGCTGTAAACTACCACATACTCATATTCTTCTCCTAATTGCTGTTTTAAGGTGTCAACATATTTGTTAGCTAGAAATGTCATTCCGTAAAACACCTCGTCGGGGTCATTAATACGGGCTAACTTACCTGGATGGACCTTAGAAAAGTCCTTTACCGGAAGTGTATCTCCAAAGGCACGTGTGGCATGGCTATCCATAATCAGGTAGAAATCATAACCGGCCTGGAAATCCGCCGGCATATGCTTGTTTTCTGCCTGAGGCACTTTTAATAAAACCTTGCCATCGAACTCAGCAACCTTATACACGGTATAGTTCCTTATGTGGTTGTAAACCTTAAAGTTTTTTGAGCCCGCCATGGCAGAAGGCCAACCTGTTTTTACAGAGTGTAAAACGATGGCGTCATACTCATTAGGCGCGGCGGCTTTAACGGCATTTTTTGCCACATCATACTTGTCAATGGGGTAGGTGTCATACAGGTATCCGGGTATTACTATGGTCATGCGTTGAAAATCGCCTGCGGTGGCTCCAATGCATAGCGAAAGGCACAGCAATAAAAGGTATAGTTTATAGCGCGGTTTCATATTCCTGATATATCGGATTCTTAATATAAAAGCAATATCGTAACGCTTAGTAGTTAAGCGTTACATTCGTTTTATTAATAATAAAATATATGTCGTGCGTAGGCCTCATTTCCTGGGGCATGTATTTATTGTCGGCAGCCGGTATGCGCAGTATGTACTTGTTGTCAAACTCCGCAATTTTATAGGCGGTGTAATTATTTAGCTGCTGCCGCTTTGTATCGCGCGAATCAAAGGTGGAAATACCATAAGGCCAGTTGGCTTCTTTGCTGTAAACCAGTATGTCTTCGTACTCGCTGCCCACCTGGCTTTTAATAGTAGAAGTAAATCCGCTGTTGGCCAAATCAAAGGTGCTGTACATACCCCCTGTTGAAACTATAGTGGCCTTAATGCCCCTGTTGGAGTAGGTCTTGCTTTGCTCACCGGCAGGGCTGGCGCCTGTTTGGCCGATAACAAAGTAGAAGTCATAATCGGCACGCATGTTGGCCGGCATGTGCTTGTTTTCTGCAGCCGGCACTTTCAGCAGGTATTTGCCGTCAAACTCCGCCACTTTGTAAACAGCGTAATCATTCATTTTGCTCCTTACCTCATCGCGCGCGTCAAGCGTTGCAATGCCTGTAGGCCAGCCACCTTCTTTAGCGTACTTTATAATGTTGTAGTAATCGGCACTTGCTGCTTTTTTAATGGCGCTAACGGCTTCATCTGTTCCTTCAATATCATAAGTGGAATACAGGTCGCCTGAGTCGGTTATTTTCATGCGCTGGCCTTTATTGCCAGTGCCCGTGTTTACCGGCGTGCTGTAACTCTGCACACCGGCTTTGCCAATTACAAAGTAAAAGTCGTGCGTGCTTTGCATGTTTTGGGGCATTCCCTTGTTTTCGCTGGCTGGTATTCTCAATAAGTATCTATCATCAAATTCGGCCACTTTGTAAACAACGTAGTCGTTAATTTTTGAGCGCAGGTTATTGCGGCCATCAAGGTTATTGATACCTGCAGGCCAGTAGCTTTCATGGCTGTATTTTACAATATCACTGAATTCGGCTGCTGAAACGGCCAGCACCACCGCTGTTTTAGCGCCGGTGTTATCATTGTCGTCCCAGTCAAAGGTGGAGTAGAGTTCGCCGCTATCGGTAATCTTCATGCGCTGGGAGGTATTGCCGGTTTGCGCTTCAATAGAATAACAGGCAATTATTAGCACTAATGCTAATAGGGATTTAATACGTTTCATGCTGCTGCTTTATGCTGTAAAGTAAAAAAACTGTTGATAACCCTCTTAATGCATAGGTTCTTATAATTCCATAAAAAAGTTTGGAGTTTAGGAAACATTACCTAAAATTGCAGTGTTATCGACAACGATTTATTCTCCGATAATCGTTTAGTTCCGACAAACTTTACTGTTAATACTCCGAGAAACGATAAATACTTTATTAAACCATGCGCCTTAGCGCAATAGTTTTCATGACTTTTAATCATTCCAATACAACTTCATTATTCTCACCAAACCGTATTCCATGTACGACATTCTTCAATTGAACGACATGATCCTCCCCGAACTGCGGGAGATTGCCGAAAAGCTCAAAATCAAAGGAGCTGAAAAAGCTGATAAGCAAAACCTGATTTTAAAAATACTAGACGCCCAGGCCCTTAGCCCCGAAGCACAAGCTGCCGCGGAGGACACCCCGAAGGATAAGGACAAAAAGCGCACCCGCACCCGCAAACCTATTGACCCTGAGTTAAAGGGCAAAAAGGCGGATAAAGAAGAGCCTGCCGAAGAAGAAAAAGTAGAACCTGCTTACACTGCCCCTGCTAAAAAAGAAGAACCGGTTACCGTTAATGAAGATCCTTCTTTTATAAACAACGACCGTAACAACAGCAACAACAATAGCCACAATAACAACGATAATAACGGCGGCAGCGAGGAAGGAAGAGCGCAGGACGACAGAGGCAAAAAAGAAATTTTTAGTGTAGAAGCCGATGCTATTATTGAAGGCGAAGGTGTATTGGAAATGATGCCTGATGGCTACGGTTTCCTGCGTTCGTCTGACTACAGCTACCTTTCTTCACCTGATGATATTTATGTATCTCCTTCGCAGATAAAACTGTTTGGTTTAAAAACAGGCGATACTGTAAGCGGCCTTATACGCCCACCCAAGCAGGGTGAAAAATACTTTGCCCTGTTAAAGGTAGATACCATTAACGGCCGTACGCCTGAAGAAATCCGCGACCGCGTTTCTTTCGACTACCTTACCCCGCTTTTCCCTTTCGAAAAGCTGAATCTTTTCGATTCGCCAACTAACATGACTACCCGTATCATTGACCTGTTTACGCCAATAGGCAAGGGCCAAAGGGGTATGATTGTATCGCAACCTAAAACAGGTAAAACCACCATACTTAAAGAAATTGCCAACGCCATAGCTACTAACCACCCGGAAGTTTACCTTATCGTTCTGCTGATAGACGAACGTCCGGAGGAAGTTACCGATATGGAACGCAGCGTTAAAGGCGAGGTTATTGCCTCTACCTTTGATGAGCCTGCCGAAAAGCACGTAAAAGTGAGCGGCATTGTGTTGCAAAAAGCCAAGCGTTTGGTGGAATGCGGCCACGATGTGGTGATACTGCTTGATTCTATTACCCGTTTAGCGCGTGCGCACAACACGGTAGCCCCTGCCTCCGGCAAGGTGTTATCCGGTGGTGTAGAAGCCAACGCTATGCAAAAGCCTAAGCAATTCTTCGGCGCTGCCCGTAAAATTGAAAACGGTGGTTCATTAACCATCATCGCTACGGCCCTGGTTGATACCGGCTCTAAGATGGATGAGGTGATTTTTGAAGAATTTAAAGGAACCGGCAACATGGAATTGCAGTTGGAGCGTAAGCTTAGCAACAAGCGTGTTTACCCGGCTATCGATATCGTTTCTTCTTCTACCCGCCGCGACGACCTGTTGCTGGGCAAGGAAGTGGTAAAACGTATGTATGTGCTGCGTAATCACATTGCGGATATGACTGCCGAGGAGGCCATGAACTTCCTGAAACAACAAATGAACGGTACTAAGAGCAATGAGGAATTCCTGGTTGCTATGAACAACTAAAAACCCGTTTGGCGGTTAGTTTATATTGATTTTGAGTGAAAAAGGGCCTTAAAACCCTATGAAATAAGCAATTTAGGGTTGCATTTGTAAGAAATTGGAATACTTTTGCCGTCCCTTTAACGAAAAGAAATAAGTTTATAGTATGAAACGGACATTTCAACCAAGCCGCAGAAAGAGAAAAAATAAACACGGCTTCAGAGAAAGAATGAGCACCAAAAATGGAAGAAAAGTTCTTGCACGGAGAAGATCACGCGGAAGAAAGAAACTCAGCGTTTCAGACGAGAAGAAACTTAAGTAGTTCTTCGCAAGCGTTGGCGTACGAGGCATTTGACCTTGTTAAGCTAAAGGGCAAAAACACCTTTTGCACTGCCGAAAAGCTGAAGAGCAAAAAACTGATAGAACAACTATTTAAAGAGGGTAAATCTGTTTCTCATAACGGGTTTACCCTCGTTTATTTATTTACGTCGCTTAACTGCCTGTACCCGGCCCAGGCGGGGTTTTCGGTACCCAAAAAAAGTTTTAAGCATGCCGTAGACCGTAACCGGATTAAGCGCCTGTTGCGCGAGGCTTACCGTATGCAAAAGCTACCGCTTTACGAAAAGCTGGTGGCTGACAAAAAGCAGGCAGCCTTAATGTGGGTTTACAAAGGCCGCGAAATGCCCGATTACGATAAAGTGCAGAAAGAGGTGCAATTTTGCCTTAAGAAGTTATTATGAAAAACCCCTTGGGCTGGCTGTTAATCGGCATCATCAAGCTCTACAAAATATTTATCTCTCCCTTGCTGCCGCCAAGTTGCCGCTATACCCCAACCTGTAGCGAATACGGTTTGCAGGCTATAAAAAAGTACGGCCCCTTTAAGGGTGGCTGGTTGGCATTAAAAAGAATAAGCCGTTGCCACCCATGGGGCGGCCATGGATATGACCCGGTGCCATAAGAGTCCGCCTGCTTTTGTCAACCAACTGCGCCATGCGGCATTTATATGGTTACTTCTCTTTCAATTGCTCATTGTATATGTGTCCACTTAAAAATTCATAAAGGGTTTTAAGGGAGGAGCAACAATTTCAGTAAGTGACCGTTAAAAATTATGTTTACCGAGAGTTAATTACCTAAATACCGGGATGAAGCGATTTAAGCGATTTTTTGTGCCTGTAAGCGTTTTGGCCGTGCTGTTTTCTGCACTGGCTTTTTCTACGGCTTACAGCGACTTCGAGATAAAAAAGAACCTCGACATTTTTACCACCCTATATAAGGAGCTAAACACGTATTACGTTGACACGCTTAACCCTGATAAGTTAATGCGTTCGGGTATCAGCGATATGCTGGAGGGCTTAGATCCCTACACCGACTTTATACCCGAGGAGGATATGGAAGACTACCGCACCCAAACTACCGGCAAGTACGGTGGCATTGGTGCAGTTATAGGCACAAAGGGCGATTGGGTAATTGTAACGGAACCTTATGAAGGTTTTCCGGCAGATAAGGCAGGCCTGCGCGCCGGCGACCGTATTATTGAAGTAGATGGCAAAAGCGCTAAGAACTATCGTACGGACCAAGTAAGCGCCATGCTTAAAGGTAAGCCGGGCACTGAAGTAAAAGTGAAACTGATGCGCCCTAAAGCCGATGGCAGCGAAGAAGAACTGAATGTTACCATGCAGCGCATGGAAATTAAAATTAAGAACGTACCCTACTACGGCATGGTAGGCGATGGCGTTGGCTATATACGCCTTAGCAGTTTTACTGACCGTGCAGGTGCTGAAGTAAAAAATGCATTGCAGTCCTTAGAGGCAAAAGGAAAACTTAAAGGCGTAATACTTGACCTGCGCGGTAACCCCGGCGGCTTATTGAACGAGGCCATTAACGTGGCAAACGTGTTTATTGATAAGAACCGCGAGATAGTTTCTACCAAAGGCAAAACCGATGAGTGGAACAAGCTGTACTATACCCTTAATGATGCTGTTGACACCAAACTAAACATGGTGGTTTTAGCAGATGGTGGTTCAGCTTCTGCGGCGGAGATTGTTTCGGGCAGCCTGCAGGATTACGACCGCGCTGTTATAATCGGCCAAAAAACTTTTGGCAAAGGGCTGGTACAAAGCACACATAGCCTGCCATATGGCGCTAAACTTAAAGTAACCACAGCCAAGTATTACATTCCTTCGGGCCGCTGCATACAGGCTATTAATTATGCTGAGCGTAACCCTGATGGTAGCGTTAAGCATATCCCGGACTCCTTAAAGGTTGCCTTTAAAACCACTAATGGCCGCCAGGTTTGGGACGGTGGCGGTATTGACCCCGATGTGGTAATGGAGCCTGAGCGACTTAGCAATATTTCCATCAGCCTTTTAAGCAAGAACCTGATTTTTGAATACGCTAATGAGTACCGCATGAAGCATGACAAAATTGCGGATGCCAAAGTGTTTACCATTAGCGATGCCGAATACCAGGAGTTTATGAACTGGTTGGCAAAAAAGGACTACGGTTATAGCACCCAGAGCGAAAAGGCCTTTGAACAGTTAAAGGCAATTGTGGGTAAGGAAAAGTATATCGATAGCACCGATGCTGATTTAGAAGCCATGCGTAAAACCCTTATGCACGATAAGGAGAATGACCTGATAAAAGAGAAAGCGCAGTTAAAGAGTTTGCTGGAAGAAGAGATTGTTGCCCGTTATTACCTGGGCACAGGCCGTATTGAATCGTCTTTAAAAGATGACAAGGAGCTGAAGAAAGCAATTGAGGTGCTTAATGACGAGCAACGTGTAAAAACAATTTTGGCTAAGAAGTAAGAGAAGGAACAATGACCAAACGGATTATAAAAATTATTGCAGTAGCTGTTGTGCTTGTAGGCAGTTTTGCCTTTGCCGCCGACCACTACTTTGTAGTTTCAAAGAACATCGATGTGTTTTCCTCGCTGTATTCTGAGGTTAACATGTACTACGTGGATGATGTGGAACCATCGAAACTGATGCGCGCCTGCGTGGATGGCATGCTTAAAACGCTGGACCCCTTTACCAATTATTTTTCTGAATCGCAGATTGAAAGCGCCCGTATTCAGCAGGGAGGTAAATTTGGTGGCTTGGGTATTGAAACCAAAATAATGAATGGCTACCCGGTTATTACCGCGGTATGGAAAAACCAGCCCGCTGATAAGTCAGGCATTAAGGTGGGGGACATCATTAAGTCTATTGATGGTAACAGCACAAAGGATAGAAAACAGGAGGAGATTGATAAGTTTCTGATTGGTGAACCGAAGAGCACTGTTAACCTTGTGCTGGAGCGCAAAACATCGGCTACAGAAACCAAGTCGCTAAACATTTCTTTAGCCCGCGAGGAAATTCAGGAAAGCAATGTGCCTTTTTATGGTATGGTTACGCCTGAAGTGGGCTGTATAAAGCTGAAGATATTTAACGAGAACGCCGGTAAAGATGTAAAGGATGCTTTCGACAGTTTAAAGCGTGCCAACCCCGGTATGAAGGGTATTATACTTGACCTGCGCAGCAACCCCGGAGGTTTGTTAGTGGAGGCCGTTAACATTGTAAACGTTTTTATTGATAAGAACGAATTGGTAGTTAACACCAAGGGTAAAGTAGATGAATGGAATAACACCTTTAAAACCCTTAACGACCCCAGCGACTTAAAAATGCCGGTGGCAGTACTCACTAACTCCATGTCGGCATCTGCTTCCGAAATTGTTTCGGGCAGCCTGCAGGATTACGACCGCGCTGTTATCATAGGCCAAAAAACGTATGGCAAGGGATTGGTGCAGGTAACCAAGCCGCTTTCGTACAACACTATTCTAAAAGTTACTACTGCCAAGTATTACATTCCTTCAGGACGCTGTATACAGGCGCTAAATTATGCCGAGCGTAATCCTGATGGCAGCGTTAAGCGCATACCTGATTCGTTGAAAGTAGCATTTGAAACCAAGAACGGCCGCCGTGTTTGGGATGGCGGTGGTGTAGACCCTGATGTAATTTTACCTAAGCCCGAGCACAGCAAAATTGCTGAAAGCCTGGCTGAAGCCAATGTGATTTTTGATTACGTAACCCTGTTTACGTTGATACACCCCACTATTGAGGACCCTGCGCGCTTTAAATTAACTGACCGGGAGTTTGCTGATTTTGTGGCCTTTGCCAAAGACAAAGAATGGAAACACCAGAGTGAGAGTGAAGAAAAGCTTGAAGCGCTTAAAGCAGCCGCTGAAGACGAAAAATACTTTGATGCTATTAAAGCACAGTACGATGCAGTTAAGAAAAAGCTGGAGCACAGTAAGGAGCAGGACATTATAAAGCAGAAGGAAGAGCTAACCATTATTTTGGAAAACGAAATTGTGGGCCGTTACTATTATGCATACGGCAAAGTGAAGAAGAGTTACCAAAACGATCCTGAAGTTACCCGCGCCATACAGGTTTTGGGCGATCAACAACAATACACCGGTATATTAACCGCTAAAAAATAACAGCGCAAGGGTCCTTTACGGACCCTTTTTCTTTGTAATTGTTTTCTATTCCCCTCTTTTATATTTGTGGTAAAGCCAGGCTATGAAACACTTTTTTGCTGCGGCACTTGCGTTTATGTACATCACGCTACAAGCGCAGGATGCTAAAGACTATGCTACCATACATATCTTCTTTAAGGATTTCAGCAGCTATTTAGGCAGCATGAATGCGCAAAGCTTTCCGGTTACCATCAACGGCAATCCCATTTGCGAGTTGGGTAAATTCGATTTAGTGAACTATAAAATTCACTCAGAGGGTAACATGCTGGTGGAAGTGGGCATGGAAGACATCAGCGATAAAGTAAACCTTACGGTAGAGCATGGTAAGGAGTATTTTGTTGCAGTAAGCATGCGCATTAAGTTGCCGTTTAAGTTTATGGTGTTTGAGGTAAATGCTGACGAGGCCGCTAAAATTTACAAAAGCCGGAAAGACCTTAAGCCGTTTCCGCTGGAGGAAAGCAAAAGCCACCCGGTAAGTATTCAAAAGAAGGAAGGCGTGGCAACCAATGCTAAATCCGGTTCGGGCTTTTTGGTTTCAGCAGATGGTTACATTGCCACTAATTATCATGTAATTGAGGGAGGCACAAAAATTACCGTTAAGGGCGTTGGTGGTGACTTTAGTACGCCACTTGGCGCGGATGTGGTAATGAAGGACGAAAACAACGACCTGGCGCTGCTTAAACTCAAAAATCAAAACATAAAATTTGACACCCTTCCTTACTCTTTCAAAAGTGGCTCTGCCGAAACAGGCGAGGATGTATTTATATTGGGCTACCCTTTAAAAGATGTTATGGGTGAGGAAGTAAAACTAACCACCGGTGTGGTGAGTTCAAAAACCGGTTATCAGGGTAGTATATCTTCTTACCAGGTCTCCGCAGCAGCGCAACCCGGCAACAGCGGCGGCCCTTTGTTTGATAAGAATGGTAATTTATTAGGGGTAGTAAATGCAAAAATCGGCTCTGCCGAAAATGTGACTTATGGTGTTAAGGTTAACTATGTAAAAGCCTTGCTTGAAATGACAGACAGCCCTGCTGCTTCTGATAAAAAAGATAAACTAGCGGGCCAGCCGCTTAGTGAGCAAATTAAGAAACTGAAGAATGTGGTTTACATTATTGAAGTGGATGCAGAGTAGCCACCGAAAACGTACGGTAGTTACCCAACCAGCTCTTTTTCATTCTGCAGTAAACCCTTTTGCATAAGGTACTCTGCTATTTGCACAGCATTGGTAGCCGCGCCTTTGCGCAGGTTATCGCTTACAATCCAACAATTTAAAGTGTTGGGTTGGCTTTCGTCGCGGCGTAAGCGGCCCACAAAGGTGTCGTCCTTATCGTGTGCCAGTATCGGCATGGGGTATTTCAGGTTCTTAACGTCGTCATACACCACCACCCCGGGGGCATTTTCCAGTATATTACGAACTTCGTTAATGTCAAAATCATTCTCAAATTCAATGTTCACACTTTCGCTATGTCCGCCAACCACTGGCACCCGTACGGTAGTTGCTGTAACACGTATGCTGTCATCGCCCATAATTTTTTTGGTCTCGTTCACCATTTTCATTTCTTCCTTGGTGTAGCCGTTATCCATAAAAACATCAATATGCGGTAACAAATTCAGGTCAATTTGATAAGGATAGGCCTTTTGCCCTTCCGTCTTATTACGTTCGCTGAAAAGCTGGTCTACCGCCTTTTTACCCGTGCCTGTAACGCTTTGGT
>CAZUHU010000138.1:0-10114 GCA_964620645.1 uncultured Chitinophaga sp.
GCAAACTGCGCGTATTCGGTTGCTTCCTCGTAATCGTGCTTCTCCAGTTTATCAGCTATCAGTTGCACATAGTTCAATATAGTGCGCACGGGCTCACGTAAATCGTGCGAGGCAAGGTGCAACACGCTCTCGCTGTTCAGCACCTCTTCGTCGCTGCGTTGTGCAGGCATGCGTTCTTCATCACGCTTTTCTACCTCGCTAAACGTAAGCAGGTGGAAAAACTCATCATCCAGGTTAAGCGGCTTAAGCGTAAACTGCACTTCGCGTTCCTCGCCCTGGCTTTTAATTATGCCTTCGCTTTGTTTATCTTCTAAAAACGATTGCAATGAAATACCCGGCAACAGCGGCAGCTTGCTTTCAAACAAATCGGCCAGTGTTTTTTGCTTCAGTTCGCCCGCTTTAAGTTTAAGGGCCTTTAAGGCAGCTTTGTTGGCAAACACCACTTTATCGCCTTTAAGCAGCAACATCTTTTCGCTTAAAGAATTGATAAGCGCATCAAAGGAATCGTTGTGCAGAAGTAAATCGCTGCCCTTGTTTTCAATGGCGTGGCGAGATATAACGAACAGGTTAGCCTTTTCGCCATTCCAGGCTAAATCGCTTATGCGTATGCTTATGCGCCATTTCTTGTTTGGCGAAAACTCTACCACTTCCTCATCATCCACTTCGCGGTAGCTCATGTAATCTGCCAGGTGCTTCTTTAACCCCTGCTCGCCCAAAATGCTGTATGCTTTGGCATTTGCGTAACGCAGGGCGTTTTGGGTATTAATTACCATAACACCTTCTTCAAGGCGGTTAAACATCTTGTAAAACGATTCATGCAGGGTCATGTAATCGTTAAAGGTGTTATCCAGTTTGGTTTCGGCATCGTTAAGGCGCAGGGCGTTAACAATAGCCTTTTGCAGGTGAAAGAGGTTGATTTTGTTTTTTACCAGGTAATCGGTAGCGCCGCTGGCTTGTGCCTGCTTTTGGGCATCGGCGCTGCTGTTATCTGATAGTAGTATGGTGGGTATCTTATCGCGCTCAGCCAGGTTGCGGAAAGTGATGAATTCCTTTTTGCCAGCAAGGTCAGCATCCAGCAAAATAAGGTCCGGCTTGCGGTTTTTAAGGTAGTTAACACCCTCGTTAAGGTCGGCAGCATGGCTAATGCTAAAGGTGTAAGCACTCACCTTCAGGAAACGCTGAATATCCTGGGCGCTTTGCTCATCACTTTCCAACAATAGTATGCTGCGGGTTGTGTCCATACCAAAGTGCGCAAAGTAAAAGGTATTTGCCAAAAGGGCAAGGCTGGTTTTAAACAGCGGTTGCCGGGCAAAAAAAAGCCGGCACCTTGCGGTACCGGTTGTTTCGGCCAATACCCCTGACCGAAACCTCTATTAACTCTTGGCTAGGAGAATGAGAGGTTGTTTGGATTATGCTGACAAATGTTCCGGAAAGATGTTGCAACTTCTAAAAATTGCGGAGTACGCCTGTTCTTTTGCGGTAAACTGAGCATTGCTTAAATAAAAAAGGCCGGTGTTACCCACACCGACCCTTTAATTTTACCGGGGCAATTAGAAAACTCACTTACCCAGCACATGAACCCCGATAAAACCCTGCACTAAATCAACTGCACATAAAATTTCCCTTACGGGGAATCAGCTTTTGCGCTTGCTAACCACATTAAGCACATTATCTGCGTGCAAATATCGCAGGGGTAATTAAGCCGCAAAAATTATTGCGGTAAACAGCCCGTCTTATGCGGCTAATTGGCCTTTTACAATCTAAACATTGTGTTTCAGGGCTGCTAAACAGGGGGTGAAGTGGCTGCTATCTTGTTCAATTTCATTTCGCTGTAGGGCCATATTTGTTACATTCGCCACCGTGAGAAAAATACCCACCCTTGCACTGTTACTATTGCTATGTACAGTCCTTTTTGCCCAAAAGGAATTGAAGCCCAAGTTACTTGCCGGCCCTGTGGTTGGCTCGGTAACTTCTAATTCTGCTAAAATTTGGATTGCCTACCGCGGCAAAGGGCAAAATGCCCTTATACTGGGCGATACATCGGAGCAGCGCGTGTATTACCCAACTTCCTACAGTTATATCAATAACAAGAAGGGGGAGATTGCACTAACCATGGAGTTTACCGGCTTAAAGCCTAACCACACTTATAATATTTTGATAAATATTGACGGATGGGGCGCGCATGCTAAGTATTCCTTTAAAACGCAGAGCGATTCTGCCCTGCGCGATTTCAACTTCATGCTGGGCTCCTGCAATCTGTTGATGACCGACGTTACCCGTGGATTATTCCCCGGCGGTTCCAACTGGATTTTTTACCGTATGCGGAAGAAGAAGGGAGACTTTATGCTGTGGTTAGGAGATAATGTGTATTACCTGTGGAAGCGCCAGTACAGCAGTTACGAAAATATGTTTAACCGCCAGCTTAAAATACGTAAGGTATATAACCGTAAATACCGCGACTTTTTAGCTGCGCAACCTAACTACGCCATTTGGGACGACCACGATTTTGGCCCTAATGATTCCGACAAAAATTGGCCATTAAAAGATAGCGCCTTGGCCGTATTTAAAGGCTTTTGGCCCAATACTTACCCTGAGCATCCTGCTTTTAATGGCAACTACTTCAACTTTCGTTGGAGTGATGCAGAGTTCTTTATGCTGGACGACCGCTATTACCGCGATCCTGAAGGAGATTCAACCGGGGCGTTTTTAGGAGAGAAGCAAATGATATGGTTGAAAAACAGGCTGCAGTTAAGCGATGCTACCTTTAAGTTTATTTGCATAGGTAGCCAGGTACTTAACGATAACCATTTTGGCGAATCGTATGCCAGCTACCCTGTTGAAAGAAACGAACTGCTGGATTTTATAGCCACCAATAACATTAAGGGCGTGGTATTTCTTACAGGCGACAAGCACTACAGCGAAATATGCCGCCGCGATTGGAAGGGCTACCCTATGTATGATTTTACAGCTTCGCCTTTAACGGCCCCTCCTCTTCCTCGCCTTATATTCGGTGCTTACCACAACACCTACCGTATTAAGGGCACAGATTATGGACGTAAAAACTTCGGCAAAATTTGGATAAGCGGCGCTGAGGGTAAACGTGAGCTTAAACTTGAAATTTATGGTCGTGCAGGCGGCAAGCGGCGCGAATTCACCATCCCTCAACAGGAGCTGCAGCGCAAGCCTGAAACAACGAATAAATGATAAATTGCGCCTTTAGTAAAGCTAATGGTGTATTACCTGGTTGTTCCGTTTTTATATCTGCTATCCTGGTTGCCAATGGGTGTTTTATACCTGTTGGCAGATGTTACAGCCTTTGTGCTTAGGGTGGTAGTGCGCTACAGGCGCAAGGTAGTAATGCAGAACCTGCGCAATTCCTTTCCTGAAAAATCAGAGACAGAACTAAATACCGTAGCCGGGGATTTTTACCGCAACCTTGCCGATAGAATGGTAGAGGGAGTTAAGTGTATCAGCATTAGCAGAGAAGAGATTTTAAAACGCTGCCCTGTTGAGAATTACCAATTGGTGGAGCGTTACTGTAAACAGGGCAGGAGCGTGGTGGCGGTTTTAGGCCATTGCGGTTCGTGGGAAATGGCCTGCCTTAGTTCAAGCATTTATATTGATAAGTACACCAAGTATTCCATATACACAGCGGGGCGTAACAAACAATTCGATGATTTTTTGAAGCGCACACGCGGCCGTTTTGATATGCAGTTAATTTCGATGCAGCAAACGCCACACTACTTGCGTCATGGTTTTGGTGGTGTGTCGGTGGGTATGTATCTGGCCGACCAAAACCACTCTAATCCCAAACGTGCCTATTGGACCAACTTTCTGCACCAGGACACGCCATTTATGACTGGCGCGGCCCGTTTTGCTAAAGCACATAATAGTGTTTTGCTCTTTGTAAAAGTTAAGCAACTAAAGCGGGGTTACTACAGTATTGAAAACATAACGCTGGAAGAGAACCCCAATAACTTTACCGAGCAACAGTTGACGGAAAAGTTTGTAAAGGCCTTAGAGCAACAGATACAAGAGAGGCCTGCTGACTGGCTGTGGAGCCACAAACGCTGGAAACACAAACGATAGAAAATTCTATATTGCATTTTATCACCCTAAATTTAAATACAAAACCTATAGCTCCTTATGGAATTCATAAAAGTTAATCCTCAGGTAGAAAAACATATTGCCTTAATAGAATTAAACCGCCCCAAAGAGTTAAACGCGCTCAACCGCCAACTGATGTTGGAAATACGCGATACCTTACGCGAGTTGGACGAGGACGATAATGTGCGTGTAGTGATTTTAACCGGCGGCCCTAAGGTATTTGCAGCAGGCGCTGATATTAAACAGATGGCCGATGCTACCGCCATTGATATGCTGAACATTGACCAGTTCAGCACCTGGGACCAGATAAAGAAAACGCGCAAGCCTATAATTGCAGCCGTAAGCGGTTTTGCCTTAGGTGGCGGATGTGAGCTGGCCATGACCTGCGATATGATTATTGCCAGTGAAACTGCCCGCTTTGGTCAGCCGGAAATTAAAATAGGCACCATGCCCGGTGCAGGGGGCACCCAGCGCTTAACCCGTGCTGTGGGCAAAGTAATGGCTATGGAACTGGTTCTAACCGGCAAATTCATTTCGGCTGAAGAGGCCCTTAATGCAGGCTTAATCAACCGTATTGTGCCGGTAGAACTACTAATGGACGAAACCCTTGGCCTGGCGCGCGAAATCGCTAAACAATCACCGGTAGCTATCAAACTGGCTAAGGAATCAGTAAACAACGCCTTTAACTCTACCCTGGACGAAGGCCTGCTTTTCGAGCGTAAAAACTTCTACCTCACCTTTGCCTCAAGGGACCAAAAGGAGGGCATGGCTGCCTTTGTAGAAAAACGAAATCCTGAGTTTACAGGAAAGTAATATATTAGAGTCCACCACATTGATGTGAGGACCCTGACCCTTACCCTTTTTCTGGCAATTACCTGCCTGTGTGCGTTTGCAACACAGCAAATAACGGTTACAGCTGTATCTGCTAATAAAATGGTTTATGGCGAGGCATCAACCCTTGCTGTTAAGTACAGTTTGCTTTTAAAGCAATCCTATAACGAATTGGTAAAAGCCGGCGATAGCACTGAAGCTTACCTGGTAGAAGTACGGTTAAAAGATGGCAGCGGTAAGTTTATTAAAGCTGCTAAGGGCTATGGCGCTTACAGCGATGAACAAGGCCTTGCAAGTTCTACCTTTTTACTGCTGCTTAGCTATAACGTAAAGCTATATGCTGATCAGATGCTCTATCTTCCTTTAGCGTCTTTAGACGTGCCTGAAGGAATGCAAACCCTGCAACCTGTATTGCGCGTAACGGATAAGTGGGGCCGTATAGTTATGGCCGATTATAACTGCTCCGCAGAGATTTTCGAGATTCCTCAGCGGGTGCATTTAAACCTGGCTGTAAGAACTATTGAGGTAGCAGAAACCAACCTTAAAAACCAAAACTGGGATTATAAACTTAACCCTGATGAAGAAAAGCCTGAGGTATGCTGGGCACTTTTGCTGGGCAACAAACGTCTTTCATTATCACCTTACCGCAGCAATAGCTATCAATTTGTTGATACCTCCGGCAAAAGCGACTTTGAATTCATTATTTCTAAAGGCGATATTTTTATCATTAACGTAATGGACTACGACCTTGCCTCATACAGCGATAAAATAGGATTTATGAAGGTGGATATGGCCGATATGCAGAAGTTTTCAGGAAGCAATTTCACTTCGCGTTTTGGTAAAGTTTTAAAAATGGATTTTGTGGTAACTATACTTTAACTGGCCGCTAAAGTTTATTTTTACAGCTAACACAAGCTACTATGGGGAAAAAGAAAGAACTGAAAAAGCTAAAGAAAAGGCTGAAAACGTTGGAGTCAGATTTGTCATCTTACCAAAGCAAAGCCGATAAGCAGTTCCAGCAATTGGAAAGCCTGCTATCTGATTTCAACGAAAAACTTACCGATATACTCACCATTCGCAAAAGATCAGAGAATGGTGTAGCACACAAAAAAGCGGTTAAGAAGAAACCCTGATTACAGATGATACCTGGCCAGCGGCTCAGCGCTTTGGTTGGTAAACTCACCTTTTAAATACTTATGGTAGGCGGTTATGGCAATCATGGCCGCATTGTCTGTGCAATACTCAAATTTGGGTATGTGTGCCTTCCAGCCGTTTTTATCGCCCAACTGGGCAAACCGACGGCGCAATTCACTATTGGCCGACACCCCCCCTGCTAAGGCAATTTCCTTTACCCCTGTCTTTATTGCAGCCTTCTCAAGTTTCTTTAGCAATATATCAACTATGGTTTTTTGCACCCCGGCGCACAGATCGTAAATATTCTCCTTTACAAAATCGGGGTTCAAGCGCGTTTGCTTCTGTAAAAAATAAAGAATGGAGGTTTTTACGCCACTAAAGCTGAAGTCCAATTCCGGTATTTGCGGCTCAGGAAAGGGGAACTTTAAGGCATCACCTTTTTGAGCGTATTCATCAATTAATGGTCCGCCGGGGTAAGGTAAGCCCAGCAGTTTGGCGCTTTTATCAAAAGCCTCGCCTGCAGCATCGTCCAGGGTTTCCCCGATCACTTCCATTTCTAAAAAATCCTTAACAAGCACTATTTGTGTATGCCCTCCGCTTACCGTTAAGCACAAAAACGGGAAGGTGGGGGTAGCATCAATAAAATGTGCCAATATGTGCGCCTGCATGTGGTTAACCTCAATAAGCGGAATGTTTTTGGCCAATGCAAAAGCCTTGGCAAAGCTTACGCCCACCAGCAAACTGCCTATTAAACCGGGGCCCCTGGTAAAGGCCACAGCATTAATCTCATCGGGGTTTATACCGGCTTTTTTGATTGCTGCATCAACCACGGGCACAATATTTTGCTGATGTGCACGTGAAGCTAATTCAGGAACTACACCACCCCATTGTTGATGAACCGTTTGGTTTGCAACAAGGTTGGCAAGAATTTTGGCATTTTTACAGATTGCAGCCGAAGTATCGTCGCAGGAGGATTCTATCCCAAGAATGACTATGCTCACCGTGCGAAAATATAGATTAAGTGGTTGATTTGGATTTTAAATACGGATTTTGAAAAAACGGGCTCTTAAAATACTTTTTTGGTTTTTAGCGGTACTACTGCTGTTGAGTGGTATTTCCCTCATTATAATCCGGTTGCCTTCCGTACAAACCTACCTGGCTCAAAAAGCTACCGCCATTTTATCTTCAAAATTGGGCACCAAAGTAAGTATCGAAAGGGTTAAGATTTCCTTCTTCCACGAGGCTGACCTGGTGAACTTCTACATGGAGGATTTGCAGCATGATACCATGATTTATGCTAACGAGTTGCAGGTGTCGTTTGATGTGTTTGACCTTTTCAACAAGGAAGTTACGGTGCATGGCATCACCTTACAGGGGGCAAAGGTTTTTATGCACCGCGATACCAGTGGCAAGCATATGAATATTGCAGAAGTGTTCAGTAAACTCTCTTCGAAGGATACAACCACAGCCGTTAAGCCATCAAAGTTTGCCTGGAAAATTGACCTTAATTACACTGCACTGGAGAATACTTCGTTTCGTTACCTTGACGAAAAGGGGCATTTGGATTTGAAGGTATATGTCCCCCTTTGTGAAATAGATTTAAAAACCTTTGACCTCCAGAAGAAACTCATTGCCATCGAATCGGCTGAGATAAAGGGTGCGGATGTTTCCGTTGATATACTGAAACACGAAAAGGTACCCAATCTTGATACCAATCACATCATCCATTTTTTGCCTGCTGATATGCAAATTGCCTATGAAGATGTGAGTATGTCCGAATCGCACTTCAGGTTTACCGACCATCGAACCGATACGGTATTACCTAAAGGCATGGACTTTAAGCACCTGGATATTACAGGCATAAATCTGCAAGTAGATAAAGGTGCCGTTATTGCCGATACGATATTTGCCAATATTCAAAACCTTTCAGCAAAGGACCGTTCGGGCTTTACTGTTACGCAGTTAAAAACAAATGCCCGGGTTTCTGTAAATGACATTACCCTCAATAATCTTTACCTTAAAACCCCCGAAAGTGAAATCAAAAACTTCCTGAGTTTTAAGTATCAATATTTCTTCAGCTTTAAAGATTTTGCCAATGGCGTCAGGATAGATGCAAATCTTAACGGCACCAAACTTTCGTTGCGCGATTTAAATTACTTCGTGCGCAAGCTGGATGTAGTAGAACATAACCGCTTTGTTGTAAATGGAGAATTACACGGACCTATCAGCAATTTAAAGGGCAAGAATATTGAGATAAGCACAGGCACAGTAACTGCTTTTAAAGGAGATTTTACGGCCCGCGGCTTGCCCAAAATTTTCGAAACATCCCTTAACCTGCGTGTAACACGCCTTTCTACCTCGATGGATGACATAAGGTGTATTTACCCGGCGCTGAGGATACCTGAAAACCTTAACAGCCTGGGCACTATAAACTACCAGGGCGCTTTCGACGGCTTTATTACCGACTTTGTTAGTACAGGTAAACTGGTTACTTCGGTTGGTTATGCTACTACTGACTTAAACTTTAAATACGATAAAGAGAAGAACAAAAGCGCATATAGCGGGGCATTGGCCTTAATTGATTTTGACCTTGGCCGGTTCTTCCGCGATGAACGCAACCTGGGCAAGGTATCAATGAATACCAAAATTAAAGGCGGAGGTTTGACTTTGGAGAGCTTAAAGGCTGACCTTAATGGAAACGTTTCAAGTATTGTGCTGAAGAGCTACGATTATGAGGATATTAAAATTGACGGTACGGTTAAGGGTAAATCCTTTACCGGTAGTTTAAAAATAGATGACCCGCATCTTAAAATGGATTTTGTGGGGGCCATTGATGCTACTAAGAAGATACCTGCTTTTCGTTTCTCTTCTAAAGTTTACCGGGCCGAGTTACAGGCGTTAAATCTTATCGATAAAAACATTGTGTTATCAGGCCAGTTGTCGTCCGATTTTAGCGGAGATAAGATTGACAATTTCGTTGGCTCAGTATCCCTTAACGATGTAAACGTAACTCGCGATGACAGTATTGAGGCATCTTTCGGTAACATGCGTTTAGAGGCCCGCCTGCTATCAGCCGAAACCAAAAAAATAAGGTTGATATCCGACTTTGCCGAGGGCGAAATTGAGGGGGACTTTACCATAAAAGATTTGCCTAAGGCTTTATACTCCTTTGCTAAGGCTACTTTTACTACCGATTTTGTGGACACTGCAAACTATGGTAAACAGGATTTTACCGTTAACCTGCGCATTAACAATCCGGTTAATATTACCCGTGTTATCTCACCTCAGTTTTATGGTATTCGCAATGCCCAAATCAAGGCTGACTTCAGCAGCTCAGCACATCACTTAAATGCTACAGGGGAGATAGGGGAGGTGCGTTATGGCAATTTCAGGTTTAAGGATATTAACCTGTTTACGAATGCCGTTAATGGCGGGCTTGATGTAAGAACCTATGTTGACAAGGTTTATAATGGCGATAGTTTGATGCTGGATACAGCGCGCATTTTAACCGAAACTACTGCTAACCGCGATTTTCGTTTCGATGTTTTGCTGGCAGATAAGTACAAGAAAAACTACGTTGATTTAACAGCTTTTCTTACACCGCGTAAAGGGTTAGCCGTTTTAAGGCTTGAACCTTCTGACGTTAAGCTGGCCAATTATCACTGGCATTTTGACCCCAACAACTACATTTATATAGCAGGGAAGAAGATTACCACGCAAAACCTTGTGTTCCGCAGTGCAGAGCAAACTGTTTATATCAGCAGTTATTTAAAAGGAGATACAGCTACCTCTTTCAAGCTTACGCTGGACAACACCAGTATATCTGACTTTACAGGCATTTTTACCACCAAGGTTCGCGATATGCGCGGTAACGTAAACGGTAAGCTGGAGATACAGGATGTGTTCTATAAGCCTAAGGTATTTGCCGATTTTGTAGTAGACCAATTCAGCCTTGGCCAGGAACTGATAGGTGACGTAAACATCGAATCAAGCCTTGATAGCACCAACAACCGTATTTTAATCAATATGTCGGTTAAAAGCG
>CAZUHU010000139.1:0-10033 GCA_964620645.1 uncultured Chitinophaga sp.
GCAATGAAGACCGTATTTATGTAGACTTCAGCAAGCAGAAGCATGTAGAAGCTACCATAGATATCTACAACATCCTTGGCCAGGTAATCAGCAGCGAGAAGTTTGGTAAGGCTACCATTTACAGCCGCCAGTTGAATAACCTTGAAGCAGGCTACGTAGTAGTAAGCGTAAAAGGCGACAATGGCATAACCACCAAGAAGGTGTTTATCGGCAATACGAAATAATTGACAGATACAGCACAAATGAAAGCGCCCTCCGAGTATTCGGAGGGCGCTTCTTTTTTTACCTTATTGCAACAGCAACATTCGGTGCTGCACAGTGGTTATATGTGGCTATTTGCCTTTAAAGTTTGGCTTGCGTTTTTCGTTAAAAGCGGTTACCCCCTCTACGTAGTCCTCGCTACGGCCTGCAATTTCCTGGTTGTAATATTCCTGCTGGAGCATTTCCTGAAGGTTAGCGGTGTAAGCTTTGTTCAGCATCTTCTTTACCATAGCAAACGACTTTGTAGGGCCTGTAGCATAGCGCTGGGCCAGTTCGTTTACAGCATTATCCAACTCTGCTGCAGGAACTACTTTATAAACGAAGCCAAGCTGGTGGGCTTCCTGTGCAGTAATTTTAGAGGCAAGGGTTATAAGCTCAAAGGCTTTATTGTAACCTACCAGGTGAGGCAGGAAGAAAGAGGAGCCGGAATCGGGCACCAGGCCTACATTGGCAAATACTTCAATAAGAGAGGCATTATCAGCAGCAATTATTATATCGCATGCAAGGGCCAATGATGCGCCTGCCCCGGCTGCAACGCCGTTTAAACGACAAATAACGGGCTTAGGCATATCGCGTATAGCTACAATCATGGGGTTGTAGCGGCGCAGTACCGATTCGCCAAGACTACGCTTGCCCAGTTCGCCTTTAATGTCTTTTAAATCCTGTCCGCTGCAAAAGGCTTTGCCTTCGCCGCTGATTACTACGGTGCGCACGCTTTCGTCCTTACCTGCTTTCTTTAAAGCGTCAATAAACTCGGCGCTCAACTCTTCGTTAAAGGAGTTAAATACATCGGGCCGGTTAAGGGTAATGCGGCAGATGCCGTTTTCGTTGGTAAAAAGCAATGTTTTATACATCAGTTTAGGGTTTTGTAGCTAGCTGTGCGCTATAAGCAGCGGCACAAAGGTAAAGGCTATAAACTGCCCGGTAAAACCGGCAAAATAACCTACATATACTTCGCGGGGTTCGTGGGCTTTAAGCAGCAGGCGGGCCGTGCCTATTAGGCCGCACAATACAATAGTGCCCACTAAAACCATACGGAGGTCAAGCGTACTTACACGGATGATGGGCAACAGCAGGCCGATAAAATTACCGGCACCCATAGCGTGCAGGCTTATTTTGCTGAATACGTTTACGAAAAAGCCCAGAAATATAGAGATGGTTGCGCCTGACATCATGAAAAAAATCAATTCGTTAGGTGGCAGCTTCATATTGGGCGATGGTTTGAACATCCAGGTGGCCCATAAATAAAAAGTAGCTGTGGCAATAAAAGGAACAATGCGCTCTTTTGCGGTTTCAAGCTGAAAACTCTCTATCATCTCCAGCCGGCGCATCATCAATAGCCAAACTGCGGGAAAGATAAACGTAAGCGCAAATACTACTATAAGCCATGCAATGTGCACCCTATCGCCAAAATAGCCGTACATATTGGGGTTGGCCAGCAGTATAAACAGCGCCCCGTATGTTGGAAAAAGCAAAGGATGGAAGATGTAAGAAACAACGCGGCTTAGTGCTTTCATAATTATAACTCCTTCCTCAGGCGCGCAACGGGTATGTTGAGCTGCTCGCGGTATTTTGCTACTGTTCTGCGGGCAATATTGTATCCGCGTTCGTTTAGTATTTCGGTAAGCTTTTGATCGCTGATGGGTTTGCGCTTGTTTTCAACGGCAATTAAATCGGACAGGATTTTCTTTACCTCGCGGGTTGAAACTTCTTCGCCGGCTTCGGTTGAAAGCGATTCGGAGAAGAAGAATTTTAAAGGAATGGTGCCGAACTCAGTTTGCACATATTTGCTGTTAGCCACACGCGATACAGTGGAAATATCCAGGCCTGTGCGGTCGGCAATATCCTTTAGTATCATCGGCTTCATTTGCGTTTCATCGCCGCTAACCAGGTAATCGTGCTGTATATCGGCAATGGATTGCATAACCGCCAGCATAGTGTGGTAGCGCGATTGTATGGCCTCAATGAACCACTTGGCCGAGTCTATTTTTTGTTTGATGAAAAGCATGGCCTCTTTTTGCGCCTTGCTTTTCTCTTTTGATTTTTTGTAGTGCGAAATCATTTCGCGGAAGTGGTTACTTACACGCAGTTCAGGAGCGTTGGATGAGTTAAGTTGTACCTGCAACTCGCCCGCGGCATTGGTTAAAATAAAGTCAGGAACAATTACATATTGTTCTCCACCGCCTCCTGAAAACGAACTGCCCGGCTTAGGATTGAGGTGGATGATTTCGTCAATAACGTTTTTCAGCGTTTCGCCATCTATGTTCAGCGCGCGCTCCAGCTTTTCGTAATGTTTTTTGGCAAAAAGCTCAAAGTGCTTTTCTATAACCTGTATGGCCAGGCGGGTGTATTCAGTTGGCTCTTCCTTTCTTCTTAGCTGTATAAGCAGGCACTCCTCAAGGGTGCGCGCGGCAACGCCCGGGGGGTCCATCCTTTGTATCTGGCTTAAAATGTCCAGCAGTTCCTTCTCGCTGCATTGCACGTTTTGCCTAAAAGCAAGGTCGTCCACAATAGCATCCAGGTCTCTACGCAGGTAGCCGTCATCATCAATACTGCCAATAAGGTGCATGGCAATCTGTTTCTGGCGGTCGTCTAAGTCCAGCAACCCCACCTGCTGTTCCAACGACTCGTGAAAAGTGCTGCTGGTGGCAATTGGCAGGGTCTTTTTTTCGTTATCGGGGTCGTGTATCTCGTTGGGGTTGTCGGTTTTATACTGGGCTACATCCTCTGTATCCTCATCGTAATAGTCCGACATGTCCACTTCATCATCTACCCTTGTATCCTCTTCCTGGGCATCCCCTTCGCTTTCAGCCTCAGTTTCGGGCCCGGTTTCGGTGGCAGAGAATTCCTCCTGATTATCAGCAGGGTCCTCATGGTCTTCACCTTCCTCCAAAGCGGGGTTGGCTTCAATCTCCTCCTTAATGCGCTGTTCAAGGTTAGCCGTAGGTATCTGCAGCAGTTTCATTAGCTGAATCTGCTGTGGAGATAGTTTCAATAAGAGTTTCTGCTGTAACCTGTGATGAAGCATCGCCGCAAAAATTCAAAAATCATCCGATATCGCAAGGTTTCGCGGGAAGAAATGGTTATTTATATTCGCAACCCTTAAAATACTACCAAAAGATAACAAATATTGGTGGTTGCGGTTAAATTTATTGACATGACTTACATTAAAGAATTAGGAAAGCACATTGGTGCAGAGGTTGAGTTGAGAGGCTGGAACGCTCAAAAGCGCGATAGCAAAGGATTGGTATTTATGACTTTTCGCGACGGTACGGGCTTTTGCCAGGCCGTGTTTGATATAAATAATATTGGCGAGGAAACCTTTGACAAGATAAAGCGCCTGCCCCAGGAAAGCTCACTTTGGTTGAAAGGAACTGTTAAAAGTGATGAAAGGCAAATTGGCGGATTTGAAATTGCAGTAAGCGCTACCGGAGTAATTGCCGAGGCAGACGAATATCCTATTACCCCTAAGGAGCACGGGGTTGATTTTTTAATGGATAACCGCCATTTATGGCTGCGCAGCCGCCGCCAATGGGCCATTATGCGTGTGCGCAACCGCATCATTTTCGCCATACATGAGTTTTTTCAGCAGCGCGGTTTTGTGCAGATGGATGCACCCATATTTACGGGTAACGCCTGCGAGGGAACCAGCACCTTGTTTGAAACCGACTACTATGGAGAGCCGGCTTACCTTTCGCAAAGCGGACAGCTTTACGGCGAGGCTATGGCTATGGCGCAGGGGTTGATTTACACCTTCGGGCCAACTTTCCGTGCGGAAAAATCAAAGACACGCCGTCACCTTTCGGAGTTTTGGATGATTGAACCAGAAATGGCGTTTTACGACCTTAAGATGGATATGGACTTGATTGAAGACTTTATCCGCTTTGTGGTGGGTACTGTGTTGGAAAGTTGCAAGGAAGAACTTAAGGCACTTGAGCGCAATACCAGCTACCTTGAAAAGGTGAAAGAGCCTTTTATACGCATGAAGTATGAAGATGCCGTAAGTGTGATAAAAGGAGAGAAGGAAGTAAACGGAAGAACTTCATTACAGATGTTACAGGAGGAGGAAGATGGCCTGCGTGCCAACGTTGCTGCCCTGCAACAGGATATTGCAGACCGCGAACAAAAGATTGCAAGCGGCGAATTGAAGAAAGGCGAAGTGAACTTTAACCGCGCAAAAATTGACCAGTTAAAGAATGACATAAAAGACTTGCAGGAAAAACTGGATAACATACCGCAGTGGTTAAACAGCGCTAAAAACTTTGAGCGCGGTAACGACTTTGGCGGTAGTGATGAAACAGTATTGACCAAGATGTTCGGGCAGCCGGTAATGGTTTATAACTGGCCACAGGCAGTTAAGGCCTTTTACATGAAGGAAGATGAAACCGATAAGGGTTATGCCAAGGGCGTTGACCTTTTGGCACCGGAAGGTTATGGCGAAGTAGTAGGTGGTGGTGAGCGTGAAACAGATATTGAGCGCTTAAAGCGCAAAATCGTAGAACACGAATTGCCAATGAGCGCTTTTGAATGGTACTTAGACTTGCGGCGTTTTGGTAACATACCACATAGTGGATTTGGCTTAGGGCTTGAGCGTTTAGTGGCCTGGATTTGCGGATTGCAACATATACGCGAAACCATTCCGTTTCCGCGCAGCTACGGCAGGTTGTTGCCATAAAAATTGTACAAAGAGGGGCTTATGGCCCCTCTTCTTTTTAAAAAGGATGAAAAGGGGTTTTGTATTTTCATCCTCAAATTGTCAGATTCGCCCGGGGCTTTATTATGGATTTTCTCAAACGCACTTTTCCGATTTTGTTCGGCATCTTTTTGCTGAGCGTGGCCGTGCGTTTGCCTGAACTGAACCGCCCCTTATCTCACCACCACGAGTTTTGTACGGCAGTTTCATTACGCGTAATGCAGGTATGGTATGATAACGGCATTGAACATTACGGTTTTAACCCTGTAATGAATTACAACAACGCCGCTGATAAGCACATAAACAACTACGCCAACCAAAGCGGCAAGATGATTGACGAGGAGGGGAACTATTATTATGTAAGCCATCCGCCATTTGCCTACTATTTTCCGTTTTTTGTTTTTAAGCTGCTGCACATCCGGCCCGATGTATTACCGTTACAGGTGTTTAACCTGTTACTGAATTTTATAAGCGCCTTGTTTGTGTACTTCACGGTATGCCTGTTAAGCTTTAACCGGGCGCGAAGCCTGCCATACCGTTCGGCACTTGTAGCCTATTCCATTTACCTGTTTATGCCGGTAACTATGTGGTTTCAGGGCAATGTTTACATGAGCGATATGGCGGTGCACACCCTGTTTATTATAGGCGTTTACACCGCACTTAAAATGATAGTGCGCGAAAAATTCTATTCGCCCAAGTATATCTTCTTTTATGTAACAGCACTTGCGTTGATGATATATACCAGTTGGCTGGGCTTGTTTTTCGCTTTTAGCGTGTTAGTGTATTCGTTACTGCACCTCAGCAGAACGACAGGCTTCCGTGTGTTGATATGGAGTACGGTGATGGTTACTATTGCCATGATACAGGTGATCATTTACCAGTATTCGCAAATAAATGGCCCGGAGGCTTACTTCAGTGAGATGATAGCCCGCTATATACAGCGCGGTAGCTTTGCAGATACCAAGCATGGCTTACTGCACTTTATGTTCGGCTATTTGTGGTTGGTAAAAACACTGCTGTATAACTACATTCTGCATTACATAGTGATATATGCAGGCTTGGTATTGTTTGTATGGCTGGTAATGAGCCGTAGAAAGATGAAAATTGTTTTCAGCCAGAATGGTTACCGTTTTATCTGGCTATCGGTTGCACCTATTGTTTTAATGCATGTGTTTTTCCTGAATTATTCAGTACAGGATTTTACAGCCTTGTATGCTTCGTTGTTCTTTAGTGTGCTGGTAGGCATATTGTATGACAAAGTAAAGAAGAGCGGAGCTATGCCGCTGCGCAGAATGCAAATGGGCGTGGTTGCCGCAGTGGTTTTAATGGTAGTGCAGTTTCATGTAATAAATTACCGACCAGATACCCACTTTGCAAAAACTGTTGGCAGAGAGTTTATTTCGAAAAACGCTGCGAAGGATGAAGTTGTATTTTGGACCAACAACGCTAAGCTTGACCCCCAGTTGGTTTTTTATGCCGCTAGAAACATACGTTACGCAAAGGACGAAAACGATGCTCAACGTTTTTTGAAGAGCCGCGGCATTAACGCCGGAAGTGTTTTTTACGAAGGCGAAAGAGGTATTTACCTGGTAAAGATTTCTGCGGATTCTATAGGCCAGCCTGTATTCCTGAAAAATGCCGAGTAAGAGGTAATTTTCTAAATTTACCACCTAAAATTAAACGTAACAAAATGAGCACGCATAGTATTCCTATTGTTGACCTTAGCGAGTTTTTGGCAGGTGGAGAAAAGAAGCAAAAGTTTGTTCACGAATTGGGAAAGGCTTTTGAGGAAATAGGTTTCGTTTCTGTACGCAACCACGGTGTGCCTCAGCAGTTGATTGATGACTATTATAGCGCCATACAGCAGTTTTTTGCCTTACCTACCGAAGTAAAACGCGGTAAGTATGAAAAGCCCGAACTGGCCGGGCAAAGGGGGTATACTTCCTTTGGTAAAGAAACAGCCAAGGGGTACGATGCGCCGGACCTGAAAGAGTTTTGGCAGATGGGCCAGATAGTAGAAGGGGAAACCTTAAGCAAGGCTGATTACCCCGATAATTTAGAAGTGGAAGAAGTGCCGCAGTTTAATGTGCTTAGCGTAAAGCTTTTTAAAGCGTTTGAAAACAGCGCCCGTGAGTTGCTACGTGCCATAGCTATACATTTAGGCATTGGTGAGTTTTATTTTGACAAGCACATCCACAACGGCAACTCTATTTTGCGTGCTATACATTACCCGCCTATTACCAGCGAACCGAAGAGCGCTGTGCGTGCTGAACAGCACGAGGATATAAACCTGATAACTTTATTGGTCGGCGCCAGCGCCGAAGGCTTGCAGTTGTTGAACAGAAACAAGGAGTGGCTGGACATTACAGCACCTGAAGGTTGCTTAGTAATAAACGTGGGCGATATGCTGCAGCGTTTAACCAATAACAAACTAAAGTCTACCACGCACCGTGTAGTTAACCCACCGCGCGAGAAGTGGCATACCTCCCGTTATTCTATACCTTTCTTTACACACCCGCGCAGCGAGATGCGCCTGGATTGTTTGCCAAGTTGTGTAGATGAAAAGCACCCACAGGCCTATGAGCCGATATCTGCAGGAGAATACCTGGACGAACGCCTTATTGAAATAGGGCTGAAGAAAAAGGCCTGATTATTCCTTTACTACTTTTTTTACCTGGCTGAAGTTGGCTGAACTTAAGCGGACAAAATAAATGCCTGCAGGAAGAGCAGCCATATTTAGCATGGCTTGTCCGTTGTGTATGTTGCCTGATTGCAAGCTGCGGCCGGTTACATCCAGTAAATCAACTTGCGTTACTTCGGTAAGGTTTGTAGCGTTAATATTAAGCGATTCAGCAAGCGGATTCGGATAAACACTCCATTCCACTTTGCTTACGGTTGGTTCATCTATACCCACAGGTCCGTTAAGTGTAAAGCCTTTAAAAAAGTTCCATATCTCCTGCGAGGCGTTAAGATCCTGGTTAGTAGGGCCATAAATAAATGGAATGCTTGCGCCCGGCCAGGAGTGGCCACCGCCGGTAACTTTATCGAACCATACCCGTACACCGCTGCCGCAGTTGGAGTACCGTATGCGTTGTACCGTTGAGCTATCATTTACATTAATGTCAGGAATGTTAGTAGTATCACTTTCAATTATACATTGGTTTTTATTCAGCCAAAAGTTAATGAGGTCCTCCACAGCGTATGAGCCCGGTGAGCCATTGTAAGGTACTAAGGGATCGGCAGTGCCGTGTATTTCAAGAATAGGAACCCGGCGGGCAAGTGCACAATAAAAAGCTGTGCTATCAGTTAGGGTGCCGGTTACTGAGGCGATAGCGGCAATGCGATTTTCCAATTCGCAGGCTAGCCTATAGCTTTGGTAACCACCGTTACTCATACCACAGGCATAAACGCGCGTTAAATCGCAGCCATATAATTGGTAAACTGTATCAATCATTTTAGAAACAAAGCCTACATCGTCTACACCACTGTGGTAGGGGCCGGTGCCACCAAAGCCTGAGTTCCAGGAGTTGCCTAAACCATCGGGGAATACGCAGATAAAGCCATTGGTGTTGGCGGTTAAATCCATACGGGTATAGAAAATTTCCTGCGAGGCATTAGAGCCATAACCATGCAGGTTGAATACTAAAGGCAAACTGCTGCCGGCGGTATACTGCGGTGGCAGGTGCACAATAAAACTTCTTGTGCTGTCCTGGTAATTCATGGTTAGGGTAAACTCCTGCTGCGCATTTGCTGCAAAGCTTAATGCAACAAAAAGTAAAGCGTATAGTTGTTTCATTACATAAAGATAATGCCATTAAAGACAAATAGTTGACAGTTGCGGAATAATACGTAAGGGGGAGATGCTTACAAGACGAACTAAAAAGCAAAAGGGCGATATCACATCGCCCTTTCTATATATGCCTTATACATCCAACAGTATGCAGCAATCTATTCTTCTTCTTCGGCAGCTTCCTGTTTAACAGGTTCAACCATGGTAGCGTATTTCGCTTTAATTTTCACTTCAAGTTCAGCAGCCATTTCCGGATTATCTTCCAGTATTTGCTTCACACCATCGCGGCCCTGTCCAAGTTTAGTACCGTCGTAGCTGTACCATGAACCGCTTTTCTGCAGTATACCAAGCTCAGTACCTATATCGATGATTTCACCTGTTTTAGAAACACCTTGGCCATACATAATGTCGAACTCAGTCATTTTAAACGGAGGAGCCACTTTGTTTTTAACCACTTTAACGCGGGTGCGGTTACCTACAATATTGTCGCCGTCTTTAATCTGGCCTATGCGGCGTATATCTAAACGGATAGAGGCATAGAACTTAAGTGCATTACCACCGGTGGTAGTTTCGGGGTTACCGAACATTACACCTATTTTTTCGCGCAACTGGTTGATGAATATGCAGCAGCAACCTGTTTTGCTGATGGTGCCGGTTAATTTACGCAGTGCCTGGCTCATTAAACGTGCCTGCAGGCCCATTTTGCTTTCGCCCATTTCGCCTTCTAACTCGCCACGTGGTACCAATGCCGCTACTGAGTCTATCACACATATATCAATAGCACCTGAGCGAATCAAATGTTCGGCAATGTCTAATGCCTGTTCACCATCATCGGGTTGAGAGATGAGCAGGTTATTTACATCTACCCCCAGTTTTTCGGCATATATTTTATCAAAAGCATGTTCTGCATCTATAAAGGCAGCAATACCACCATTTTTCTGGCAATTGGCAATAGCCTGTATGGCCAGGGTAGTTTTACCGGAAGATTCCGGCCCGTAAATTTCTACAATCCTTCCTTTAGGCAGGCCACCTATACCCAGGGCAACGTCCAGGCCGATTGAGCCTACGGATATAGCCTCTATGGCCATTACCTTGGAGTCTCCCAATTTCATTACGGAGCCCTTGCCGTAAGCCTTGTCTAATTTTTCAACGGTTAGTTGAAGCGCTTTGAGTTTTTCTTTCCTTTCGTCGCTCATTTTGTTCATGGTTAAATGTGGTTTGTAAAAGTTTTACGATGTAAATCTAAATATTTTAGTTTGTTGTGCTAATTATTTTAGCTATTTATTTTT
>CAZUHU010000140.1:0-10031 GCA_964620645.1 uncultured Chitinophaga sp.
AGTTTCTTAAGTCGTTGACAGGCGGGCATTTCGCGGAAACTTCGCCAAAAATTTATTAAAGATTATTTGGCATAGAAGATATCGAAATTATATATTCGTCAACCCAAAATACCTGATAACCCCTTTCGCCCTATGACCGAAAATTACTCCCGGAGTGCCAGTCAGCGCAAGCAAATGCACTACTCCCCAAACCTGCTGAGCACAATTAACAACGCCATTGATAACTGCAAAGTTGCCGCTATTGAATACGATAGCCGTGAGAAAGGCATATCAATTAGGGTTATTGAGCCTATGGCCATAGTTTATAAGGATCGGAAACGGCATTTAGTGGCCTGGTGCCACCTGCGTAACGATTACCGCTCATTCAGGTTAGACAGGCTTAATATGATTAAGCTAAAGCAGGAAGAGTTTAAACGCCGCCAGGACTTTAAAATTGACGACTTCCAGGATGATACCGGACACTACGGTGAGGATTATGACGAGGAAGACTAGAAAAGCTTACCCACACACTAACAATAGGAAAGTGCCGCATTGTATGCGGCACTTTTATTTTATCTAGTCAGCTTTTATAAGTACCGTTTCATCTTTCGAGAAGAAGAAACTCAGGCCCTTGTACTTTTCGATAAAGGCCTTTAACTCTGCTGAAGTCTTAAACTTCTCATCAATGTTTTCGGTAACCTCACTAAGGGTAATTTTAGTAGCGCTGCTGTTAAGCGTTAACTTATACAGGTAATACACTTTTGGGTCAGCACTCTCCTCATAAAGGTTCAGGTAGGTATCAGTGCCAACAGTGCTGGCAAAAGCATAATATACCGTAGGGGTTGAGGAAGAGGAACCCTTTTTCTCAATCTTGTACGTGTTAGCATCCTTTTTAGTGATGTTGTAGGTTTCATCAGAAGAGCTTTTAGCCTCCCATTTACCAAGCACCTGCTCGTTAACCTTGCCGGAAGGTTGGTCAATAGGCACATCGCTGCCATAGGGGCAACCGCCTAAAAAAACCGCAAGAGCAACCAGCGGCAGAATCCATTTTAAGTTTTTCATTTTACGGGTTTAAAGTTGTTTGCTCAAACTAAGCAGCCGCAAGATAGAAAATAGCCCCGCGAAGGATGCTGAGAATAGTCAGAGCATATTAACAATACACCGACATGCTAATTATCTTAGCTTAAACTAATTATTTTATCTTTGACTAAGGAGCGATTATATGGAACCATACGTTAAGGGCAGGGGGTCGCAGCTAAACCCTGCCAATAAGTTTTTAAAGCATCACCAGGTAAAGTACCTGGAAGATTTACCTACCGAAGAAGAGCGTGAGGAGGAATTACTTAAAAACCCGAAAACCAAATACATAGATGTTTTCCCTAAAACTATACTTAACAAGGTAGATAGCCCCGATATAGGCCTTGAATGGAGCATGAACCCCTACCAGGGTTGTGAGCATGGGTGCATTTACTGTTATGCGCGTAACACGCACGAATATTGGGGCTATAGCGCAGGGGCTGAATTTGAACAGAACATTTTGGTTAAAAAAGATGCTCCCCGCTTGTTGCGAGAGAAACTATTGAGCAAAAGCTGGCAGGTATCTGACGTCATGCTCTCTGGTAATACGGATTGCTATCAACCCGCAGAGCGCAAATTAAGCATTACGAGAGCCTGTTTGGAGGTGCTTCTGGATCTTCAACATCCGGTAGGTATAATCACCAAAAACAGCCTTATTGAGAGGGATATAGATATCCTTAGAGAACTTGCTCGACTAAAGCTGGTTGGTGTAACCCTTAGCCTTACTACGCTGGATGAGAACCTGAAACGCATAATGGAACCGCGGACTTCAGCCGCGAATAGTGTTTTACGCACCATAGCTAAGCTAACAGCAGCCGGCATACCGGTAAACGTAAATATGGCGCCCATTGTGCCGGCCCTTAATGATGAAGAGATATTTGACCTTACCAAAGCTGTGGCCGAAAAAGGAGCTTTAAGTGTAAGCTACATAGTTGTGCGGCTGAACGGACATAACGGTAAGTTGTTTGAGGATTGGGTGACCAAAAATTTTCCGGACAGAGCCAATAAAGTACTCAACCAAATTAAGAGCATGCACGGTGGTAAATTGAACGATACTGAATGGGGTAGGCGTATGAAGGGAGAAGGCAACTTCTCTACCCTTATTAATGCCCAGATTAAGCTGGCGCGTAACAAATTTTTAGCGGGCCGCGAATGGCCAGACACAGATTACAGCCTGTTTGAGGAGCGAAAAAAGCAGGTATTGGCGGAAATGAACCGGGGCCCTCAACTCAGTTTGTTTTGATAAAAAAACGGAAGCCGCTTGCGCAAGCTTCCGTTTTAGCAATAGAAAACAAACCTTATTGCTTCATGAAGAATTAATGCTGAACCGCAAATTTTTGCTGTACTGTTTTACCATTAGCCGTTAACGATAGTATATAGAAACCGCTGGTTAAATCAGCAACATCTATCTTACCGGATGGGCCGCCTTGCTCTAACACTAGATTGCCACTTACATCATATACAGCAAGTTGCTGTTGCTGGTCCGCTTGCATTTCATCTACTCTAAAACTTAAGCTACCATTGGCCGGGTTTGGATAAAGAGCTATGGATGGCACTACAGACTCGTTTTGCGAAATGCCGGTAGATACGCCGAGATCTGCCAGGGAAACTTTCAAACAATAGGCACTGGTGGCAGCAAATAGGTATCCATTGTCAATCAAAAAATCATTAAACACCGAAAAACCGTACCCTGCGCCGGTTGCAATAAGCGTCCAGTTTAGTCCGCCATCAGTAGAGTAATGCGCCTTGCAGTTTGACCCTCCTACCACCATAAAGTTTCCGCTGGTATAAAATCCGCCAACAAACAAATAACCACCAAAACCATTGGTAACCTGGGTCCAGCTTTCACCCATATCGGTAGAACGATAAACCCCGAAACCATAACCGGAGGTTAGCAGTGCGCCCTGTGAATAGGCAATACCATTACACTGCATAGAGGCGGCAAGTCCTGTGTTTTTTTGCACCCAATGCACCCCATCGTCTGAGGACTTAAACACGCCGTCAAGCGTAGAAATAAAGAGGTCGTTCCCCACTTTTACAATCTGGCTGATGTTGTTACCTGCCGCGGTAAGCCCGGTATCACCCATCATCCAGTTTACACCGGCATCATTGGAGTGCAGCACTCCTACCCCATCTACAGCCACATAAATATTATTCCCCTCTGTAAAAATGTAAGGCATAGAGGCCGCATAACCCAGGTAATAATTCTGCGTCCAAAACAGTCCATCGTTGGACTCATACAAATGGCCATAAGGGTCTCCGCCAAAGTACTTATTGCCGCATTTTTCTACAGACACCAGGTTGGGGTAAACACCCATGCCATGTATGGAATCTTTTATCCATGTATCGCCGTTATCAGCACTGGAAAAGTTATTAATAAGGCCATACAAACGAACGGAATCTCCCGCCTTAATTATTTCGGGAGTATTAAAAGGGCCGGTGCCTGTGTTTGCCCATTGGGCGTTAGCAGTAACGGCGGGCAGCATATAGAATAACGCTGCAACAAACGCCATGTAAATTTTGTTTCTCATTGCTAAATGATTTGGTTAATAATGTTTGAGAAACAAAGGAAAGCCTACCTAACGGCGATGTGCGGATTCAGTAAGAATGTTGGCGAAAAGGGAAAATTGGAGGTGTGTAGGAGCAGCTGCTACCTGGCATCTTCTAAAAGCAGATTAAAAACAGTGAATATCCCTTTCTGTAGAGAGGCAATTTGCTGCTGGAGCTTTTCCGGAGAACGAAGTGTTCCCTCTTTAAGTTTTATAATTTTCCCTATTGAATCTATGTAGCGCAGGTAGTATTCGAAACCGGGGTTGCCTCCTACTTCCTTATTCAAAAACTTCAGGTTCTTTTTAACCAGCGCGGCCGCAACAGAAAAATCTTTAGTGCGGTAGAAATAAACGCACTCGTACAAACGCATCATAGCCAAACCGAAGTGCGTTATCTCATTTTTACGATACTTCTGCAATTCGCTAAGGAACTCAAATGCCTTGTCGTAATTTTTGAGATGCAGGTTCAACAGGCATCCCAGCATATACATATCAAACAATACTGAGCGGTTAGTCCCTGGCCGAATCTTGGGCAAAAGGTATTTTTCAAAAGCCATTTGCGCTTTTTCGTAATCGCGGTTAATCAGGCAAATGGTAAAGTAATTTCCTCCGTGGTAATGACTTTTGCCAACGGTGTCAGGGAAACCGTTAAGGCCCTGTTCATAAAACTGCTGAGCCTCTTTAAAATTGTTCGCTTCGATGTTACCGAATCCTATCTCGCAGAGGGTAATTCCCTTAAATTTTGATTCAACCGAAGCGGGATTGTGCTCAAGCGCCTTAAGTGCAAGATGGTAATTGGGTAAAATATCTTCGGGCCCCTCAGCCAGATGCTTATAACAGGTAGCGGAAACAAAATAGTAGTAGAAATTTGCACCGGGGTCGTTAGCTGAAAGTATGCGTTGTTCCCATTCCTTCAAAACCGCCAAAGCTTTCGGGAAAAACGCCGTCTCGTTGCCGGCAAATTTTTCAGAGATAATATCGCCATAAAGTGAGAGCATTGCAACATAGCTTTCATCACTTAGCTTTTTTGCTGCGCCAAGGGCACGCAAATACTTTTGCCCGTATTCATGCGTCAATTTGGAGTTATACCTGGGATGGAACATACTCCGCAGGTTCTCAAATGCAGCTTTGTAAAACACCGCCTTGGCGCCCTCATCTAACTTCAGAACACGGCGTTCGATAATCTTTTGCTCATGCAGCATGAGGTCAGTTAGCCCCTTTGCTAAAATGCTGCTAAACGCCTTATTGTAATCCTCACCATAAAAGCGTTGTATAGTTTTATCGAGGATTATGGAATTAATTTTGTCAAAATGTGTTTGTGTAAGCCTAAATTTTTCCGGCAGCCCGGCTTCGCTGAATTTTTTGTTTCTGAAACTTCCGGCATACTCGTCGCGCAACAGTTCCTCCTTCCCTACCAGATCCAGGCTGCGGAATTGCTTTAACTCCGCCTCATCAAAAGATCTTACAAAGTCCAGGAGGTAGCTCATTGCTCAAGGTATCTTTTGCCTATAACCTCGATGTGGTGCTGCTGATGCCCCTGAATCATATAACCGAAGGCTCTTACTGAAACTGCTTTACCATTGGAATTACCCTGTCGTAAACTCATTTCTTCCGTCAGGCTTTCGAAAAATGCAATGGTTGCCTCCCTAACTGCTGCATACTCCTTTAAAAGATGCTCCATACTGCGGTTTGCTGCATTTGACTGAGGCACGTATACATCCTCATCAAAACCGGGCAATGCTGTAAAATCGTTACGCGAAAAGCGCAGCGCACGGTAAACAAAAATACGCTCGGCGTCAATAACATGACTTAATATCTCCTTGATTGTCCATTTACCATCCGCATACCAGTAGTTGTGCTTATCAGCCGGTATAGAACTGAAGAAATCCAGCAGGCTCTCCTTGCCCTTCTCTAACTCGGGCAGTAGGTCTGAGCCGGCAACCCGGTTAACGTAAGCCTCAAAATAAACGGGGTACTCCCCTGCTTGCGGTCTTTCTATTTTCATAACATGCTATTGTTGTGCAGCAATCATTTGCTGTATTTCTTCCAGCTTTTCCAGGCTTAATTTACCCAACAATTTATTGATTTCAATTTTCTTTTCGCGCCTGCGTATTTGCTGCAGGGGGTGGTCGGCGCGGTCATCCAACAGGTCATCGGGCACCCATTCAAACAGGTCGTTAGGTGTACAATTAAGCAGAATACAGAGCTTCTCAATGTGGTCAACTCGTATATGCATGGCCTTTCCGTTCTTGTATTTATGCGCTGTAAACGGCACAAAACCGCTTTGCACCAAAAACTTGTACGGCTGTTCAATAGCCCGGGCTTTAAATATCCTTTTCAGGTTCAGTTGTAACATATTTCACTAGATGTGTGTCGATTAACAGAGTGGTCAAAAGAACAAAGTGCAGCTACAGTAAACCAAAGTGTTTTTTCACAACTGTGAATTACTTTTCTAAAAAGCCAAAACCTTTTGCTAAAAGAACAAAGCAGAGAATTGAAAAATCAAAGCACTTTGCTAAAAAGCCAAACTACACTTTGAGTTTTTAGCATTGATACTTGTTTATTTTTGACCCATGACTTTAGGGGAATTACAGAAAACCTACCGGGAGAAGTTGGACCCTATTTATGGCCAACGTGAGGCAAATGCCATATCCAGAATGGTTTTTGAGCATGTTTTAGACGTTAGCGGCCCAACCCTTGCCTTTGAACGGTTTAGGGTATTAACCGGCCCCCAATTACAGGATTTGACCTCCATTTTGGACCGCCTGATTACCCAGGAACCCGTGCAGCAGGTTTTGGGCACCGCCCCGTTTTACGGGCTTACCTTTAAGGTTAACCGTAGTGTTTTAATACCCCGCCCTGAAACGGAGGAGTTGGTAGACTGGATAGTTAAGGATAACAAACCCAAAAGCGGCTTAAGCATTTTGGATATTGGAACCGGCAGCGGTTGTATAGCCGTTAGCCTTGCCTTGCATCTGCCGCAGGCTGTTACGGAAGCTGTTGATGTTAGCGAGGACGCGCTTGCAGTGGCCACTGAAAATGCCCGCCTTAACAACGTATCGGCGCAATTCAAACTGCTGGATATACTGAACGAAACATTAGAGGAGAACAAGTATGATGTAATAGTCAGTAACCCGCCCTATATAACCGAGGATGAGCGGAATACCCTTGCCGCCAACGTGCTGCTTTTTGAACCCCATTTGGCGCTTTTTGCGCCCCGGGAAGACGCTATTCACTTTTACCGGGTAATTGCCGCCAAAGCCCAAACTGCGTTAAAAAGCGGTGGAGCCTTATACTTTGAACTTAATGCTGACCGGGCACTGGAAGTTAAAACGATGCTTGAAGAAAATGGCTGGCATAATGTAGACCTGCGCATTGACCTTAGCGGTAAGCAGCGCATGATTAAAGCAAATAAATAAGGCGGGTATTGCCCGCCTTATTTGGTTAATCCCTTCTGTAAGGTAAACCTGTAAGTTCCCTTACCAGGCGTATGTTTTCTTTAGCTACGGCGCGGGCCCTTTCGCTGGATGCGTAAATCTGGTCTTCCACATTTTTACGGTCAGCCATTAATGCCTTTCTGCGCTCAATAAATCCCGATGTTAGCTCAACAAGGGCATCGCCTACTTTTTCCTTTAACGATACATAGCGTAAGCCCCCTGCCGTATAATCATTCATCAGGTTGTTGTAGTCATCCATTTTATTGCAGGCTTTCAGCAACTCAAACAGGTTGGCCACACCGGGGCTCATTTCGCCTTTAGGGGTATTACCGGTATCGGTAACCGCGCTCTTCACCTTCTTACGCACGCTGTCGGCTTCTTCAAAAAGGCGAACTACGTGTTTATCTCCCAAACTCTTGCTCATCTTCTTTTCAGGATCAGCTAAGGAAAGCAACTTAGGGGTTTGCGTAAACAGGGCTTGTGGCTCCGGGAAAAACTCGCCGTGCTTTGTATTGAAACGGGCAACAATGTTGCGAGATAGCTCCAGGTGCTGCTCCTGATCTTTACCCACCGGCACATATTTGGCGCGGTAAATAAGGATATCAGCCGCCTGCAAAATAGGATAGGTATATAAGCCGGCACTTACAATAGCGCCTTCTTCCTGCACTTTTTCACTTTCTGACTTATCCTTGAACTGCGTCATGCGGCCCAACTCGCCATAACTGGTAAAGCAGCTCAGTATCCAACTCAATTCAGCATGTTCGGGCACTAAGCTTTGTATAAAGAATTTGCACTTGGAAGGATCTACCCCGCAGGCAACAAGGTCAATGCACATCTGCCAGGTATTTGCATACAATTGTTTGGGTTCATAAGGCATGGTCATAGCATGATAGTCAACCACCCCGAAAAAACAATCATAACGCTCCTGAAGGTCTACCCAATTCTTTACCGCACCAAAATAGTTGCCTAAATGCATTTCGCTGGTGGGTTGAATGGCAGATAATACTTTTTCCATTTTAAAAACTAATTAAAAATTAAAATAATTATAAATATAAGTTACAGGCGTAAACATACTTAGAACGCCGAACATTTAAAAATGCCGGGGCCGCTTTGCTACTTTGCAGGTTGTGTTTGCTTGTCGTCAGGAGCAACAGCAGGCTGCTTCTCTTCCGTTTTAGCAGGCGGAGTATTCCTTTCAGCCTGCTTATCCTTCTTCTTCTGTTTCCGCTTTTGAAACAGTTCAGATGGTTTATCAAACTCCTTGCTGTAAGACAGGCCGATACCGGTGCGGTTGTAGTTGCGCGAGTTGTAATAATCGTAGTTCGTACGGTTAAAGGCTTTCGCCTTCCATCGGCCATCCGGTGTAAGGGCATACTCAATCTGGAAATCGCCGGTTGGTATAACCGCCTTTGTTTCCTGACCGGTGGAAGATACCGCCGTAGAGTTGCCAAAATCCAGGTTACCGCCCGCACTGATAGTTAGGCGGTCGTTTAAAAGACGCTGTTGCAAGGCCAATTGCAATTCCCTACGCACCTCAGCTGATGACTGACTGCCGGAAGGTCCTATTACGCCAAGGCTGCTTAGCTGGTCATACTGACGGTAGTTGATATTTACATCCAGGTTTTTAACGCCGCCCAGTTCCAGCAAACCGCTTAAGTAGTTTGATAATTGCGAGGAGAGGAATTCGCTAACCGTATTGGCAGCAGTGCCACCATAGGAGTTGCCTTGTGCCAACACACTACCCGTGGTACTGCTTAATGGCAGAAAACGGTTCATCACCAATAGCCCGAAGGCCTGCTTATTCATTTCGGCATCATTGGTTTTCAGCCAGGCCAGTTTTTGGTCAACATAGCTGCGTAGGGTGGGGTCAACATCCGGCACCTGCACCTCAAATGCAATATTGGGCTTTTCCAAAATGCCGGTTAGGTTCATCAGCAGTTTTACGTTAACCCGGCTGCGGGCGGTTGCAGGCAGTGAGCCACTACCGCTGGGGTCAATATACTCCTGAATTAAATCGGACACCGTGCTTTTTACCTGGTAGGAAGCTGTTACGTTAAGCGCGGCCTTATAAGCATCGCCGGCAAAGTTTACAGTGCTGCCTTTTGTAATCTCGAAGCGCTTATTAACAATGTTTTGCAGCGTAAACAGATACTCGCCCCGGTCAAGTACATATTCACCCCGTATGGTCATGTTACCCACCTTAGGGATATGTATTTGTAAAGGATTAGCTGTACCGTAACAGGTAAGTATATCGCCTGATACAGGGTCGAGTATAATATCGAGCCGGGCATCGGGTGTAACGAAAACGGTAAGGCTAAAATCAACCCCGTTGAGTTTTAAAGGTATAAAGGTTTTAACGGTATCCTTACCGGGCGTAACAAATTTATAAAAGGTATAGCGGTTAGTTTCGTAGGTAGAGGTTATGGGCATTTTGCAATAAGTACCGGGCAAGGTAGTGGCGGATGCGCTGATAACAGGGCTGCCTATTGGCCCCGAAAATTTGACAATGCCTCTGCCATACGCCACGCCGTAGAAGAAAGGACTCTCCTTGGCTGTTGTATTCATAAACTGCCCGTTGTCAGTAGATACCGCACAATCCAAAGCAAACTTTTTAAAACTCTGGTGGCGTATGCGGCCACTACCAATAAGCAATTTGCCCCGCGCATCATAGGCTTCCAGCCTGTCACCAAAGTTAAAGCCGTATTCATCCAGCTTAACGTGCTGGTTACGCAGGGTGTAAGTAGTATTCAAAAATGACACCGTTACCGTATCATTCACCAATTCCACTTCGCCGGTTAAAATAGGTTTGCTGGTAGGCCCCGATAGTTTACCGTTACGTATGATGGCATAGCCTTTTACATTCCTAACATAACGCTCAAAGAATTTGTAGTTAAGGAAGTTTAAGCCAAGTTTTGATGCATTAATATCTATATCTATATAAGGGTTTTTACCCAATTGAATATATCCTTTATCCTCTACATTGTTCCGG
>CAZUHU010000141.1:0-10002 GCA_964620645.1 uncultured Chitinophaga sp.
AAAAGAGCCGATTTATACTGCAGCTGCAGCATGAATGGAAAGAGAAGAATAACAACGTAACTATTACGGAATACGTTTACTCGGTTGATCCGCCTGCTTCCCTGGCTGATGATGTAATTACGATAGAAAAAACGCCTGAGTTGCTACAGCCTATAGTGGCTAACCTGGCAGATTATGGCATTTCACCTTCTGCCATTAATACGTTCATCAATTGTTCGCTGCAATACTATTTTAAGTATGTGGCCCGACTTCGCGAGCAGGATGATATTGAGGAAAGCATGGAGGCTTCTACCTTAGGCTCTGCTGTGCACCATGTGTTGGAGAATATTTATGCCGATGTAAAGGGCAAGACCTTAACCCTCCCGTTTATTGAAGAGGCATCAAAAAATAAAAAGCGTATTGATGAACTGCTTCGTGATTTTTTTAAAGACCGTTTTGATGATGAAAGCCTGAGGCGGGGCAAAAACTACCTGCTTTATCGTGTATGTGCCAAACTGGTTGAAGAGTTCTTTAAACAGGAGAAGAAAAACCTGCAGGTACTGGACGACAGTGGCATGGAGATGCTGATTGATATGCTGGAAAATGAAATGGCACAAACGGTGGATGTAAACGGAGTTGCTTTAAAGATAAAGGGTAAAGTGGACCGGGTTGAGCGCGTTGGCGACGTTATTCATGTAGCAGATTATAAAACGGGCTCTGCTGTTGGAAGCAAGATAGAATCAGAGGATGTTTTAGCACTGGCAAGCGACCCTAAGTTTGCGAAAGCTATGCAGTTGCTTTGTTACGCATGGCTTTACTGGAGAAGTAATGCAGGTGAAACTGATTTGCAAATCCGTTCGGGCATTTATTGGCTGCGCGATTCAGCAAAAGGCTTTGATACCCTAAAGATTGGTAGCAGCGATGCTTTGGGTAAAGAACTGCTGTTGCAGTTTGAAGAAACGTTGCGCAAAGTTTTAGGCGACCTAATTAACCCGGCAGTGCCATTTAGTAAGACAGAGCATGTAGAGCGCTGTATCAACTGCGAGTTCGTCCGTATTTGCAGGCGGAATTGATGTTCTTAAAAGCCTGCCAGTAACTGCCTTAATAGTTCAGGCTTAATAACATGGCCGCCTTCAAACTCAATCACGTTAAGGTTTAACTCTTTCCATTGCTCCACGGCCTGCCGCATTAACTCCACCGGAAAGTATTCATCCTTGTTGCCGTAAAGCAAATGGTTTTTACTGTGCCTTAAACCTGAATTGTGAGAGAGAGGGATGAGTTCCGGGCCAACCTCACCGGCATATGCTATCAGGTGGTCCACATGCTTTTGCGTGGCGTTCATCCAACGGGTGATGGTGGAGGCCCCTTGTGAAAAACCCAAGGCAATAACCTTTGCATCAGGATGCTTTTCGAATTCAAACAGGTCGTAAATGTCGTCCAGGTAATTGATGTAGTCTTTAATCTCGTTAAGGCGGTCGGCTTTGGTCATCCAGGTGGCGCCAACTTCGCCGGCTGCGCCTTTTAAATAGAACCTGTTAAGGGCTTCAGGAGCAATGAAAAAATGCTCCTCGCCGGCTAATGGTTCAAAGTTTTTTAAAAAGCTTTCGGCAGTTTGGCCAAAGCCGTGCACTACCAGCCATATATAACGCGTATTATCATTAAGGTTGCCTTGGGTGTAAAAGCGCGCCGTTTTACTTACTATAATATGATTTTCTTTCATTGGGTAAGCTGCTGTTGTTTAACCCGTAAAGCAATACGCATGGCACGGTTGGTTAATAACAGTATAAGCGGTAGCACAGCCAGATTGTAAGGTTGCGGGTTCCATTTCCAACCAATAAGTAGCAATAGCAGAATAACAAGCGTAGCTGCAAAGTAATAGATGAGCCAGCCCTGCTTTTGCTTGCGCAATAAAAAGAAAGCCACAACCAGGTGTGTTGGCAACAGCCACAACATGTTCAAGTTTTCGGGAACAGAGTAGTGCGAAGTAAACAGCCACATGCAAAGGAAGAACACACCCATAAAACCCGAAAAGAAGAAGACGACAAAATCGAACCACCAAAAGTGGATGTTCTTCATTCGCTCAATAAAAGTGAGCGCTATGCCTATTACCAAAACAAAGAAGGTAACCGCTATGGGACTAATACGTTGGTCAGGAGCGTTATCGGGTGGTATATCCAATATTACGTTTCGGCCGGTAACAAATGGCTGTCCATCCACAGTAGTATGGTCAAACATCAGCGCCAGTTTATCGGGCAAGTAGGTCTGCGCCATTGCCCCTGCTTTAATTTCGCATGGCATACCCAGTATTAAATCAAAGCCGAAATCGAGCCAATGATCTTTTTGTACATACGGCTTAAGGGTTTGCCGCATGGTTTGGTTTGCGTTGAAAACGGACGAGTCAATTTTAATACGGGTGCCTAATGTTTTAAAGAAAACATCGCGCGGGCGGGTGGCGCAATTATCCCAGAAAAAGTCGTAGTAATATTCGCGGTTTTCGGGGGCAGCGTTGGTGGCTAAAAAATAAAAGATAGCTTGTTTATCATCGGGGGTTAAGCGCAATTGCTGTTCTTCTACCCGCCTTTTTTCATAAACATATTGTTCCCTGAACATAGAAAAATCATCTACCGAAAGCATGTAGCGCATTTTGCCCCGCAGGAAGTTGGCTACAAAGCCGGGCTGATCGAAATCGAATGTGCCATAATTGAACACCACATCAAATCCCTGCTTGTAATCAGTAACACGTATGCCGGTATGGCCGAAGTATGAATAGATCTCGTTGCCGGGCCAAACGGTTAGCAAGGTTATATTGCTGGAATCAGACAACTGTTGTGAAAACAGTTGAGAGGATAGCAGCAGTAAAAAAGAAACAAGTGTTTTACGAAAGGTAGGGAAGAAGCCCATTTAGCGCTGGTTATTAGTTGAGCATTGGGTTTTCAGGATAACCGGCCATAGTGTTATAAACGCCGCCCATCTCCTTCATTACATGTTTCCAAAGTTTACTGTAGTCTGAATGGAAAATGTGTTTTTGATTGGCCTGCGCAATAATCCAGGAGTTGTCTTTCAGTTCGGTTTCCAGTTGTGTTGGCGACCAGCCGGAATAACCCAGGTAAAAGTTTACTTCGTAAGGGGCAACCTGTCCGTTTGCTATCAGCGATTTTAACTGCTCAAAATTGCCGCCCCAATACAACTTATCAGTAAGCTTAATACTTCCTTCAATTTTTTCGCCAAGGGTATGGATAAACTGCAAAGTATCAGTGCCTACCGGGCCACCCAAAAACAGCTTACCCTGAAAAGAAGGAAAATCCTCCACTACTTCTTGTAAGCGGAGGTCGATGGGTTTGTTAACTATGATGCCAACGGTGCCGTTTTCTTCGGTATGCTCGCACACCAAAACAACCGTGCGGCGGAAGTTTTCATCAAACATAAAAGGCTCGGATAAAAGGAGAACCCCGGGTTTAATGTCTTTTTCCCTTTCAAATTCGTAATTCCAAAGCGTTTTTTCGCTATCCATCACCTGTTATATTCAATGCTATAATACGTAAAAACAAAAACCTGCAAAGGCTGTACCAGTTGTTTTTATGAACGATTGTTTATAGTTACGTAATCCGCAAAGGGGCGGTTTGGCTTTAATTTCCGACATTTGGCGTCCCAAACTCAGTTTACCATGAAAAAAATTCTGCTCTTATTGCTAATTAGTATAGTTAGCATGCCAGGCACTTTTGCCGCAATTACAACTGTAACTAATTCCGGCTTTACCTTTTCGCCTGCCAATATTACCATTACCCAGGGCGATACTGTTAGTTTTACTTTACAGGCCTCTCACAATGCTGTTGAGGTAAGCCAAACAACCTATAATGCCAATGGAACAACACCGCTTGGTGGAGGTTTTTCTGTAGCTTTTGGAGCCAGCAATGCATTGGTTACCGGTTTATCAGTAGGGGTGCACTATTATGTATGCTCTAACCATGCCGGTTCGGGTATGAAGGGTACTATTACCGTAAATGCTGCCACGCCTCCGGTAGTTATACCAAACGTTTGGATAAACGAGATTCATTATGATAACAGCGGCACTGATTCGTTAGAAGGATATGAAATTGCAGGCCCTGCCGGTACTAACCTTGCATGTTTCGAAGTATTGTTATATAACGGTGTTAACGGACAGTTATACAACACCGATACTTTAAGCGGAACTATACCAAACATCAGTTGCGGTTACGGCATGGTTTGGACAGGCCTTGCCCAGGATGAAGTGCAAAACGGAGCCCCAGATGGCATAGTATTATTGTATGCACCACAGGCTACCGGTTGCGGTGTAAACAATGCCGATACTATTTTGCAGTTCCTTTCTTACGAAGGCAGCTTTACGGCTACCAATGGCCGTGCTAACGGATTAACTTCAACTGATATTGGTGTTACTGAAAGTTCCTCAACCCCTTTTCAGGCTTCGCTGCAGCTAGGTGGTGTGGGTACTACTTACGGACAGTTTACCTGGCAAAATGCGCTGGCTAATACCTACAACGCTGTAAACACCAACCAGTATTTTTGCGGAGCGCCTTCTGCTTCTTATCGTTTTGTGCCAACCTCCTTAACGGTGAGCGAGAGTGCGGGAGCTATAGTTGCCGGGTATGTAAAAGCTTCAAACGTTTTCACCGTATCGCAAAGTATAAGTGTTGTGCTTAAATCAGGTACCGGTAATGCGCAGGATATAAACAACTACACGACGCAAACCTTAACCTTTACTCCCTTTGGTGTAGATTCTTTAGCCTTTAACCTTACTATTACCGATGATGCCTTAACCGAAGGTACCGAGAACATTGTGTTTGCACTGCGCAATGCTACGAACGGCGGCAGCCCCGGCATTGATAGCCTGTTTACTTTAACTATTACTGATAACGATTTTGCAGTGCCTACCGTTCAGTTTGCGGCAACAAGTTCTTCAGTTAATGAAGGTACAGCAACAATTAACCTGGCGGTAAACATTGCCAACCCTAATGCCAACGCTACTTCGGTAGATGTTATGATTATGGGCGGCACGGCCACCAATGGTGTTGACTTTACCTTTGCGCCAACAACTATCACCTTCCCGGCTAACTCTTCTGCTGCACAGAACCTGACCGTTACTATTAATAACGATGCCATTGTTGAAGGAAACGAGACCGTGCAGTTTATGTTGACTAACGTTACCAATGGCGGTACAACGGGCACTAATGATATGAATACGCTGACTATTATAGATAACGATGCGCTGCAGGTGTATATCTACCCGCCATCACTTAGCCAGTTTGAGAATATAGGAACTGTAAATATTGTGGCGCACCTGAATAACCCCAGCGTTAACCCTACCAGCGTTACTGTTAAAAAGGTTGCTGCAGGAAGTACCGCTACCCCGGGTGTTGATTACCTGTTTAATGACACAACCATTACCTGGCCGGCTAACAACGGGGCTGACATATTAGTGCCTGTTGCAGTAGTGAATGATAACATTTATGAGTTTGATGAAGTGGCTAACTTTAAACTGGAGAGCCCAACCAATGGTGCAACTCTAACTGACTCTACCTTTACACTGACTATTCAGAATAACGACGCGCTGCCTTCAGGCGATTGCTCTGATCTATTCTTTAGCGAATATGTTGAAGGCTCGGCAAGCAATAAGGCTATTGAAATTTACAACCCTACCAATGCTGCGATAAACCTTGCTGACTACCGCGTGTTTAAATCACTTAATGGTGGCACTACTACAGCGGTGTTTCAGTTAAGCGGCACACTTGCTTCAAAAGATGTTTATGTAATGGTAGGTAACCAAAGCGATAGCATTTTGAAGTTAAAAGCTGATACGCTTACGGGCTTCCTTAACTTTAATGGTAATGATGCCTTAGCCCTGTTGCACCTTAACGATACCATAGATGTTATTGGCCAGATAGGGGTGGACCCCGGCAATAACGGATGGACTGTAGATACCGGTACTACTACTAATTACACCTTAATACGCAATTACTATACTTATGAAGCCGATAACAATTGGGCTACAGCGGCTACTACCTGGGATGCACACCATATTGATCTGTTTGATTCATTAGGTTTTCATAACACGGCGCCATGCGGCACACCTGCCCCCGTGGTAAAGGCTTCTGTTTACTTTGTTGACGCTACCGATACTATTATAGAGTCGAACACAGTTGTAAGGGTTATTCTTGAAGTAAACAACCCAACAGGTCAAAACGTAACCTTTGTAGTGGACCGTGACAATGCTAATTCTACCGCAACTTATGTTACTGACTTTCAGTACACCAGTGTGGCTGAAAACTTTGGCCCCGGCATAAGCCGCGATACAGTAGATATTACCGTGTTTGACGATATGCTGGTGGAAAACCCTGAAGATATAGCTTTGACTTTCTACTCACTATCAGCTAACCTGCAAAAGGGCGCAGACTCTATTTACCGATTGACTGTTATGGACACTGACCAGGTACAGGTATCTTTCCTTGGTGCCGGTTTTGGTTATGTAGAAGATGCAGGCACTGTACCGGTGAAAATTGTAATTAACAATGCCCACGGTGCCGTAAGCGCACAGATTTCACTTGCTGCCGGCAGCGCTACCCTGGGTGCAGATTTTACCTGGAACGATACTACTATTAATGTGCCGGCTGGTGGTATTGATACCGTGCAGGTATGGGTTACCATTATAGATGACAATGTTGATGAAATTAACGAGCAGATTAATTTTAATATGACCAATGTAACGGGTGCGCCAATTGTAGCCATCAATGCATTTACCTTAACCATTTTTGATAATGACGGCAATAGTATAAGCGAGGCCGGTTTTGATAAGGCAGTAAGCATTTATCCTAACCCGGCTATAAATACCCTGTTTATTAATACTGAGGTGGATTTAGCTGGCGTATTTATTACGGATATACTTGGTAACAACGTTGTTTCAATCGGAACCGTGTTTGCCGGCAAGAGCAACGTGGATATCAGCGATTTGGCAAGCGGTATGTATTTTGTAACTGTTAAGGATGAGAACCGTTTATTCAGCAAGCGTTTTATAAAGGCTGACTAAAACAACTTAAGGATTTATGAGCCCTGCCTGAAAAGGCGGGGCTTTTTTATTACCGATTTTAGACGTTAGGTGGGGCAGGCCGGCAACATCTTACTGGAAGTATAAACATGGGTTGCTAAGTGGATGTTGCCTTAGCCGGACTTTTGTTATTTTCATTGCCCTAAAACCAACACATGAAAAAGTTTTACTGCTTACTTTTTTCCTTTTCATTTTTAATAATGCTTAATGCCCAGCCTACTATAAACCTGGTGCAGGTGGGTACCGGTTTCAGCAGGCCGGTGGATATTAAAAACTGTGGTGATGGCCGCATTTTTATAGTAGAAAAGGTTGGCAGAATAAAGATAATGAGCAAAACCGGTGTGGTTAACAGCACCGCGTTTTTAGATATTACCAACCGCGTGCAAAGCAGTGGTAACGAGCAGGGCTTGCTGGGCCTGGCCTTCAGTCCCAACTTTAAGCAGGATGGCTACTTCTATGTAAATTATATAAACGGCAGCGGTGCAGGTTCTACCCGCATATCGCGCTTTAGTGTATTGGCCAGCGACAGCAACCAGGCCGACCCTAACAGCGAAGTGATATTATTGACGTTTACGCAGCCATACACCAATCATAATGGTGGTTCAGTGCAATTTGGGCCAGATGGTTACCTATATGATTCGCAGGGTGATGGCGGTAGCCAGAACGACCCTAACGGTAACGGGCAAAATACCAATGTGTACCTGGCTAAACTTTTACGCTTAGATGTGCAGAATCAGGCAACTTATGCTATACCCGCTGATAACCCTTTCGCAGGCCAGGCAAACAGCAAGCCGGAAGTTTGGGCTTACGGTTTGCGCAACCCGTGGAGAATAAGCTTTGACCGCATTACCGGTGATTTATGGATAGGTGATGTAGGGCAGGGAACCTATGAGGAGATAGACTTTCAGGCCAAAGGCGATACAGGCGGGCATAACTACGGCTGGCGTTGCCGCGAGGGTATGCATAACACCAGCAACCAAAGCGGTTGCCCCGGCAGTGGCTACACTGAACCTGTGTTTGAATATTCTCACTCCAACTACAGCAGTTGTTCAGTTACGGGTGGTTATGTTTACAGGGGTGCGCAGTACAACGCTTTATGGGGCCGATATCTTTTTACCGACTACTGCAGCGGCAGATTCTGGAGCGTAAAGCAAACCGGCCCTAATACTTTTGACCCCGATACTTTACAGGATTTTACCAATAACCAATACATGAGTTTTGGTGAAGACAATAACGGCGAATTGTATGTTGCGGCTGAAAACGGGGGAATATACCGTATAACGGAGAGCAGCGATTGTAAGCCGGTGGCCTTCATTTCGTTTAGCGATTCAACTTCGCTTTGTGCGGGCGAGAAGCTGGTTGCTTTAAAAGGAGACACCATAGATTACGAATGGTATAACAGCAGCGGAGCGATTGTGGGTGTTACCGGTAATGAGTATGAAGTGCCGGCCAGTGGTTGGTATAAAGTGCGTGCAGTACAAGCCAACACAGGTTGCAGCTCGATGAGCGATTCTATTTATGTAACTTTAAACCAGCCAACGGCGTTAGTGCCTTGTAATTGTAATACCGACCAGTGCGCTGATTTTGGCTCTACTTCATTGAGCAACTTTATTACACCAACAGGCGGCGTATTTAGCGGCAGTGGTGTAAGCGGCAGTAATTTTAACCCCGGCGTAGCGGGTGTGGGTACGCATAGCATCAGCTATACGTATGAAAATCAATTTGGCTGTGTGTCCTCTACAAGTTTTTCAATTTTAGTAAAAGATACTACTGCACTTACCTTACCAGGTGCTAACCTTAATTACTGTAGTGTTGATACGGCTGTTTCAATAAGTGGTATAGTTCAGCCGGGTGGCGGAGTATTTAACAGCAACCTGGTAACCAACGATACCATCTTTCATCCGAATGCCGCAGGTGCAGGCATGTTGAGTTTGCCGTATAGCTATACTGCTGCTAATGGATGCACTTCAGCTATCAGCATTAACTTGCAGGTGGGCGATTCTTCTGCTTTGAGCCTGAATGCTACTACACAACAGTACTGCGACAATGAAACGCAGGTTGCTTTGGATACGGTGTTTAGCCCAGCCGGCGGTGTGTATGCAGGAACAGGAGTTACAGGTAATACGTTTAATGCTTCTGCTGCCGGAGTAGGTGTGCACAGCATTAATTATAGTTACACCAATAGCTTTGGATGCGTATCAAGCGCGGATTATAATTTTACTGTTGCTGTTTGCGGTGGTATTTCTGAACTAGCGGCAGATATAAATCTTCAAGTAAGTCCTAACCCTAATAAAGGATTATTCAGCATTACCTTAAAATCGGATAAGCGTGGCGAAGTACAGTTACAGTTGTTTGACGCTGTTGGCAGAGTTTGCTGGAGTAAGAATGTGAACCTGAATAACTCGCCTGTAGTTGCCGATGTAGATGTGCAAGGATTAGCTAAAGGAAACTATTCTCTTATTACTACCATGAACGGCAGAAAAATGAGCCACAAGGTTGTATTGCAATAGAAATTAAAACTCAATCCCTCTGCGTTATGCAGGGGGATTTTCATAACTGTTTATTTGCATGAAAAGCGTATTTCTTTTTCTGTTTAGTTTGTCAGTAATTGCCTGCGGTGCGCAGGATTTATTCAGCCTTGAGCTGGTTCCCTCATCTTTAACTGCACCACCGGCAGTTCATTCAGGCGCTTTTGGCGAATACCAGGGCAAATGGTTTTTTATAGGTGGCCGCAAGAATGGCCTGCATGGGTTTCAGCCGCCATTTTCTTTTCCAACAAGCGGAAGAAACGACAGTATCTTTATAGTGGACCCTGCGCTGAACCAACGCTGGAGCGCGGATGTATTTACATTGGCCGATAGTATACGTGAGGCAATAACCTCCAGCAATATGGAGTTCTATTTGCAGGATTCCACGCTTTATATGGTAGGCGGTTACGGCTGGAA
>CAZUHU010000142.1:0-7548 GCA_964620645.1 uncultured Chitinophaga sp.
TCAGCAGGCAACTTCTTGGTGTTTTGTTTAGCGCCTATAACCCAACCTACATATCCCTTATCAAAGCCGGCAGGTAAATCGGCAAGGTTTACATTATCCACCTCGCCTAAAAAGTAATCAAGGCCCTCGCCATCATTTTGCACACCCAAAGCACTACAGGTTTCTAAATACCGGTCAACAATATGCAAATCAGGCAAGCGGTTAATTTTAAAATTAACCATCAGCCATTTTTCATAATTCAATTTATTAAATGACTTCGACCCTACTCCCAACATCCATTTAAGCAATAAGGTGCGTTGGTTATGGTGCAAATCAATTATGTAGTCAAACTTTTCCTGCCTTAACTGCGCTACTAAATCTTTAAAAGAATCACCCAGTAAATGCAGCTTAGTAATGTATGGATTGTGTTTTAAGATGGATTGAAAACTTTGTTTGGTAGCGTAATGAATCTCCGCATCCGGATATTTCTTCCGCAGGCAACGCACTACCGGGGTGGTAAGCACAATATCGCCTATAGACGAGAACCGGAGAATAAGGATTTTCATAAGCCGCTAATCTAATGGCTAAAACGAAGTTTGCCCGCTATAATTATCAAATTCTACAATTACATTCGTTGCATGCCTGAATTACGCTGGAACCCTTTACTGGATACCTGGACGATGGTGGCAACAAACCGTCAGCACCGCCCGCACTTACCTAAAGATTACTGTCCTTTTTGCCCGGGGCAAGGCAAGTTGCCAAAGCAATTTGATGTGTTGGCCTATCCAAACGATTTCCCGGTAATGAGTTTGGAGGCTGAAGATGCTCCGGATATAAAACCATCCAGGATATTCCGCAATGCTAAAGCTACCGGCCGTTGCGAGGTACTGCTGTATACACCGGAGCACAATAAACAACTTTACCAACTTAGCGATAACCATGTTTTAAAGTTGGTTGAGCTTTGGGCGAGCCGTTTTAAAGAGCTTAGCAAGGACCAACGCATAAAATACATTTACGAATTTGAAAACCGGGGCGAGGAAGTTGGCGTTACCATACACCACCCGCACGGGCAACTATATGCTTACTCCTTTATCCCTTCTAAAATACGCGAGGAGCTAAACAACTGCAAAAAGTATTACCGTAAAAACGGAACTAACCTGTTTGCTGATTTAAATAGTGCCGAGAAAAAGTATAAAAAAAGAATTGTATACGAAAACAAAAGCTTTATTGCTTATATACCCTACTTTACGGATTATCCCTTTGGTGTATTTGTGGTAAACAAAAGGTTAAAAGGCAATGTAACCCAGTTTTCAGCCGGAGAAAAGAAAGACCTTGCGCTATTGCTTAAAAAATTATTGCGTGCTTTTGATTTGGTTTACGACAGGCCTTTCCCCTATGTAATGGCCCTGCACCAAACACCGGTTAACGAAAAACGTTATGCGGATGCCAACGATTACTTTGCCTTTCACATTGAGTTTTACCCGCCATTGCGCGCAAAGGATAAAATTAAGTGGTACGCAGGCAGCGAGTTAGGGGCCGGTGCAGCAGCCAACCCGCTTGATGTAGATGACTGCGCGGCCTTACTTCGCAGCAAAATGGATGGAAAATGAATGAATCTAAAAACTACTTTGCCCCGGGCAGGGTTAACCTTATTGGCGAACACCTTGATTATAACGGCGGCCTTGTTTTGCCGGCTGCTATAAGCCTGGAGGTTAAGTTAAATTATCAGCCGCGTAACGATGAGCAGATAATTTTCCGCTCTGCCACACACCCCTTCACCACTTCAATAAACATTGGTGATAAACTGGAGTATTCTGCCGTGCAGGATTGGGCCAATTATCCCATAGGTATTATTCACCATTTAAAAGCAGAAGGAATAAGCCTTAAAGGTTGCGAGCTTATTTACGAAAGTAATTTACCGGAGGGGGCAGGGCTTTCGTCCTCGGCAGCGGTGGAAGTTGTAACTGCCTTTGCCCTTTTAAGCCAATCCCAAAGCCAGATAAACAAAGTGTGGCTGGCTAATTTTTGCAAAGAGGTGGAAAACAATTTTATCGGCGTAAAGTGCGGCATTATGGATCAGTATGCCGTGGCGCTTGGCAAGAAAGATTATGCCCTGCTTATTGATTGCAATGAACTGACACACGATTATATACCGGTGGAATTAAATGATTACCGCCTGGTAATAATGAACACCCAAAAGCCCCGCAGCTTAATACACAGCAAATACAACGAGCGTAAAGCAGAATGCGAAGAAGCGCTCGAAAAAATAAAGTCCGCCAAACCCGAAACAGAGAACCTGGCAAATGCCTCGCCAATTTACCTGGATATTATTGGCGATGAAGTTTTACGTAAACGCGCCAAACACGTTATTACCGAAAACCTGCGCGTTAAGGAAAGTGTAAAAGCCTTGCGCTATAATGATTTAAGCACTTTCGGAAGGCTGATGAACGCCTCCCATGCCTCGTTACGCGATGATTATGAAGTAAGCGGTATTGAACTGGATACCCTGGTAGAGGAAGCCCAAAAAACAAATGGCTGCCTCGGTGCGCGAATGACAGGTGCGGGTTTTGGGGGTTGTGCCATAGCTATAGTACACGAAAGTGCGATAGATGTTTTCACCCAAAAGGTAAGCGATAAATACAAAGCTGTAACAGGGCTGCAATGCCAAATGTATATTGCTGAAACGGCAGACGGAGTAAGGGAAATTTAGTTCCGCCCGTTAACGGCGGTCATTTACAGGTTTCGCATATGCTTAAATCCTCTTTCTTTGCGGCAGTTAAAAACATTGTGCAATGCTGGGATTAAAACTACCGACTGACCCGCGCTGGGTTGATTTAGCCGGTAAATCCATTGAAGAGATTTTAACCGACCACGCTTATTGCGAGCAAAAGGCTGCTTCAACATCCATATCGCTTATACAGAATTACCCTGAGTTTACCGATATGGTAGATGCGCTTATACCCATTGTAAGCGAGGAATGGGGACATTTTAAAATGGTGCTTGAACAGTTGAAAAAGCGCAACCTTAAACTTGGCCACCAGCGTAAGGATGCGTACGTTAACCAACTAAACAAATTCTTACAAAAGGGTGGCTCTCGCCGCGAATCGTTAATTGATAAACTGCTGTTTGCTGCTTTAATTGAAGCCCGTAGTTGTGAGCGGTTCCGTTTATTTTCAAAAGGTGTGGAAGATGAGGAGTTGCGCATCTTTTATAAAAACCTGATGGTAAGTGAGGCAGGTCACTACCGGCTTTTTTTAGATATGGCTTGCGAATACGGCGGTAAGGAGCAGGTTTTAAAACGTTGGGATGAGTGGTTAACCTACGAGGCTGATGTAATGAAAAACATAGAAGTTAGAGGAGACAGGGTGCATTAAAAACTAAGCGCGATGAATGCACAATTAAGAATTGAAAGAGCACGCAAAACAAGGTAGTCAGTATGAAGAAATATGCAGTTTATTTAATGGGTGTATTATATATAGCTGCAGGTGTAAACCACTTCCTGAACGAACCTTTTTATACGAAAATGATGCCGGCGGGGCTTCCTTTCCCTGTTGAGTTGGTATACATAAGCGGGGTTATAGAGATACTGCTTGGCCTCGGACTTTTCTTCCCATTTTCACGACGTATTTCCGCTATTGGTATAGTGCTTTTGTTGATAGCCGTTTTCCCGGCAAATGTTAACATGGCCTTACACTATAAAGATTGGAGCACCGGTTCGCCCCTACCGTTTTATTTAAGGCTACCAATACAAGTGCTGTTAATCTGGTGGGCATATGCCTATTTCAAAAAACCTGAAACAACATGAAACGCTTACTTTTTTTGTTGCTGCTTGCAACAACAGCCACCTTACAGGCTAAAAAGGCGCTGCCCGAAGTGCAAAGAATAAACGTGGACTCCTCTATTGCAGAGATGCAAAAGCAGCAAGCTGAGTTCGATTCCGCCCAAAAAGCTTATTACGCTGCGCAGGAATCTATTATTACCCAGCAATCGCTTAAAAACATGAATAACAACCTGGATGAATTCATGCGAATGCAAAGGGAGCGAGAGCAAAGCCAAAACAAAGCATTGCTTATCCGTATTGGGCTTATGCTGGCTTCACTTGTTTTGCTGATAATTGGCTTAGCACGCAAAAAGAAACCAGCTTCCGATAACACTGATCAAACCTCGGCCAGTTGAAGCTGGTCGGGCGATGCAATAAGCTGAAACTTGCGTTCGGTATTATCGCGTAGTTTAAACGTAATAAGGCAGTGATTAGTATCGCTCCAGTCAAACAAAACAGTCTGGCTGCTTATATCATCTGCATAAATTTCCACCACATGCAGGCTGCCTTCTTTCCAGCTATAGGCCTTCACCTTCATATCAGCCGTCCACGGGTCGGCAATAGAGCTTCGTTTAAAATCAATAGTCAATTTGGTTTTTCCATCAGGGGAAGTGGTTTCCATTGTGGCGGCGGTTTTACCATTACAACCTGCTAAAACCAATAGAAGCATCAGAGAAATGTAGAGGGATGTTTTCATGTTCTGTTAAACGTATTTAACAGGCAATTTAGTATTCTGCAATGGAACAAACATCACCTTGGCGTTTTATTATTTACCTATATTTGACGCCGCAAAACAACCAGCCTGAACCTCATAATAATTTGGTTTAGCTGCAATTAGAAACAAGGAACTCCTGCACAGAAATGACGAAATGGCTATATAGCAAGTGGTGGAAATGGCTGAGTGTAGTGCTGTTGTTTTACATTTTTATCGGGGGCCTTATTGTTCCTCTTGGTCCGGGCCTTCCTTCAGTTGAGCCCACTTTGTTCCGTCCCGATTCGGTTTACACTTTTGATATTTATGCTTATAACACCCACTTTACCGATAAAGCAGCCGGCAAAGTGCAGTTGTGGTTTAAAAACGGGGCAACCTACTACTGCCCTATTGAGGTAAAAATTATTGATGACGAACACCTGCAGGCTAAATACGGCGTTAGCGGCTTTACCGTTACCAGCCCCGAAAAACAGGAATTTGATGTGGTAATCAATGATGACATCGACGGCAACGTTATTGCGCGGGCAGCTGTTACCGTTAAAACACCGCAAAGCATAGATACACTGGCAACTGACACTTTAAACAAAGCCTGCGAACCTGAAGTGTTGCATAATAAGCATGCGCTGTTTGTTTTCCCTTATCGCGAAATACTTTACGAAACCATCCGCAATACATTTTATCATGTGCCTATGTGGTTTGTAATGACCATGATGGTGTTTGTATGCCTTGGTGCAGGCATTGCCTACCTGGGCACGGGTAATTTAATGTATGATGTTTTTGCCAGCCGCGCCGCATTGGTGGCTATACTGTTCGGGCTTTGTGGCTACACCACCGGCATGCTTTGGAGCAAGTACACCTGGTTTATTGGTATTGACTGGGGCCACGCTATCCGCAAAATGATGTATGAGGATATAAAGTTAGCCGGCGCATTGGTAAGCGTTGCGGCGTATGTGGTTTACTTTATCATTCGCTCCTCCGTTCAAAAACAAACAGAGGGCCTTGAATCGCAGGAAAGCCACAAACAGTATTTAGCAAAGCGCGCACGCACCAGCGCCATATACAGCATTTTTGCCGTTGTTATTTTTATTCTGTTTGTATTTATAGTGCCTCGCCTTGGCGGTGTTGACTCGTTACACCCCGGCCAGGCAGGTAACCCGGCATTCAACAAATACGATTTAGACAGCCACCTGCGCATGTTTTTTTACCCGGCTGTAATAGGCTGGATTTTGCTGGGCTTTTGGATTCTTTCCATCCTGGTGCGTATGGAGTTCATCAAACAAAAACAGGAATCATGAAAAAAGTTTTAGCCTTACTGGTAGCATTAGTCTATTCAACCATAGGTTTTTCGCAAAGCGTTGGACCTGAATTTATGTTGCGCGGGCTTAAGCTTTATATTGTTATTGGTGTGCTTTGCATCATTCTTACCGGCATATTCACCTTTCTTTTCGCCATTGAGCGCCGTTTGAAAAAGCTGGAAGAAAAAGGATAACACATTTCTGCCGCCATCCGCCTTGCGGGCAACTACTCTATCCGGTTTTAATAATTTAACTTACCGCATTCCGCTTAAAGCTTGTAAATCACAAGTTTGCGCTTTACCCCTAAGGGCTTAAAGGCGATAAGGCTGTCGGCTTTTTACCTTATCTTTGCGCACTTTATGAGCAAAAAGGGTAAAGTTTTGGTGGCTATGAGCGGTGGAATAGATTCCACCGTTACGGCAGTTATGCTGCATGAGCAAGGCTACGAGGTGGTGGGCATTACTATGAAGACCTGGGACTACGCTACCTCCGGCGGCAGCAAAAAGGAAACAGGATGCTGCTCATTGGATTCTATTAACGATGCACGCCAGGTGGCGGTGGATCTTGGCTTCGGACATTTTATAATTGATATCCGCGAGGAGTTCGGCAACTTTGTTATTGACAATTTTGTGGATGAATACCTTGCCGGCCGCACACCAAACCCGTGCGTACTTTGCAACACCCACATTAAGTGGGAAGCCCTGCTAAAGCGGGCTGACATGATGGACTGCGAGTTTATAGCTACAGGCCATTACGCACAATTGCGTAAAGAGAATGGCCGTTCCGTAATTTCAAAAGGGTTGGATGCCAATAAAGACCAAAGCTATGTGCTGTGGGGCGTAAGCCAGGAGTGCCTGAGCCGTACGATGTTCCCTGTGGGAATGTTTCATAAACCCGCCATTAAGCAAATGGCGCGCGATATGGGCTACGTTGAGTTGGCTAATAAGGCTGAGAGCTACGAGATATGCTTTGTGCCTGATAACGATTACCGTGGATTTTTGAAAAGAAATGTAGAAGGCCTTGAACAAAAAGTAGATGGTGGAAACTTTGTTGACCTTGAAGGTAAAGTATTAGGTAAACATCACGGCTATCCATTTTATACCATAGGCCAGCGCAAAGGCTTAGGCGTTGCTTTTGGCAAACCCATGTTTGTGGTAGAAATACACCCCGAAACAAACACTGTAGTGCTTGGCGAGGAAAAGGACCTTGACCGCAATGGCATGTGGGTAGGCAAGTTAAACATGCAGAAATACGAAACCCTGCCGGGCGCCATTAATGCTTTAACCAAAGTGCGCTACAAGCACGAAGGTGAAAGCAGCATTATTACGCAAATCGACGGCCGTATAAAAGTGGAGTTCATGGCGCCTGTTTCAGCCATAGCGCCGGGCCAGTCAGCCGTGTTTTATGAAGACAAAGACGTTATTGGAGGCGGTATAATTTTTTCTAACTTCAACATTGCTCCTAAAGATTCGGTGACCAAAGAATTAGTGCATGTTTAAATTCTGTTTACAGTATAAGGTTAGTGGAAGGAAGTTATCAGCTTTAAGCGGGCTGTGCGCATCAGTAGGCTTATGTTTGGGTCTTCTTTTTTTGTTAACCTTCTCTGCTTGTAACAAGAAGGACACCGTAGAAGTAAACTACAACTACGAATACTACCCTTACAGCATAGGCCATTACGTAACTTACCAGGTTGATTCTATTTTTTATACCTACAGTAACCCCAATTACTTTCGCGATACGGC
>CAZUHU010000142.1:7558-9997 GCA_964620645.1 uncultured Chitinophaga sp.
TGAATTAAAGGAGCTAATTGCAGATACACTATACGATAACGAGAACGCGCTTAACTACAAAATAGAATTATACCGCAGGGCCGACTCAAGCGCCGCGTGGGCAATCTGGAAAGTTTGGTATTTAAAACCCACCATCACCAATGTGCAGAAGGTGGAAGATGATATCCGTTTTATCAAACTCATTTTCCCTCCGCAGGAAAGCGCCGAGTGGAACGGAAACATATATGTGCCTACTACTGACCCTTATACCGTTTACCGCGATTGGAATTACGTTTACAGCAATGTGCATCAGCCTTACTCCATTAACGGATTTAACTTTGATAGCACCCTTACCGTAACTGCGGTAGATGTTACCAATAACCTGATAACAAAAACCCTCCACCGCGAGGTATACGCTAAAAACGTAGGTATGATATACCAAGAGTGGGAAGACCTGCATAAAGGCGTTTCAGGTACTTTCGACCAAAATACCACTAATGGTTTCCGCATCCGCATGCGGATCATCGATCACAATTAAAAGGCGAGGCAGGCGTTTGTTATTGGCAAAATGAAAAGATTTCTACTATTGCTTTCTGTTGCCTTAACCTTACAACTGGCTGCCCAGAAAAACTTCTATTGGGTAAAGTTTAAGGATAAAGAGAATAACAGCTACAGCCTTTCAAACCCATCGCAATTTCTTTCGCAACAATCTTTAGAGCGCCGCAGCAAACAGGGCATTGAGTTAGACTCCACCGATTTACCAATTACACAAAGCTATATAAACGGCGTTGCGCCATTTGTAACCCAGCTAAAACACCGCTTAAAATGGTTTAACATGCTGGTGGTGCGAATAGATTTCCCCGAGAATGTAGATAGCATTCGGCAATTGCCTTTTGTAGCAGGTGTTGGGCCCATTTACAGCAACCCTATGGCCGCTAAAAAAGATAAGTTTGAATCAGTAACCATTACACCTGATCAATCCTACGTTTATCCCAACTATTATGGCAGGGCTTACAGGCAACTAAACATGCTTAACGGTGATTTGCTGCATCAACTCGGCTACCGCGGGCAGGGAATTTTAATGGCAGTATTGGATAACGGTTTTGTAAACTGCCCGCAGATAACCGCTTTTGATTCAGTAAGGCCGCGCATTTTAAAAACCTGGGATTTTGTAAACGATGAAGAAAACGTTTACAACGATGGAGGCCACGGCCTGGCTTGCTTTAGCACTATTGCCGCCAATGTGCCCAACTATCATGTAGGCAGCGCACCTGATGCCAGTTTTGTGCTATGCGTAACCGAAGATGATAATGATGAATGGGTGATGGAAGAATATAATTGGGAGGCCGGTGCAGAGTTTGCTGACAGTATTGGTGCGCAGTTGTTTTCTACTTCTTTGGGCTACACCACCTTTTCAACCGATAGCGGTAATCACACTTATGCGGACCTCAATGGCAACAGCACCGTAATTACAAGAGCGGCAAACAGGGCGGCCTCAAAAGGTATATTGGTTATAAACTCTGCCGGTAACGAGGGCGCCAACAACTGGCATTACATTGCTGCACCCGCCGACGGCGATAGCGTAGTAGCAGTTGGTGCAGTTGATTCGGCAGAATTGATTGCCTCCTTCAGCAGCCGCGGGCCTAGCATTGCCGGTCGCATCAAACCGGACCTATGTGCGCAGGGCGTTAAGTCAGCCGTTATAGCTACGGATGGCAGTTTAGGCTACAGCGGAGGAACTTCCTTTGCCTGCCCAACCCTTGCAGGCTGTTTCGCCAGTTTATGGAGCGCCTTTCCCGAAAAAAGCGCTAAAGATATTTACACGGCAGTGGTTGTAAGCGCCGACCGCTTTTGGTCACCGGACAATACCTATGGCTACGGCATTCCTAATTTTTATAACGCCTACCTGTTACTTAACACCGGCTATAACGCCAACGTACTGCAGATTGACGGCGATATAACGGCCTACCCCAATCCTTTTACCAATAACCTGCAGATAGCTACGTATAACGAGGAGGCAGGCCCGCATACCATCGAGTTGTTTGACATAAGCGGCAGAAAGGTATTGAGCAAACAGATTTTCCTGCGCAAAAAAACATTTGAGATAATTATCCTTAGCGAAGCCGCAGCCTTACTACCGGGTGAATACATCCTTAAAGTTGATGGCCGCTTAAAGAACAACCGCCAGCTTATTAAAGTTAAATAAGGGCTGAAACTTGTTCGCTAACGCGCTTATCATATATTTAAGTTTTAAACAATCGAAAAACACTTCATGAAAAAGCTATTTACCACGGCCCTGATTGCCGCATTTTTAGGCAGCATTGCTTTTATCCATTCGTGCACGCCTGCAGTTGATAAACCCACTGCTTGTTTCACCCTGTCAGATGATTCAATAACCATAGGTACTACACTGGTAATAACTGACTGCTCTGCTGATGGGGTGACTTATCTGTGGGATTT
>CAZUHU010000143.1:0-9852 GCA_964620645.1 uncultured Chitinophaga sp.
TAGGTGCCAAAGGAAACCGTTACATTTTGCGGGGCATATATCTGTATGGTTTCATCGTACTGCGAACCGAAGCAGGCTTGTTTTAGGTAAGTGCCCGTATCAGGGTGAAAGCCCGGCATGGTAATAGTAGTATCAATACTGCACTGGCTATAACTTACAGCCACAAAGCATAGCATCATGAAAAAGGGTAGCAATTTCTTCATGCAACAAAGGTAAACTGATAGGGCAGTTTTGAAAACTACCGGGCTTCTACAAAACCATAATTAAAGGCGATGTTTATTCCTGCGTTCCAAAAGCGCATGGAAACGGGAGCTTGATCTGTGCTAATGATTTGTATTTGGGCCATTGGCATTATTTCCAAGCACATAGCTTTACTTATCTCGTAACTAACACCAACACCCAGGTAAGGCGAATAATTTAGTGTGTTAGTATGCTGAAACTTATAACTTGTATTTTTAAATGTTTCTGAGCCGCCTGCCTGTGAGTTGAGTTTGGATTTTAAGGTGTTGGCTAATAACCATTCAAAATTGATGCCTGTGCGAATGCAGGCTTTTGTCCTTTTACTTCCCAAACGGAAATTAAAACCGAGAGGTATTTGCAGATAATGATAGGCTGCACTTCTTTTAAGCGTGTACACTTTCGCGGGGTCAAGAGTGCCAACAGAATCATAACTGGTTCCCATTGTTAAGTTGTGTATTGTGCGCTTATAACCTTTCATGCTGTAGTTTACACCCGTTTCAACGGATAGCCATTTCAAAATATTGACACCAAAAGTGCAACCGGCGGTAAATCCAAATGTTGGTCGCTCTTCCTTCTCACGAGCCTCAAAAAAAACAGCTTTGAATAGTGAATCGGTTAAGGGAGGCTCTAGATTAACAGGTTTGTATGAAAGTAACCTATACGCAATGCCGGGATTAAACGATGCCCCTATATACAGGCGTTTAAAATTTTTAGTAGTTGTGGAGTCACTTGCCGCCAAACTGAATAGCGGAATGGCAATTGCCAGAAGTAATGGGTTTTTCATAGTTCTATAAAAGGTTGCCTTAGGTTTTCAGTTATCTAAATATAAAACAAAAAGGACATCTTTCGATGCCCTTTTTATAATCAAAATTAAAACCAACTATCTTTTGGGTGCCACACGTATTACACCTGCTCCATTATAACTGTGGTATTCACCATTATACATCGCATCCGCCATTACAGGCCCCATAATATAGTTACCCGGCGATACAGCCCTTACTGCATAGTAGTAGGTCTGCTTGCTTTCGTAAGCATTTACAAACAGGTTAATGCGGTCGTCGCGTACATCGCGGTGGGTTGGCTGGTCTTCATCTTTTATCCAATCCATGCCCGGTATTTCTTTAGTACGCGGGTTTTCAATTTCAAAACCTGCCGGCAGCATATCAGTAATTACAATGTTTTCTATTATGCCATTGTAGGCTTTCTCTAATGTAAGTTTCACAATTACTAAATCGTTTTGCTCAAAGTTGTTGCCGGTTAACTGGCGGCCGTAGCGGTCGTAGAAGGTTTTCCGTATTTTAATGTAGCTGTCTTCTTCTTTAAAGCTGCCATCTTTAGATATACCTTCAGCCTGCCAGAAGTAATACAACTTACCATTACCGCTGGTAGCAATTTCAACATTGCTGCCGCCTAATTGTTTGGCGGTAAGTTTAAGGGTGGTGCCATCGTTGTTTGCTATTTCTTTTCCATTTACGCGAATAGACGCCTTAACATTGGTAGCATTAGCCTCGCGCGCAATTTTACCCAGCGCTAAGAAGGAGAAGGCCCTTTCCTGTGTGCTCAGGTATTGGCGCTCTTTCAACTGCTGGCTAATGTGTCGCGCCATAGTGCCTATCTGCGGGTTCTGTGGGTCCACCTCTAATATGGCGTTCAGCGCAATAGCCTCATCGCGCACATCGCTGGCAAAGGAACCACCGGTTTCTTTTACCGAAATTTCACCACTAAAGCTTGAAGGCAGCAACTCTTTGTATTTGCCGCGGTCGCCGGCTATGGCATAAGCGGCGCTAAGTAAGTAGCGGCTATCCAACGTAAGCAGTGCTGCGTTTTGTTTATAGTAGTTCATGGTGCTTACCTGCGGTTTACCGGCAAGTGCTAATACATACAGGGAATAAGCCACCTCACGCGGTGCAATTTTGCGTTGCTCCGTAGTGCCGCCGTAAGTACGGTAATAGTAATAAGGTATGGTTTCCTTATCTTTTAGCTTAGCAATAAGGTAAGAGTAAATGCTCGGCAACAAACTCTTATCAAATTCAAAGCCCGCTTTCTTGGCTTCAATTAAGAAGTGCGCGGCATAAACAGTGGCCCACCAGTTTTCGCTGCCTTCGTTATCCCACAGGGTTATAGCGCCGTTATACAACTGGCGCATCTGTATTTTGCGTATGGCTTCCTGAACATTGTAGTTGGCATTGGCCTTAATGTTCTTATCCATGTTCATTAGTTCACTTAGGTCGCCGAAGTATAACTGCGGGAAAGCCTTACTTACCGTTTGCTCGGTGCATCCGTAAGGGTAACCTACAAGGTGGTATATCTGGTCGGCAATTTGAACAGCCGGATTCTTGCTAACCACTAATTGGTAATTGGTGCTGCCCGGTATAAAGTTCTGCATGCCGAAGTTCACTTTTCCTGTTTGGCCTGCAGTTATCATACCTGCATCAGTTTGTTTTTGTAAGGAGGCCGGCGGACGTATAGTAATATCCGTTTCATCCAGGAATTTTTCATTAAGGCCGCTTACTTCCACTGTAACTTTAGCAACATCAATTTTAGGGTCAGCTACAATGCGGAACTCCGCACGGCCTTCGCTATTGGCTTTTACTGAAACAGTTTGTGTACTGCTGCCTACTACCCGTAGCGGGCCGCTTAACTTAACGGTGGCAGTAGCATTAGTAGCAGACTTCGTTGTATTGCTGATGGTAACCGGCATAAGCACGGTGTCCTTAGGGGAAAGGAAACGAGGCAGCGCAGTGCTTATAACCAATGGGTCTGCTACCGTTAAATCCAACTCATTACTGCCAAAGGTGTTGCCTTTATAGGCTACAGCCATCAAACGCAACTGCCCGCTGAACTGCGGAATATCAAATTCAAAATTGGCTTCACCATTTCCGTTAGCATCGGTAATACCGCTCCAGTACGATACCAACTTAACGCGTTTGTTCTGCATGGGGTTGGTGCGTTTGCTCATATCAAAGCCGTCTCCACCCGTTGATGACAGTAACCCTTTTATTTCAGGAAAAAGCAAAGGATACAAATCGAATGAGTTTACCTCCAAAGCACGCTTGCTGTAGAAGTAGGCGTAAGGGTCAGGCGTTTTATAGCCTGTAATGGCCAGTATGCCTTCATCTACCGCAGCTAAAGTAATTTTACAATTAGGGCTGCCTTTTACTTTTACCTTTTGATGGGTGCGCGAACGCACAGTTTTATCAGCTATGATCTGCACATCTATTTTGCGCGATTTTTCTTCAACGCTTAGCGATTTATAACCGTGAGCCACTACCAACGGTATCTCGCTTTCTTCGTGCGGTTTTATAAGTGTGGCGGTTACATACACGTTGGGTAAATCATTTACGTTAAGGTTCAAATCCAGGGATGCAGCGCGCTTCTCTACATTCAGGTAGTGGTATTCCAATACCTTGTCATTTTCTACCGTAACCAGCATTTTGCCATTAAACGGAGCTTTAAACAGCAACTTGGCTTTTTTGCCACATAAGTATTTCTCTTTATCCAATTCAATATCTACGTTGCCCTCGTTGTTTACTTCAAAGCTGTTGGCCCAGTTGTTACCCCAGTAACCATAGCTGTAGAAGGTGCGGCTTACATAACTGTTTATACCGGGCGCACCAATACGTACCTCATAATTGCCCGGCGTATGCGGCACAAAATTAAACACGCTGCTTTCCCCGCTAACGGTTACCTCTTTATCAATAAGGGTTTTGTCGTCGCGTTGGCTTTCGTAACGGTAATAGCTGTAACCTTTTACCAATACAGTTTTGTAATCGTGTTTAATTACCTGTATGTGCGCTTTAGCAGTAACGGGTTTTTCGTCTTTGTTCAATGCTATTATGGGGAAGTCAATCTGGTCTTCCAGGCGGTGGTAGTAATAACCATCTTCACCCAGGCCATAAAATACATCCTGCGTAAAAATGTCTATCTGCGATTTCCTGTTTACCGGCCTGCCCGTTTCATCAAACACCGTAGCAAAAAAGTCGGCTTGTATTATTCCACGGTTGGTATATTCAGTAGGGGCCATGTATTCTTCCACCGCATTGCCTTGTTCGTCCGTAGTGCCTTCGCGCACTATGCTCTCATAATAGCTGTTGCGCTCGGCAAGGCTAAAGTCGTACTTGCTGTATTTTTCAGGTGAGAAGTATTTTTCCTTCAACTGTATTTCCAATTCGTAATTGCGGTTGGCCGCAGGCGGACCAAAATAATTCATGGCATTAATGGTCAGCTTGGTGCTTTCGCCGGGGCGTAAGGCTTTTTTATCCAGTGAAGACGTAACCTTAATTCTGTCCGGCATAAACTCCTCCACACTTATACTCTTGCTGGCTAACAGTATATCGTTAGAAGTGTAAACCTCAAATGTGTAACTGCCGGTAAGGGCCGATGGAGAAAGTTCTATTTGCGTTTCAAGCGAGCCTTCTTCATTTATCACCTTTTGCATGCTCTTTAACTCCTTACCGTTTGGCATCAGGAATTTCATTTTAAGCGGTATGTCGCCGGGTATATTCCACTTCCAATCGCGTATAATAACGCTTAGGTTTACCTTTTCGCCGGGGCGGTAAATGTCGCGTTCGCTGTAAACAAAGGCGTCCATATTGGTTACGTTATTCCGGCGGCCACCTACATCAAAGCGGCTTGTTTCAACCCTGGTGGTATTAAAGGGCAAGTAGTTAAAATCGTTGCCCACTTTTGCGGTTATCAAGGCCGATTTAAAACCGCTGAACTCGCGTTTCTTTAAATCAAATTCTGCTACGCCATCGCTATTGGTAACTGCAGTGCCTATTACCTGGTTGTTGGCGCCATAGGCTGAAATGGTAACGCCGTTGAGTGCATCGGCGCTCTTTATGGAGTTGCAGAACACCATCATTTTATCCTTGCCTTGCTTGGCTATTATGCCAATGTCTGATAGGGCAATAAAGCGCGCATCGTTTAGCCAGTAATCCTCGGTACTGCGTATTTTAATATGGTAAATACCTTTAAAGTCTTTCAACTTATCATCCACGTTAAACTTAAACAGGCGGCTGTTTCCGTACCTTGGCAGGTTCTTGGTTTCAATTTCTTTATCGTAAATAATATCACCCAGTACAGCATCGCTGCCATAATAGCCACCATCATCGTAGTAATCACCTTCATAATCGCCATCATAGTCCGAATAGTAATCATCGCTGGGGGAGTAGCCATAGCGCTGCGCGGCAAGCAGGTTGCTCTCGTAAATTTTGGAGATAATAACCCGCACCTTAGGCACCGAGGTCAGGCGTACTTCAATGTTCTTATCGCCTTTGGCAGATAGGTAAACTCCCTTATTGTTTACAAAGCTTATAGAGGGTTCTAAACGGCCAAAACCAACGTTAGAGGTATAGCCCTCGTTAAGCGTGCCGCCTATTTTGCCTTTCAGGCCCTGGTCAATAGTTAGGGAATAATCCGTTTCTACATTAAATTCTTCGGAGGTAATAATGATACCGTCGTTTGAAGCTTCGGCTTTAAAGTTTACCGCTGGGCTTAGGTGTACAAAGGCGGCCAGGTTTTCGGCCTTTGGGGCCTGGCTGGTTAAGACCTTAACGGTGCCCATGGTGCCATCGTGGTTAGCTTCCACATCCAATACCGAAAGGTTAAACGGCGAGGTGATAACAAACTGGCTTTCAATATCGGCATCGGTAGGGCTGTTGCCATGCTCCGGTAAAAGGCCCTTGGCTATCTTAATTCGGGCGGTAAGGTCTTTATCTAACTGGTTAACGTTAGGTATGCTTATCGATATCTTGTTATCCGCCGTAGTGGTTAGCAGGTTATAGGGGCGCTGTTCTCCCTCTACCGTTAAGGTTAATAGTTCCTTCAACTTATCAGGCGATACCTTGTAATTGAAGTAGAAATCAACCTGCGGAAAGGCACTACCGGCACTGCCATCGCTAACATTCCAGGTGCCATAAACGGTATTCAGTTTCAGAAGAGCCGTGTAAAAGGGCTTTATCTCGCATTTACCAATGCTATACTGCGGAAAATACTTCAGCAGCTTGTCAGTAACTGTAGCCTTAAAGGTGGTGGCCGGTGGTAATTCATAGGCGGGGGAGAACACCAACTCATTGGGGTTATCCCAACGGAAGCGCCCGGCAATAGGCGGGTCAAAGTGAATGAACTCCGTGGAATCCCAACGCTCCAGCAGCGAATCGGGCACCAGGTTTTTGCTGAAGGTGAAGCTTAAATTGCCCAGGGAAGGCACTTCATCTTTAGCATTGGTTTCAAGCAGGTTTACTTTGTTCTTGTTGTTGCATGCAGCGAGAAAAAGCACTAAAAGCGCTGGCAGCAGAAGGCGATAGATGGTACGCATGGGATAGGTGAGAATTGAATGCCTAACATACGTTACATATGGCTTAAATATTGCGCTTGTTGATAAAAATATTCAGCAGGTGCATAAGTCCGGTTTTTATGAAGGCAGTTGGATGAAGCCTAAAGGCTTTTGTAATAAATCTGTCCCTGCTTATGCCTGTTTCCATCATTTAATCGTTCTATTTGCCACCGGTTATGAGAAGCAGAATATGGAAGGCGTTGAAATGGCTTATGGGCATTAGCCTGGGGCTTTTCCTGCTTTTCCTGTTGCTTAACTTTATCTTCCCCCTACCCGCCCCGCCTGAATACAGCACCATTGTGCTGGATAGCAAGGACGAGGTGATACACGCCTTTATCACCGCCGACCAAAAATGGCGGATGAAAACCGAATTGAAGGAGATTTCGCCCCTGCTTAAGCGCACCCTTGTTTACAAGGAGGACAAATACTTTTATTACCACCCGGGCATAAACCCTCTGGCTATGGGCCGCGCACTGGTTATGAATATACTGCATATGAAGCGCACCAGCGGCGCCAGCACTATAACCATGCAGGTGGCCCGTATGATGGAGCCCAAACGCCGCACCTATTTTAATAAGGTGCTGGAGATGTTCCGCGCCCTGCAACTGGAGTGGAAGTATAGCAAAGATGAAATACTGCAACTGTATTTTAACCGCGTGCCTTATGGTGGCAATGTGGAAGGGGTAAAAAGCGCTTCTATCCTTTACTTCAACAAAAGCCCCGACCACCTTTCGCTGGCAGAGGTTACCGCGCTCTCCATTATCCCTAACCGGCCTTCTTCCTTAAAGTTGGGTGGCAATAATGATTTTATTAAGGCGGAGCGCAATAAATGGCTGCTCCGCTTTAAAGAGGGTAAACTCTTTAGCGAAAAGGAAATTGCCGATGCCCTGGATGAACCGCTTTCGGTTAGCCGCTCCAACGCACCAAAGCTGGCACCGCACCTTGCCTTAAAACTTAAGCGCACTATAAACAGCGATATTATACGCACTCACCTGCAGATGCAAACGCAGCTAAAGCTGGAGAAAATGGTAGGCGATTATGTGCATGGGCTTTACTCCCTCAATATTCATAATGCTTCAGTAGTGGTTATTGACAACCACACGCATAATGTAGTGGCTTATGTAGGCTCGGCAGATTTTAATAACCCCATTGATGGTGGTCAGGTAAACGGTGCCGATGCCATTCGCCAACCGGGTAGCGCTTTAAAGCCTTTGGTGTATGGCCTTTGCTTTGATAATGGCGTGCTAACCCCTAAAACGGTAATGACGGACGTTGCCACTAATTTAGATGGCTACCAGCCGGAGAATTTTGATGAAAAATATCATGGCTATGTAAGTGTTGAGTTTGCTTTGGAGAACTCGCTGAACATACCTGCGGTAAAAGCCCTTAATGACCTTGGCACTGCTAAAATGATTGACCGCCTGGTGGCTTGCAACTTCAAACAGATAAAAAAGGATGAGAAGAAGTTGGGCCTTTCATTAATACTGGGTGGCTGTGGTGTTACCCTTGAGGAGATGGTAGGCTTGTATTCCGCCTTTGCCAATCAAGGGTTATATGTACGGCCGCATTATCAGCGGTTGGCGGATGACAGCCTACGCAATTTAATTGATACCACACGGGTATTATCCCCATCGGCGGGTTTTATGGTTACCGAAATCCTTTCGCGATTGGCGAGGCCCGATTTACCTACTAACTGGGAGCAAAGCATGCACACCCCCCGCATTGCCTGGAAAACCGGCACCAGCTATGGCCGCCGCGATGCATGGAGCATTGGTTATAACAAGAATTACACTATCGGTGTTTGGGTAGGCAACTTCTCTGCCGAAGGGGTGCCTGAGTTAAATGGTGCCAACATTGCCACTCCGTTATTGTTTAAGTTGTTTAATACGGTGGACTACAACTCCGCTAACGAATGGTATAGTATGCCGAAGGACTGCGGTATACGGCTGGTATGCTCCGAAACAGGAAAGCTGCCCGCAACCTTTTGCACTAACACGGTTATGGATTATTACATACCCTTGGTTTCGCCCTCGCAAACCTGCGACAACATGCGGGAGGTGGCCGTAAGTGCCGATGGCAAAATCTCCTACTGTAAAAACTGCTTGCCTGAAAATGGCTATCGTAAGAAAATGTATAAAGTAGTGCCGCCTGAAATGCAATCGTATTTTGAAAGTAACCGCCTGGCGTATGAGTTAATACCGCCGCACAATCCGCAATGCGATAAACTGTTTTCGGAGGGTGGGCCTAAGATAACCTTCCCGGTTAATGGGGCTGAGTATCTGATTAGCAAGAAAGAACCCGAACCCCTGCAGCTAACCTGCGACGTGGGCAGCGATGTAAAAAAGGTGTATTGGTACATCAATAACCAATTCTACAAGCAGAAAGATGCCCGCAGCAAGGAGTTTTTTACCCCCGAAGAAGGCACCGTCAAAATATCATGCACGGATGATAAGGGCCGCAACAGCGATATCTGGATAAAGGTGAAATACGTTAATCTGTGATAAAGCCCTGTTACACTTGTTGCACGGGCATCTTTAAATCTCTCATATTTGCGCTATGAAGTATGCCAGTGTTAATCCGTACAATAATCAACTTATAAAGGAATTTCCCTTTCACCCATATCCTGATTTAAGTATATCACTTAAAGCCTTTGATACATGGCGCAAATTGAGCGTAGCCGATAGGGGAACAGAGCTGCGCAAAGTGGCGCAACTATTGGAAAAGAATAAAAGCAAGTACGCTGAACTGATTACACTTGAAATGGGTAAGCCCCTGCGTGAGGCGGAATATGAAATTGCAAAAGTGCTTACTGCCTTTGATTATTATATCCAAAACGCTCCCGCTTTTTTGGCTCCTGTTTCTGCCACAACCAATGCCTCTAAAAGCTATATCAGTTTTGAGCCCCTGGGCATTATCCTTTCGGTTATGCCCTGGAACTTTCCTTTCTGGCAGGTGTTTCGTTTTGCGGTGCCAACACTTATAGCCGGTAATGTTACCATCCTTAAACATGCGCCAAGTGTGCCGCAGTGCGCATTGGCTATTGAAGAACTGTTTACTGATGCAGGTATGCCATCAGGAATATTCCGCAATTACTTCTTAAGCAATGAAGATGCCGGCAAACTAATTGCTGACGACCGCATTAAAGGTATAAGCTTTACCGGTAGCGATACTACCGGCAGTGCATTGGCCGAACAGGCCGGCCGGGGTATTAAAAAATGCGTAATGGAGTTAGGCGGTAACGACGCCTTCATCGTTTTGGAAGATGCCGACCTTGA
>CAZUHU010000144.1:0-9746 GCA_964620645.1 uncultured Chitinophaga sp.
AAAATCCTGAACAGTACCTGTTCCCAATGTTTTAAGATCGAAATTGCCGGTGCAAGGCACTACGTTTAAGCCACAGGGCACTGTAGAAATCTGAGAATTCAGATGGATAGTGTCGCCGGGACACACTTTGTTTTTATCTGCCGAAATTAACACCTGCGGCCCCTGGCCCGACACCACCACATAAAGCGTGGTGTCGTGAATGATACAGCCGGTATCAGAGGTAATTACAAGCGTGTAGTGCGATGAGTAGTCAGGCTGAGAAGTTGTGCTGCTGCTGTTAGGCTGCAGTACCAATGAATCAGGCTGCCATGAGTAAGAGTAAGGGCCATACAGGGAATCGCCAGTGGCCGTTAGTGTTACAAACTCGAAACGGCAGATGGTATCATCACTTTGCGTAACGGTGTAGTTAAAATCAGGAACGCGGTAAACAGTAACGGTATCTTTATTCTTACAGTTGTTACTTAGGTTACTGGTTACTACATAGGTAGTTGTTTGCGATGGCGAGGCCAATGGATTACCGATATTCGGGTTACTAAGGCCTGTAGTTGGTGTCCATGTAAAGGCAGTTCCCCCATAAGCCTGTAACTGCACCGGGCCACCGGCAGGGCAATAAGAAAGGTCCGGGCCGGCATAGGTACCTGCCAGCACCTCAACGTTAATGGCATAAGCCAGGTTGCTTGCCAGTGGACAGTGGTTGTTCTTAATAGTTACGATAAACACATTGGTGCCGGTATCAAGCCCCGAAGGGGTCCAGCTAAACTGGCTGTATACTGAATCCTGCGAGATGTAGCTGCTGCTATAAATCGCAGCAGGAATAGCCTGGCCGATGTTAGATTCAACAAAGATAGAATCACCACTTTGTTCTAAAGCAAGTGTAGTAAAACTAAGCACGTTACCAGGGCAAACCTGAATGTGGAAGGGATCAATAAAAATACCATTGGTAACAGTATTAGCTATTGCGCCGGTAAACAGCGGTTGAGGGTTAGCGCAACCGGGCAGGTTAACCACCACTATCTGAATATCGCGCATGGTTGAACCGATAAGGACACCATTGCGGTATTCTTCAACTAATACGGTAACAACTGCCACCTGGGTGCCGTTAGGCGTAAAAGTCATTTGGCCTGTGTTGTTATCAAAACCAAAGTTATTAGCAGGCGAAGTAGCTAAAGGATAGGTAGGTGAAAAGCCATTGTATTGAATTTGGGCTGCTCCCGCACCCAGCGGATTTATCAAGGTGTAAACCAATGAGTCGCCGTCGGCATCTACCGCACCGTGGTTATATGAAAATGGCTGGTTAGCGCAAATAAAGGGAACCGGCATTGTTGTGAATACCGGAGAACTGTTACAAATGCCGCCTGTGTTATTAAGGTGCGCTTCTACATACAAATCCTCTGAATCGGGATTCAGCAGGTTGGTGATTTGCATGTTGCGGCAGCACTCCGAAAAGCTAAGCACCCAATCAGGGCAGTTGGCAGGCAATTGAACTGTGCCTGAATAAGTGTATGCCTCTACACCGGGTAATGTACCACCATTGCAGGTAGATTGAGAAATTGAGGAGAAGCACAGAGGTGACACTTCACAAGGCTGGCCACCATTAGTGCTTGGCGGACAAGGCTCCTGATTAAGGGTTACCGAAAGGCTTTGGCCACAACTGGCTGAGTTAATGTTTATGAACACGCTTGTTGGCGCATCAATACCCGAGCAATCGCGGTAAAAGCGAAGCACCACCTTATAGGTATTAGTTGCCGGGTCAATACATTCATAAGATAAGTCGGCTCCCATGGCGTGGGATGCCTTCGCCTGTTGGGTAAAAGCCAGCGAGGCGATTAGTGTTAGCAAGAATAATCCGTAGCGTGTCAGGGTCTTTTGCATACTATAGGTTTACGAGAAGGGGCTAATATATATAAAATAGAATTCTACCCTAACAAGACGTTATCCGCAGGGTAAACGTTTGCTCTACAACAATTTTTTCAGCTCTTTATATACCCTGTTTACGGGCAGGCCAACTACGTTAAAATAGTCGCCCTCAAACCGGCTGATGGCAATGGCGCCTATCCATTCCTGGCAGGCGTAGGAACCGGCCTTGTCATAAGGCTTAAAGGTATCCACGTAGTATTCTACTTCCGGCTGGGTAAGTTCATTGAAAAAAACGGCTGTTTTTTCGGAGAAAGTAATCTCACTATCCCTGGTAAGCAAACAGACCCCTGTTATAACTTCATGCTTTTGGCCACTTAGGGTAAGCAGCATGGCTATGGCATCCTGCCGGTCTTTCGGCTTCTCATAAATCCTGCCGTTAAGTATAACGATAGTATCGGCCCCAATCACCACTTCATCACCCTGTAATTCACTCAAAAAGGCTCTTGCCTTTTCTTTAGCCAGGCATTCAGGTATTTGCTCTGTAGGCACACCCTTTGGGTGGGTTTCTTCCACATTTTTAGAGTCAACCGTAAATTCAAAACCGGCCATTTTCATTAGTTCAGCCCGGCGGGGAGATTTGGATGCAAGGATAATTTTACGGGGCATAGCCGGTATTTATTGATTAAACCAGTGAAAGGCCGGCATTGAAAGTATTCCTAACAGCATAATTACTTTAACTGCCAGGCTAAGCCGGCTGAATTGCTCCTTTTTATTGGCAACCAATACCAAAATTAAAACTGCCACCAGGGGTAAAAGCACTAACACGTTAAGGTAAATTACTTCCTTCCAGTGCTGCGCTATTATAAAGCGGCTGAAAAAGAAACTAAGCATAGCCAGCAAAAGCACAATAACAAAAGCGGTTAAGTATTTAGCAGGTTTCTCGCCAAACTGAACCGCAAAGGTTGTTACCCGGTTTTCCTCATCTCCTGCCCTATCCTCCAGGTCTTTAATCATTTCGCGCACCAGGTTGGTAAAAAAAGCGAAGCCTCCGTAAAAGTAAACCTGCCATACAATAGCATCAAAGGCAAAGCGCTTATTTTCAAATTGAACAATGCTTAAAAAGGAGGCCTCAAAAACAACTAACACTATAAACGGGAAGGCCGTTAAAGCTGCCACAAGCAAATTGCCCACAATGGGCACTCGTTTTAAAAAGGCAGAATAAACGTAGAGCAACACCGATGATATAAGAAACAAAAAGCCTATTTGATAATGCCCCGCTTGCCAGCTTAAATAGAAGCCAATAGCTATACCGGTTAAAGCAAAAACGGAATGAAGGATAAGGGCAGTGTTTAACGACACCTGGGCCGAAGGCAACGGCCTTTCAGGGCGATTGAACTTATCTACCTCTATATCAAAGTAGTCGTTAATAATGTTGCCGGCGGCGGCAATAAGAACCACTGCTAAAACGAAGAGAAAGAAATCGGTTTTTATAAAAGGCACCAACTCGTTAAACAGTATGTTTTTGTGTACCGGCACTATAATGTAATAGTAAAACAGGTACAAGCTAAGGGCCAGGATAAACAGGTTAAGTATGCGTACCAGCCGGAAATATGCAAACATGCTATTGGAGTTGACGTTTAAGTTCCCGAATTAAACGGGGCGTCAAATATGATTATTTTGAGGAAGGGAGGAAATAATGCTTTCCGTAAGTACCTCATAAACTTTGCGAAGGCGCGTTTCATCGGCTAATAACTGCAGGTGTTTATCAATCACCTGCATGTCCCCTCTTACGGCCGGGCCGGTTTGCAATTCAGACGGAGAGTATTTGCCCAGGTTTTCAATAGACCGGAAAATCAATGGTTTTAAAATATCAAATGGTAGGCCGTGTTCAACCAACAGATGCTCTGATATGCCGTATAAATGGTTGGTGAAGTTGTTTGCAAACACGGCGGCAACGTGTATCCATTGCCTTTGTTCCTCGTCAACAATATGTATTTTTTCAGATAACGAGGCAGCTAAGCCTTCTAATGCCAAAGTGGTAGCGTTATTGCTGCCCTCCAATAAAAAGGGGATGTTCTTAAAGTCGAGCACCGCTTTACGGGTCATTGTTTGTAAGGGGTAAAATACTCCGTAATTAACCGATACATCTTTCAGCAAATTGCGCGACTTAGTGCCTGAAGTATGGGCAACAAACTTATCCTTAAGTTTCAGCCCTGAAGCAACTTCACCAATAGCATCATCCTTAACCGAGATTAAATAAAGGTCAGCGTCGGCAAGTTCTCCTAAATCTGATGTAAACGCCGCACCAACAGTGCGTGCAAGTTCCTCGCCCGCTTCATTACTGCGGTTATAAACCTGTACGATGATATGCCCGGCCTTGCGGAGGGCAAGGGCTAATTGCGTAGCCACATTACCCGCACCTATAATTGTGACTTTCATTACTCTAATGTAACAAAAAAGGCAAGTTGGCTAAGCCGCCTACACTTTCTTGGTTGCGTGCAACAGGTAAGCCTTGATAAAGTCATCCAAATCTCCATCAAGCACGGGCTGTATATTGGAAACCTCGTAACCGGAACGATTATCCTTTATAAGCTTATAGGGGTGTAAAACGTAGTTGCGTATCTGCGAGCCCCATTCAATTTTCATTTTGGTGCCCTCAATTTTATCCCGCTCTTCATAGCGCCTCTCCAACTCCTTTTCGTAAAGTTTGGATTTAAGCATTTGCAAAGCCCGGTCGCGGTTATCGTGCTGCGAACGCGTAACCTGGCAGGTAACTACTATATTGGTTGGTATATGGCGTAAACGCACTGCGGTTTCCACCTTGTTTACGTTTTGCCCACCGGCGCCGCTACTGCGGAAAGTATCCCACTCTAACTCCGATGCAGGAATATTAATTTCAATAGTATCGTCAATTACAGGGTAAACAAAAACTGATGCGAAAGACGTTTGCCTTTTGCCCTGTGCATTAAAGGGCGAAATACGCACCAAACGGTGCACCCCGTTCTCCCCTTTTAAATAACCATACACAAACTCGCCATCTATCTGTAAGGAAACGGAACGTATACCGGCTACATCATCATCCGTACGCTCTATTTCAGTGATTTTAAAGCCGTGTTTTTCGGCCCACATTACATACATGCGCAATAGCATGCTGGCCCAATCACAACTTTCGGTACCGCCGGCCCCGGCATTAATTTCCAACACAGCGCTAAGCTGATCTTCGGGTTGGTTAAGGGTGGCCCTAAACTCTAATTCATCAACCGCTTTCAGCGCATTTTGATAGGCGCTATCCAGGTCCTTTTCGTCGGCCTCTCCTGCTTCAAAAAATTCGCGGTACAGCAATACATCTTCGTATGCCTTCCAGGCATCATCAAAAGCAGCCAACCAAATTTTGTTGAGCTTAATTTCTTTCAGCAGGTCTTCTGCCTTCTTGGGGTTGTTCCAGAAATCAGGATGCAGCGTGGTTTGCTCATCCTGCATTAGTTTCATCTTGCGATTATCGATGTCAAAGAAACCTCCTCAGCGTCTCTAATCGACCCTTTATATCGTTGATGTTCTCGGTAGTCATTTTATCGGAATTGAGCGGCGAATATAGGAAACCACGGTCAAACCCAGGCAAGGCAGCGATATTCAGCTTAAGCAAAAGGTAACGTAATTGAAAAACGTTAAAGCCAATGAGAATGAAGCGGCGTAATTATCTTTGCTGCAATGGCTGAAAATCATTTAAAGTGGTATAACAAAACCCTTCACCAATACCTAAGCAGCGAAGAGATAAAAGCAGTAATGCAGAAGAGCAATTGGAAAGCGGCTTTGGAAATAGCCGATACCTGGCTTTGGATAGCGTTTGCCTTTGCTTTGGTAGGCGTTTGGCCTAACCCAATTACGGTTACCATATCGCTGTTCATTATCGGCGGTAAGCAATTGGCCTGCGCCATAATACTGCACGATTGCTCGCACGATAGTATGTTTACCTCAAGGCGTGCTAACCGCATAATCGGTAACTGGTTTGGTGCTTACCCCATTTTGCATGATGTAGATAAATACAAGCCATACCACACCCAGCATCATCTTAACACCGGTTTGGATGATGACCCGGACCTCCCGCTTACAACGGGTTACCCTACAACCGGCATCAGCATGGTTCGCAAATTTGTCCGCGATTTATTCGGACTATCAGGCGCAAAAGCAACTTTCGCTGTGCTTTTAATGCAGATGGGGCTTCTTAAATACGCTTTAAACGGTAAGGCAGAATGGGTTTCGTTACGCGATAAAAGTTTAGGCAGCATCATAACTACAGCGGTTAAAAATCTTGCCGGGCCGTTAGCGGCCAATCTTATATTGTTTGGCATTCTTTACCTTATAGGGCATCCGTGGTTATACCTTCTATGGATAGGCGCTATGCTAACCACGTATAATTTTTCGCTAAGGGTGCGAAGCATGGCGGAGCACAGTATGGTGGATGAGCGAACCAATCCGCAGAGCAACACCCGAACTACCTACGCCAACTTTGCAGAGAAGATATTATTTGCACCGCACCACGTTAACTACCATGCGGAGCACCACCTTTGTATGGGTGCGCCTTCTTACAATTTACCTATGATGCACCGCCTTTTGCGGCAACGTGGCTACTTTGAAAAAGGCCAACTGGAATACAACTACCGCAACATTGTAAAGCGGGCTATTATTGCAGCTTAGCGCTTATTGCTTCAATCATACCTTTCTCCCAACCCCCATTTCTGTTATCGTGTACGGAAAGGATAAGTTCTCCCGTCTCCAGCATTAAGGTAATTTCTAAAACACCTTTTCGCTTGCCGCTCTTTAAATGCCAATGGCGGTTAGCTGCTATGCTTTTTAAAACACCCTGCATGGTTATGGTTAGGCCCATAGCCGTAAACAGCTTTTCGAGGCTGCTTTCAGTGCATTTGCGCTTGGGTGTTATGCTTACTTCCAACATAAAAAAAGCCCGGTAAAAACCGGGCTGTAATTTATTGAAGTTGTAACAGATTACTTGCTTACTGCAAACTTTGTGCGGGCAATAACTGCACCTTTTTCATCTAAAACCTGTATGCCGTAAGTTCCGTTAGGAAGTTCAGCAACGTTTAGGGTGGTAGTGGTTGAAGAAACAGTGTTGGTCATTACCAGTTTGCCTACCACATCGTAAATACGCAGAGTAGCTTTACCGCTGTAGTCCATTACCAGGTTAAGGCTGCTTGATGCAGGCACCGGATAAACAGATACAGGAACAGTGTTAATGTCTTCGATAGCATTACCATCCTTAACCCATACATACACTTTAGCAGGTGCTGAAGTATAAGTGCCATCGTTCAGGGTATAAGAGAAGCTATCCAGGCCAATGTAAGAACCATCCGGATCGTAGGTGATGAAACCGTTAGTGCCGCCTGGTGTGGCAGTGCCATGTGTTGGGTTGGTAGTAACAGCTAAAGTAAAGCCGGTTACCGCTTCGCCGCAATCTTCGTCGTTTACTTTAACAGTAACATCTTTGTTCAACCAAAGGGTTGTAGTGTCGTAATCGTTATGGGCAAGTGGCTGGAAGTTAAAGTTGGTCATGTCGCTATCGTAATAAACGCTATCAACCAATAATACACTACCTGATTGTAAACCTGAATTACCGCCAAGGATAGCCGCAACGTTAGGAACACTTGATGCAAACATTACAACAAGGGTATCGGGCATTTCGCAGCTGTAATACTTGAAAGTAGCTTCGAATGCCTGGTAGTTGCCGGCAGTAGTTACGTTGCTCTTGAAAATGGCATCAGCAATAGTTAGAGAGCCTTTACGCAAAGTAGCCCATACCATGCAGGTATCATTAGCCTGTGTGTTGGTGTTAAACACCGGAGCGTAATTGTAATAGCCTTTTATTTTGTTTAAGCGCTGTGTGAAAGGCTGGCCTGCACCAACGATGGCAGCAGGAGTAATTACGGTGCCTGCACCAAGTAAAGAGTTAGTGCTGATTGGGAATTTACCGTTTAAGGTAAAGCCGGGAACGGTAATACGAACAGCAGGGAAACCAGGGATAACCGGTAAATGGATAGTATCAGTTACCATACGCACTGCGTAAGTGCCGGAGTACGAGCTATTAGACTGTGTAACAAAGAAAACGCCACCTAAAGAATCGGCGCCTGAGATTGAGTTAGAGGTTGTCCAGCCCACCGGGTTGTTAGCCGTAAAAGTATCGGCCGGTATGGTGGTGCTTCCCGGAAAATAAATGGTATCCGTAGCCCAGTTTTCGAAATCGTTATTTACAATTTGTGCATTTACCTGGGTAAAAGCAAATACAGCAAAAGCAAGTAGAATCTTTTTCATGTCCGCTTTAAATATTTTGGTTAGTGAATCAGGGCGAAGATAGGCTTTAGCTTTTATAAATCAATGGCTAATGCATTGAAAATAAAAAGCCTCCGCCATGCGGCGAAGGCTTTTGTTTAACCCTTAAAAACTAAACTATGCTTATTAGAAGCTTAGCAGGCTTAAAGGGTTGCATAGACTTGCCGAAAATCCTTTATTTGCCGCTCTTTAACATTTAGTTTGTTAAGGTCAAAAACCTATTATTTTAACTTAAACTCTCATTATCATGGCATTAGCTATAGGAACCAAAGCTCCGGACTTTAAATTGCCCAATACCGAAAAAAAGGAAGTTTCCCTGGCGGACTTCAAAGGCAAAAACCTGATCATTCATTTTTTCCCTGCTGCTTTTACCGGTGTTTGTACCGCACAAATGTGTAGCAACCGCGATGACCTGAACTTTTACCACGGCTTAAACGCTGAGGTGGTTGGTGTTTCAGTGGATATGCTGTTTAGCCTGGCTAAGTTTAAAGCAGAAAACAGCATCAACTTCGACTTGCTATCTGACTTTAATAAGGAAATGATACGCGCCTACGATATGGTGTTACCAAATTTTGCAATGGGCTATAAGGATGTTGCCCGTCGTGGTGCCGTGGTAATCGATAAAGAGGGTGTTGTTCAGTATGCTGAAGCAACAGCTACGCCCGGAGACCAGGTTAACTTTGCTGCCATTAAAGAAACATTGGAGAAGCTGAAATAAGCCGACACTCAAAAATCAGAAAGTAAAGCCGCCTAACAGCGGCTTTTTTGTTTCAAACAGTTTGCAGATTCGCCCGATTAAATATCGTAAAATGAAAAAGCCGCTATTAAGCGGCTTTCTTTAGTTGCGGAACACCTTGATTTATCTAACCAATTAGTTGCCGATTTACTGGCCACAATAGATACGGCAAAACAAATTAAGTATTTGGAGCCGAGCCTGTTTAGTGACAATTGCCTCTCAGAGTTCACTTCAACTTCTATGGGCGAAAGTAACAAAAACGATGACCAAATATTTGAAAAGGGCTTGAAAGCAGCTATGAACGAAAGCCTAATAGAATAAGTTATAGATACACTTGCCGAAAAGCCAGTACTCTTCGGTATTTGAATTTAGAGAAATCACATCTGACGCGAGCAAGGCACCTGGGTGTGATTCTAATTTGCGTGACAGGGGGAACCACACACAACGCAGCGGTGGCACGAAATTGACGAGCCGTAAGATGTGGGTCGCAGCCGAATATGCGGCACAGTTGGTCGAAAGTTTCCAGGCACGGCGCTTTGGAAATCGCTAAAGGGGGAGATGGCTCCATAAAGCCTGTCTTAGCCTGCATAGCGCGTGACTCGGCATAAGAAAACCTTATGCTTAGGAGGGCGCACTATGCATCCAAAAGAGAATCTCCAACAGCCTATCAGGGTGTTTGGAGAATTATTTATTCCTTTCTAAATAGTTTAAATTAAGTAATAGTACCAAAGTACAGGTACTAAAAGGGCGAAAAATGCCTAAAATCAGCGCTAACATCGTTCCAGAAAAGACATTTCTTGCATATGTAGTT
>CAZUHU010000145.1:0-9634 GCA_964620645.1 uncultured Chitinophaga sp.
AGTTGTAAATATCAAACGCAACTCCGACATTGGCGATAACTACCAACAAGTGAACGTTAGCGAGTTAAGCAGCGGTGTTTACTTTGTAAGCATTACCCAAAACGGTAAAAGCAGCCGTGCTAAATTTGTTAAGCAATAAGCTTTAATGTATAAAGTAATAGGGAGGGCCTTTTACGGCCCTCTTTTTTTATGCCTGCTCAGCACGTAGCTTCAAGGCCTTGTTCATGGCTATAAAGCCCTGCATAGTTTGTTCTCCTATCTGTTTCATGATTAAGCCTGCCAGTAATCCGCTGAAATGTTCGCCATGTATGAACTTTACCTGCGCAGCCGATATTTCTTCAATGATGAAATAATGCTGCCCAATAAAAAGCCCCGGTATAGGCAGGCTGCCGCGCCATTCAAACCGCTTGTTCTTCTCAGCTGCTAATACGGTTGGTTTGAACACCGATTTGCTATCTCCGTTTTTCAGCTCCACGCGCAGTTTACCGGCGGGCTCCGGTTTACCTTCAATAGCTATTATAAAAGGATTCCATTCCGAAAATTTTTGGAAGTCCGTTAAAATGTTCCAAACCTTTTCAGCGCTTGCGTTAATTATAATTTCTGTTTGTATGCTTTTCATTTCGTTTGCTTTAATAGCGCAAAGGTGCGCAAGCGGAATAAGCTGTGCATTAACAAAAGATAATTAATGCCACATCAGGAAATACGTTTACGTATGCGGCTTAGCGATACCGGTGTAACGCCCAAATAAGAGGCAATCATGTGTTGGGGTATACGTTCCAATATCTCGGGCTTTTCCTTCAACATGTTTTGATAGCGCTCTTCGGGCGAGTCGAGTATAAAAGACGAAGCACGCCTTTGCAGCATTACAAAGGCCATTTCAGCAATGGCGCGCGAAAAGCTGTTGAATTTGGGATTGGTTTTTGTGAGCTCATCCAGCTTATTTTTGTTTAACACCAGTAAATCACAATCCTCAATCGTTTCAATAGCCTGCCTGCTGGGTATTTGCAACAAAAAACTTTCTAAAGAGGCGATAAAGCCATTCTCGAACATAAAGTTGGCGCTTATCTCTTCGCCGTCCTTTACAAACAATAAACGGGCGGCACCCTTATTGATAAAGTACGCTTCGCGGCTAACCTGCCCTACCTGTAACAGAAAAAACTTTTTTGGAACGGACCGATAAGTAAAAATGCCGCTAAAGGCATCCCACTCTTTTTCGGTTAGCGGCAGCATTTTACTTACCACTGTATGCAATTGCTGAAAAGGGGAAGCCACATTCATGCAATGAATATAAGCCGCTGAATTACTTTGACTAAATATTAAAACAAAAGATATTAAATGCGGAAGCTCATTTCAACAGTAGCGCCGTTGTCGGAAAACACTACCATATCAGCCAACTGCATCATAAGGAACACGCCGCGGCCACTGGTTTTTTCCAGGTTCTCAGGGGCGGTAGGGTCGGGCAGGTTGTTATAATCAAAGCCGGGGCCCTGGTCCTTAATAATAAAGGTCAGGTTTTTGCCGCGGGCATCAACACCGTAATCTATTGTTACTTCCTTCTTTTCATCACACTTATTGCCGTGTATAATGGCGTTATTGGCGGCCTCGGTAAGCGATATCAGTACATTGCCGTAAACTTCGTCGCCAATGTTAAACTCGCTGCGCAAATCGTCAATAAACCTCTCTACTATAGAGATGTTCTCGGGCTTAGATGTTAATTTAAGAGTTTTCACTTTTGTTAAAATGCGTTGCGAAGGTAACTTAATTGTGTTTATATCAAAATCCAATGGTAAAGGGTATTTATTTGTTTAAACAGTATTTTATTTACGGTGCAGGTGCTGTAATGTTTCGGAAATATTTCTCCGTCAAACTCTTATAATAAGGTTTAAGCGCCGGCGGTACTGTTTTATACAAGTCTACCTCACTCTGTTTTGCCTTTAAATATTCTTCAATGGAAGGGGGCAGCTTACGATCTCCCTCTTTACCTGTATTCGATTCACGTTCAGGTTTTTCGTCGCGCTGGCGTTGAGCATTTTCGGCCTCCAGCAAGCGGGTCATAATTTCCTGTTGGCGCTTAAGCATTTCAGTAGTTAACTGCTTATTTACCAATTCGTTTTCGTTGTTTTTCATTTTCTCAATGGCATCGCCAAGGTTGCCAAGCGGGTTTTGGCCGTTCTTGTTTTCTTCCTGGTTAATGCGCTCCAACTCGCGGCGTATCTGTTCCTGCATTTGCGCCATTTCAGCAAACTGTTTGGCCATAGCCTGGCTGCTTGGTTTGCTGCCGCCCTGGCCTTCCTGCTTTTTCATTTCAGCCATTTGCGAAATCTTGTCGTTCAATTGCTTTTGCATTTTAGAAAGATTCGGCAGGCCGTTGCCGGGCTTCTTACACTTCATGCACATTTTAGGGTTGCCGCTTTGCTGCTGCTGGCTTTCGCTCATTTGCTGCTGCATTTGTTGCAAAGCCTCGCTAAGCATTAGGGCAAGGTTGTTATAGCCCGTCATTACAAATTGCTGATTACCCAAGGCCTTTACAACGTTACGGTCTTCCATATCGCTTATACTCTTGCTCAGGTATTTGTTTACGCTGGTAATTTCTTTGGTGATGAAGCTTTTAATGCTCTCCTGGCGTTTGGCAACTGCATATAAGCTATCCTCTACCATCTTCGAGTTTTCGCGAATGCGCTGCTGTTCCTTCATTAAATCAACGTACTTAGGGTTGTTGATGTTGGTGGCCTTTACATCAGCCATTAGTTTTTCTTCGTCAAAAGAAAGCTTCACAATGTTTTCCAACAATTGACGGATAGCCTGCATATCTTCTGCCTCTTGTTCCTGCTCCATCTGCATTTTCATGTCGCTCAACTTTTGCGCAGCATTCTTCATGTTGTTGGAGGCGCTCTTCTGCGCTTTGGATGATGCCTTGTTGTTATTGGCATCCATTTGTTGTTGACTTTCCTGCTGCTGTTTGTCAGCGCTCTCCATATTTTGCTCCACCTCTTTAAAATCCTGCTGGCTCTTGGTCTCCTCGTTCAGCTTGTTAAGGTCCTGCATATCCTTCTTGGCGTCCTTCAACTCTTCGTTTAGCTTTTGCTGCTGTTCTTTCAGGTCCTGCTGCTGCTTTTGATCCTTAGGGTTGCCCTTGTTGTCCTGGTTCTGTTCTGTTTTTTGCGCTAACTCTTCCTGCTTGTCGGCCAGTTTATCCAGCTTTTGCGCAGTCTCTTCCAGCTTTTGGTCAAACTCCATCTTTTTGAAAAGTTCCAGCATGCGGTCTAACTCCTTCTCCAGCTTTTCGTTGCTCATCTGCATGTCTGCCATCTTATCCAGGGCGTCCTTCTTCTGCAGGTCTTCCAGCATTTTCTCCAGCTTTTCGTAAAGCTTTTTCAGTTCCTCATCCAGCACTTTATCAAAAAGTTCCTGCAGGTTTTTCTGTTTCTCTTTTATGTTTTGCGGTACGTCTTTAAACTCGTTCTGCTTTTCAAAGTTCTGCGATAGTTTATCCTTCATTTCCTTGAGTTGCTCTTCAAGGGCTTTTTGCTTATTGATGCTTTCCTGTATGTTTTTCTTGTCTTCCCAGTTCACATTGTTTTTATCCATCAGCTTCTCCTGCATTTCCTGCAGTTCATTCTTCAGGTCCTTGGCATCCTTCATGGTTTCTTTCAGGTCCTCTTTCAACTCCTTGTTCTCTTTGCTTATCTCCTTGTTCAACTCATTTAAGGTAGGCATCTGGAAAGTCATCATGTTGCTGCGGCTGCTTTTGCTGCCGTGTATACCATCATTATCCCATACCTCAAAATAGTAAGTTAGCTTATCGCCGGGCTTAACGTTAAAATCGGTAAGGCTCCAGTAATAAGTAAAGCGCGATGAAATGCCAGCAGTAAAAGGTACATCAATGCTTTTTGAAATTGACGGTGATGACGAATCAGCTTTGGTTAACTGATAGTTAAAGGTTAGCCTGCGCAGGCCATAATCGTCACTTACCTCGCCTACATAGTAAAAATATTTTTTGGTGGCGGTATCGTTGCTTTCGTTCACAGCAATAACCGGGTATAAATCAGGTGTAACGTTTAAAGAATAGCTAACACTATCCGCATCTGCAACATTGCTGTTGGATACTTTAAGCACGTATTGAGTGCTTTGCGTAAATGTTTTGGCAAATACAAACTCATCATCGCCTGCGCGCTTAAGATTGTAAGCTGAATCACCCATTATAAACTTAACGGACTCTACGTTTTGTGTGTTAAAACGCCAATTCAGCTTGGTCCCCTCCGGTACAACCAGGTCGCCCAGGTTTTTTAAGGTTTCGTCCTGCCTGCCGGTGTAAGAGGGGTAATCGCAACTAACTTCAAAGCCGGCTACTATAGGTTTAGCAACAACGGTAAGGGTATAATCCTTAGAGTGAAAGCCGTTAGCGGCTAAACGAAAGTTGACAGACTTTTGAAGGTTAGTAAACTCGTATGTAAACAGGTTGGCTTCTTTCTTTTTAAGGCGCACATTGGTCTTTTCGCTCTCCAGGTAAATTTCTGCAGGCAGTGCATCGCCGGTAGTTTTAACCTGCAACTCGTAGCTTTCAAACTGCAAAGCCTTTAAATCCTTATTTACAATTACAAACTGAAAGGGCGCTTCCTTTTCGTAATACGTATCGTTGTGGTAAAGGCGCTTGGTGCTGTCCTTAATAACATTTGGCGCTGCAATTAAAATGGCCAGAAACAATAAAGCAGGGGGAGCCAGATAACGCAGGTATCTGCGGTTCTTGCCAAGGTCTATGGCAAAAGAGAAGTCTATCGGCTTTAGCTCAAATGCTTTTTGGTCAATAGCCGCAAGCAGCAAGTCCGATTCGGAGGTTTTGGCCTCGTGATGCAACTGTAAGATGTTAAGAAGCTTGTCTTTAACCTCGGTAAAGTGAGTGCCAATAATTTGAGCGGCCTTTTGGTAGCTTATTACTTTGCCCAACTTGTAATAGTGTAAAAGGGGCAACACCACAAAGCGGGCAACAAAAGCAGCGGATGAAAGAATGAAGCCGTAAAACAAAATTTTTCGGGCTATTGGAGCCATATACAGGTAATACTCCGCCAGGCTTATAGCCAGAAAAAACGCCAATATGTATACGGCGGAAAATATAACACCACGGATAAGTTGGTTCGTATAGTATTTACGAATAAACCTGTCCAGCTTTTCTATAAGTGAATTGTATTGGTTCGAACTGCTCATTTAACTAAATCGAAGATAGCGGAAACCGCTCTTTTCCATAATGATAATGAAGTTAAAACGAAGAAAGCATAAACTTGTTGCCGTGTAGGCTTTTTTAAGAAACACCCACCTGTTATATCATAAACTCCAAATCGTTAGAGTGCAGGGTGCGCTCATAGTATCGCTCGTATTGCGGAAGAATGTTCTCAATGTCGAACGTTTGAGCGTGGGCGTAGGCATTAGCCTTAAATTCTCTTAGCCGTTCATCGCTTTCAAGTATATGAATGGCATTCATGGCCATGTGTTCGTAATCGCCCACATTGCTCATATACCCCGTTTTGCCGTTTATGTTGATTTCCGGTATGCCGCCTGCATTAGATGAAATTACCGGAACCTGGCAAGCCATTGCCTCCAAAGCGGCTAAACCAAAGCTTTCAGTTTCGCTGGGTAGTATAAACAGGTCGCTTATGGCCAGTAGGTCTTCTACAGCATCCTGCTTGCCCAGGAAACGCACCTGGTCGCAATTGCCAAGTTTGCGGCAAAGCATCTCAATGTTCATACGTTCAGGGCCGTCGCCAACCAGCAATAACTTGCTGGGCACTTTCTTCAGCACTTTATCAAACATCATTATCACATCTTCTACACGCTTTACTTTTCTAAAATTCGAAACGTGTATCAATATGCGTTCGCCCCCCGGCGCGATGGCCTTTTTAAAGTGGTCCTTATCGGTTTTTTTAAAGCGGGAGAAATCAATAAAGTTAGGTATTACTTCAATATCGCGTGTTATGCGGAAGTTCTTATACGTATCATCCCTCAGGCTTTTGGAAACACTGGTTATACCATCGCTATGGTTAATGGAATATTCAACCACGGGTTTATAGCCGGGGTCCTTACCCACCAGTGTTATATCCGTACCGTGCAGGGTAGTAACAAAGGGCAGGTCGTAGCCCCGCTCTTTTAAAATAGAACGGGCAATTAAAGCAGATGAAGCATGGGGTATGGCATAATGCACGTGCAGTATATCCAGCTGCTCAAAGCGCGCAACATCCACAATTTTACTGGCAAGGGCGCTTTCGTATGGTTGATATTGAAACAGAGGATAATCAAGCGCCGAAACCTCGTGGTAAAATATATTCTCGTGAAAACTATCCAACCTTACAGGCTCCTGGTACGTAATAAAATGAACCTGGTGGCCTTTTTTGGCTAAAGCCTTGCCAAGCTCGGTGGCTACCACTCCGCTTCCCCCGTAGGTTGGATAACAAACTATTCCGATTTTCATTTCGCCGAATAAAAAGACGATGTGAATGTAAACAGATTGTATTTTCGGAGTATTAAATCATTGATTTTAAATTGACGCGTATATGAAAGCCGGCTTTTTCTCTCTTTTTCTGTTGTTTACCATGGCAGCTACTGCCCAAAATGCCGATAGCCTTTTAAAACAAAACGGCATTAGCGTAAATGCGGTTAAAATGAATGTGTTGTATGTGGGCGTTGATAACCCCATTGAAATTTATGCCGCAGGCAGAAATACCGATGAATTATTAGTGGATTTGGAAGGGGGCAGTTTGCTGAAAACAAGCGCCGGGCATTACAACGCCAAAGTAAATGCGGTAGGCCCCTGCACGCTGGTGGTTTCGCAAAGTGTAGCAGGTGTAAAAATGGTATTAGGTAAGTACACGTTTAAAGCAAAACGCCTACCCGACCCGCAGGCTACGCTTGGCGGCATGTTGCGTGGAGGCAAGGCCCCTACTGAAAAAATACTTTCGATGAAGAGTGTGGTGCCTATGCTGTTGCTGTTTGATTTTGATGCGGATTTCCAGGTAAAAAGCTTTACACTTTCCATAATCAGCAACGGGAAAGTTACTTCTGCCGAAACCAAAGGCTCTGTTTTCAGCAAGGAAATGAAGGAGCTGATCAACAGCGCTAAAACCGGCGATTTGGTTGTGGTGCAGGATATAATGGTTGAATGGCCCGATAAAAGCAGTAAGGAGATTAACGCTTTAGTTATTAAAGTAGAGTAGCGCTGCTCACCAGCCCGTTACCAATAAGTTACGGGCGGCCTTTTCGCTGCACTTTTGGTAGTTGCTGTAAGCTTGCGTAGCACGGCTTCGTATTTGTTCTGCGGTTTCGTTTAATATCCAGCCGTCTATGGCATTTTTAATGGTGTAAGCTTCAGGGCACATTAAGTGGCTGGTCCATAAAAGAGGGTTAGCGCCTGCTTTTTTCAAGGCGGGGGTAAAATAGGAGCGGCTGAAACAAGCCAGTATAATAGCATCGCGTTTTGCATTGTTTTTTGCAGCAGGGTAACTCTCTAAGCTAAAATCCATAAGGCCATCGTGCCCGCAATAGCCGATAAGGTTGGCAGAACCGCCAAACTGCAGTTGTATGGAGTCGGCCTTAATTGCACAGGCAAAATCTCCGGCGGTGGATTGCAGAAAATCAATAGTGCACTGCTTGATTTTGGCTCCATCATAGGCATCGGCTAAAAGCCAGGTATCCGTGGATTTGTGCTTAAACAGTAATCTTTCCAGTATATCGCCGCTTGGGTTGGTGTACTTTTTCACCAGCTTCCATTCGCTTGCATTGGTAAAAAAGGTTTTAATGCCGTAGCCACAACCCCAGTACAGGTTGTTTTTGGGATCTTGCCCGTTCCCGATTTTTTCGGGCACCTTAACAATGCCCTGGTTTACATTATCGCAAAGGGCTACAAAAATGTGAATGGTTCGGGTAGCCGCGGCATTAAGGCTGATGAGTAAAAAGGCTAATCCGAATATTTTTTTCATACAAAAGAAGTTATGCCGCAATTTTCTAAAACGAAATTTCGTTATATTTATTACAACCCTTAAAACTCAGCGCATGGGAAAATGCTACGCCTGCCTCGCAGCTCTTCTTTTTTTAGCTGCCTGCAACAACACCGAACAAAATAAGCCCGATGCGGACCGTGTAATAAAGGATACTGTAGCTAATCTACTAATGAAGGATTTTACCGATAAGCCTGCCAGCCAGGCTTATTCTGCCCGTGTGGAGCCACGTGATGAAAGTGTACCACGTAACCAAAGCGCTACACTATTGGCGGCACTGCGCCATATGCAGGCCACACCGCAGCGTTTTCGTATTGATGCCACACTGGATAACAGCATAACTGGGAATGCCGGCACCCGCATTTCCTTTAACCGTAACTGCTTTGTTAACCGTAAAGGACAGGAGGTTAAAGAGACGGTGGATATAGAATTAAAGGAATGCTATAAACTGGCAGATATGCTGGCGGAAAATCTTTCTACCACCAGCCGTGGAACTTTGTTGGAAAGCAAGGGCATGATAAGTATAACTGCTTTTTACAAGGGAGAAGAGCTGAAATTAAAAGAAGGAGAGGAGTTGAGAGTGCAGTTTCCTTTTGCATTTTCTTCCAGTCGCGACTATTCCTTTTTTTATGGTGAAGAATTGCCCGAGGATGGTATTAACTGGATGCCAGAAGGCAACACGGCTAAAGCAGGAGATATTTCGGAAGTTGAACAGGATGTTACGGCCCCCCAGTTTTTGTATAAGAACGTTGACCTTGAAACATACCTCAAACAGTTTGTTCAGTACCCGGAGGAAGCAAGACGCAATGAACTTTCCTCTAAAGTGGATGCCGTAATTCAGATAAGCGCTTCGGGCAAGGTTACCAATGTGCTGGCCACATCCGACTATAAGACCTTTCGCGATGATGTAACCGCGCAGCTAATGGATATGCCCCGCTGGACTCCGGCAAAGTATAACGGGCGTAACATTGCCTGCAGTGTAAGGGTTAGTATGGATTTTAATATACGCCGTACCGAGCAGGTGCTTATTAAGGTGCATGAAGATGAAGTGTCCTATTACTACAATTCATACTTTGGTAATGGAACCGAAGGCACGCAGGCTAATGCCGGTGCTGATGAGTTATACAGCCGTTCGTTCAACCGATTGGGCTGGTTTAGCTGCGCCCGTTACTTGGAAACTAAAACAGAAAAGGCTGATGTGGTGGTGCGTAGCGATGAGAATGCGGATGTTAAGCTTATCATCAATGGCCGCAACAGCATTATACGCGGCGAAAACTTTGTGGGCTTTACCCGCTTCCGCAATGTTCCTGTCGGTTTCGATGTTAAGGTGGTGGGCTTTAAATACAATAACGGTGTTATCAACTCTTTTTTGCAGAATCTTAAATTGCAGAAGCAAAATGTAGTAAGCCCTGAATGGGTGCAGGAGGCTAAAGAAGCTGTTTACGCGAACGTATAATTGGCCACTTCTTAATTCGCAAGCTAAATCTGCTATTCAATGTATTTGCCTTCGGCAATCTTCTTATCTAAAGAAGGGGAGTCGGTGCCTAATTCTTTGGCTTTTTTCCAGCTATCCAAAGCGGCATTTTTATCGCCAAGCTTGAAGAGGATATCGCCGTAGTGTTCCAGTATAGTGCCGCTTTTATCGCCGCCGG
>CAZUHU010000146.1:0-9583 GCA_964620645.1 uncultured Chitinophaga sp.
CAGAATACGTTGAGAAGAAGGATGTGAAGGTTTATGTTTTACCTGATAAGGAAGAAACGACAACTTTAACTACCACAACTACCACTACAGCCGTTGTTACCGAGCAGAAGCTTGAAGAGCCTGCTATTAATGTAACCACTATTGAAGAGGAGCCAAAAATTGAGCAGACTATTACGCTTACAGAACTTGAGTTAACCGAGGACGACCACTTTACTTTGTTTAACCCTGTTACTGAGGAAACTGCTATTACTGATAATGTGATAGAATTTGAAGTTAGCCGCGAAGAACAGAACATAGTAGAGGAAACAGTGTTGGAGCAGCCTGTAGTTACACAACAGGAGGAAGTGTATGTTCAGCCTGTAGCGGAAACCAAGGAAGAAGAGTTTGTAATTTATACCAAGAAGAGCTACGAAACTGACAGCGCTACCGCAGTTAGCCAGAACGAGTTAACCAATGAACTGGAAGACCGCAAGAAGATACTGGCAAGCTTAAGCTACCGTGTAGGCAACAAACAGAACCTGCAGGATTTGGAAAGCGAGCCTGCTTACAAGCGCAAAGGCCTTGAGTTAAATACAGATGGCAATTATTCATCGCAATCAGATGTATCAAGATATACAGTTAGCAATAACGACTACGACCGCCCGGAGATTAAGAAGAACAATACTTTTCTTCACGATAACGTAGATTAAGAGTCTCTCCTTTGTTAGTGTGTCCATAAATTTCCCGGGTTCTCAGCCCGGGATTTTTTTTTGCCTGTGGGCGAGGTGATAAAATCAACTTGATTACTTTTAGTGGCATGGAAATAAAATTTGCCACTACTGAAGAGGACCTGCTGAAGTGCCGTAAAGCAATACTGGATTTACGCCCCCATATTTTACCGGCCGATTACCTGGAAAAGGCGCAATTACTTTTAAGCGAAGGCCCCAAAATTATTTATGTAGAAGATGGAAGCAGCGATGCACCGGCTATAGGTGTGTTTCGCATTAACTACTATTTCTATAGGGGTAAGAATATGTATATAGATGATTTAGGTACCTTGCCTGAAAGCAGGGGCAAAGGATACGCAGGGGCTCTTTTAGATTTTATGATTGCATATGCCAAAGAAAACGGTTGCGAAAACGTTCACCTGGATAGCGGCTATCAAAAGGAGAGATGGGATGCACACCGGCTGTATTTGAACAAGGGATTTAACCTTGCCAGCCATCATTTTGTGTTGGATCTAAAAGTGTAACTAACGTTGAATTACCAGGTAATTCGCCTTCTGCCGGCCATCTTTTAGTGTAAGCACATAAAAGTAAGTGCCGTCGGGCAGTGGTTTTTCGTGGCGGCCATCGGTGCCGTTCCAATCGTTCTGGTAATCGGCATTCTCGAATACCAGGTTGCCGTAACGGTTAAACACCTGCAGGCTAACCGGCTTAAGGGTATCTATACCTTCAAAAACCAATACATCGTTAATGCCATCACCATCCGGCGAAAAACCCTGTATTAACAAAAGCGAATAAGTTGTAGTATCCACAGGAGGGATTGGAGGGCACTTGATGTTTAAGGCAACCCAGGCAGTATCGCACTTAGAATAATCGCAGACTATATAGTAAAATGTATCTATACCACATGGCGCTGATGTTATGCTGAGATTGCCCAGCGAGTCAAAGTAAAAAACAGCACTATCACTTAAACCGGCGCCGGGAATGATACCAGCTACATGCAGAGAGTCCTTCTCTAAATCGGTATCGTTAGCCAACAGGTTAACTGAAACTACAAGGGTATCGGAAAGGTCATCGCTCAGCGAATCGTTACCTGCCACGGGCGCATCATTAACCGGTATTATGCGGATGAAAACACGTGCCTGGTCGCAGGCCGGAAAAAAGCCACCGGCCGTATCGCAGGTGCGGTAACGTAACTCATCGGTGCCATTATAGTTGGCGTTTGGAGTGTATTTTATTTTGTTGGAAACGATGGTAGCAGTGCCGTGTTGTGGTTGAGCGGTTATTGCAGAAACAGAAAGGGGGTCCTGGTCAGGATCCTTATCGTTCTGCAGCACATTCATTGTAATGCTGTTGTCTTCGTTAATATTAAACGTATCGTTGTAAGCGGAAGGAGGATCGTTTACATTAGAAACATTGATGAAAATGGTGGCGTAATCGCACTTAACCGGTGTGCCATCATCGCAGGCTTTGTAGAAAATAAAATCGGGCCCGTAAAAGTCAACATCTCCGCGGTAAACCACCTGGCCGAAGATGGTATCTAATACTCCATTAAAAGGGCCGGTAACATCTGTCCATGATAGGTTATCGGTACTATCGGGGTCAGTATCGTTACTGAGCGGAAAAAGAAAAATGGGAAGTTCCTCTAAGCCAACGTAAAAATCGGGCTGTGCATCAGGCTTTTGGTTTTGAGCCCGCCCCAAAAAGAAGCAAAAAAGAAAAAGAAGCAGTATGCTTTTTTTCACTAATGGATTTTAGTAGAGTGCAAATTAGGATTTCGAAATTGAAAATCAGGAAATAATGCCATACAATAGTTGATTATTGTCATGACGGCAATAAGATGTATGAATAAAAGTTCAACTACCAGCAGCGGCCATACAACTCGTAAGCCTGCTTCTCCAATTCTTCGCGGTGGTTAGGGTGAGCAATAGCTATCATGGCCCTGGCGCGTTGGGCTATGTTTTTGCCATAAAGGTCTACACTACCGTATTCGGTAACAACATAATGCACATGTGCACGGGTGGTTACAACACCGGCACCAATTTTAAGGGTAGGCACCAGTTTGGAAATTCCTTTGCCGGTTACCGATGGCAAGGCAATAATAGGTTTGCCCCCCTCACTTAACGAAGCACCTCTAATAAAGTCCATTTGCCCGCCTACACCGCTGTAAATCTCAGTGCCTATAGAGTCGGCGCAAACCTGGCCGGTAAGGTCAATTTCTATGGCACTGTTAACAGCAGTCACCTTATCGTTTTTGCGGATAACGGAAGTATCGTTCACGTAGGCCACGTCAAGCATAGCTACGGCCGGATTATCATGTATAAAATCGTATAGCGGCCGTGTGCCCATAGCGAAGGCCGATACAATTTTGCCGGGGTGTTTTTTCTTGCGACGGCCATTAATTACGCCGCTTTGCACCAAAGGCAATATACCATCGCTGAACATTTCGGTATGAATGCCAAGGTCCTTATGGTTGGTTAAAAACTGCAGAGTAGCATTAGGTATAGCCCCAATGCCCATTTGTAAAGTAGCGCCATCCTCCACCAGTGCAGCTACATTTTTGCCAATAGCAATTTCAGTTTCAGTTAATGCCGGTGCGGCACATTCAAACAAAGCATCTTCAGCATACACCGCCTTTGTAATTACCGATTCGTGAATGTTACCATCGCCATGCGAGCGTGGCATGTTAGGATTTACCAGGGCGATAATCTTCTTCGCATTTTCCATAGCGGCGCGGGCAATATCAACCGATATACCCAGTGAGCAAAAGCCATGGACATCAGGGGGGCTTACCTGCAAAAGGGCTACGTCAATAGGAAATTTACCGCTGCGGATAAGCAAGGGAATCTCACTAAGGAACATTGGAATGTACTGAACATTCACCTCATTAACGTAAGGCCTAACGTTTTTGCCGATAAAGAATGCATTAACATGAAATACTTCAGCGTATAGAGGGTTGGCATAGGGAGCTTCGCCTTCGGTGTGCAGGTGGGTAATTTCAACACCTTTAAGTTCGCTGCTGCGTTCAACTAAAGCATTTATTAAACGTTGCGGCGATGCACAGCCACCTTGTATAAACACTCTTTCTCCGCTTTTTATAATGCTAACTGCCTCGGCGGCTGTAACAAATTGCATGTTCTTCTATTTTAACTTGATGATGGTTTTGATGCGCACTTCCTTGCGGGGGCGGTCGTTTTTATCGGTGGCCTGTGCGGCAATTCTATCTACCACCTTCATACCTTTAAGCACTTCGCCAAAAACGGTATAACGGGAATCGAGGTGCGGTATGCCACCTATTTTACGATAAACCTTTTTATGCTCTTCGGGAATTTCGTAGCCATTCGTTCGCGCTTTTGCTTTCGTAAAAATTGAATCGGTAGCCACCTTGCCCTGCACAATGTAGAACTGGCAGGCGCTGCTTGCCTTGGCAGGATTATCATCGCGCGCCATACCAATAGCGCCCCTTTTGTGGTAGTATTTTTCAGGGAATATTTCGGCTGGCACAAGGTAGCCCAGGTCGCCATCGCCCAATAGCATAGTGTCGTTAGCGTATTTAGAAAGTGGGTCGCCGGCCTGTATTACGAAGCCTTTTATTACCCGGTGGAACAGCAGAGAGTCATACTTATGCTCGTTAACCAGCTTGGCAAAATTATCACGGTGTTTAGGGGTGCCATCATAAAGGGCAATAATGATATCGCCGTAATTGGTTATAATTTTAAAACGCTGGCTCTGGCAGGTTGCGTTAAGGCTGGACAGAAGCAGGATAATGAGCAGTATTCTATTCATACCGAGTGTTGTAAGGCAAAAGAAGAAAATACAATAGTATGTAATGTTTTTATTTTAGCCCGCATGCACACGGTAATCGGGATTGAGGTTAATGAGGCCAAGAAATTTTTGGAGCAGGGTAATGTTATAGGCATACCTACCGAAACCGTGTATGGCCTGGCCGGTAATGCCCTTAATGAGGATGCCGTGCTGAAAATATTTAAGGTTAAAAACCGGCCCTATTTCGACCCGCTGATAGTGCATACACACAGTGTGGATGAGATCTATAAGTACGTAGAACGCATACCGCACGAGGCGGAGAAACTGCTTTTTAAGTTTGCCCCCGGCCCCTTAACCATACTGCTTAAGCGTAAGAATATAATACCTGATTTGGTAACCTCGGGCTTAGATACGGTTGCTATACGCATACCCAACCACCCTTTGACGCTGGAGTTGCTCAAGCAGTTGAACTTTCCGCTGGCGGCGCCCAGCGCCAACCCTTTTGGTTATATAAGCCCTACTACTTCGTACCACGTTTACGACCAATTACACGGCCGCATACCTTACATATTAGATGGAGGCAGTACTGAAATTGGTGTAGAGAGTACCATTGTTGGCTTTGAAGAAGATGAGGTAGTAGTGTACAGGCTGGGCGGATTAGCTGTTGAGGACCTGGAAAAAGTGGTTGGTAAGGTGAAAATAAATGTAGTGGATAGCGCAAACCCTAAAACACCGGGCATGTTGAAGAGCCACTATGCGCCTAAAAAGAAGCTGGTGATTTTTGAGGATGGGCAGTTTGATAAGGAGCTATTGAAATACCACAATCCAGGGATCATAGGCTTTGGAAAATATGTAGAAGGTGTGGCAGAGGATAAGCAGATTCTGCTTTCGGCTAATGCAAACCTGAATGAGGCCGCTAAAAACCTTTTTGCTGCAATGCGAAAGTTAGACGCAGCAGATGTAGATATTATTTATGCGGTAAGGTTTCCGGATGAAGGACTTGGCCGGGCTATAAATGACAGGTTACGCCGCGCCTCCGCGTAATTCCATAATGCGGGCGATGTATTTGCCTACAATATCAAACTCCAGATTTACGATGTGGCCCTTTTGGATGTGCTTAATATTAGTGTGCTCCCAGGTGTAGGGGATAATGGCTACCGAGAATGAATCTTTTTTTGCGTTGAATGCCGTTAACGAAATGCCGTTAACACAGATGGACCCTTTCTCAACCACAATATTTTGCAGCGATGGTTTATAACGAAAAGTGAAGATATAGCTGTCCGTTTGTTCGGCACTGCCACCAACGGTTTCTACCGCAATACATTCAGCCGTTTGGTCAACGTGGCCCTGCACAATGTGGCCGTCAAGCCTATCGCCAATTTTAGTGCAGCGCTCCAGGTTAATTTCAGCGCCAATTTCCAGATAACCCAGGTTGGTTTTTTGAAGGGTTTCGTCTATAGCGGTTACGGTGTGCCGGTTTTCCTTTTCGTTAACACCCACAACCGTTAGGCAAACGCCGTTATGAGAAACACTCTGATCTATTTTTAACTGGCCTGAAATAGGAGAGGAAACTACGAGGTTTAAATTCCCCGATTTTTTCTCTAAATCAACCAATCTCCCCACACATTCAATAATACCTGTAAACATAATCCCTCCGGTTATTTTCCGCGAATAAGGTGTATAAAGCCGCCGCCTTTCTTTTGGCCGCTAAGTGGTTTTTTAACCAGCCCGCCCAGGCGTTGCTCGTAATAGTAACCTGCATAAAAATACACGCCATCGTTTAATGGCTTGTTTGTTTTGCCATCGGTGCCGTTCCAACCAATGTAAGGGTCTTCGGTTTTAAACACTTCTACCCCCCAGCGGTCAAAAATCTGCATTTCTATTTTTGGCACAAAGCGGTAAGGCAGAAAAGGATGGAATACATCATTAGCTCCGTCGCCGTTTGGCGTAAAGGTGTTGGGCAGTATGTAGTAAGGGCAGTTATCAATACAAACTATGTTGCTATAGCCGCTTTCGTTGCCAATGCGGTCTACGGCGGTTACGGCATAGCAGCCTGCAAGGTTATCGCTCAATACATGCTCAAAGGTGGTATCCTCCCGCGGGCCTACGCTATCCACTAAAGTAAGGCCGGTGGAGTCGCTGCCGAAATAGATGTTGTAGTGGTTTATATCTGCGCCACAACTGTCACTCACCAAAGTCCACGATAGATAGTTAATGAATGACGAAGCTGTCCAGGGTTGGCCGTTAAACTGGTCGCAATCATTACGTACTCCTAAGGTGGGCGGGCAAGGGGGCACAGTATCTATCGGAATGCCGCAGTCTTCCTGAGATTTATTTATTAAAGGTTTCGGTAATGCATCAACCGTGTATTTGCCAAATCCTTTTACGTAGTAACAGTAAGAGGAGTCGTTAATAAGCCCGGTATCGGTATAAGCATGCGTATAAGCAATGCCTATGGAATCGAATTGAGCGTTGATTTTATTGAAGCGGAAGATTGAGAAGCTATCGTTAACCCAGGGTACATTCTCCTGCCATGTTAAGGCAAGGGATTGATCGCTGCTTTGCACGGTAAGGTAGATAGAGGAAGCTACCGATGTGGCGCCCACTGTGTCATTATTCGCAAAAAAGAGCACTTTATAGCTATAGGGGCCGTCCTGTGTGTTTAGCCCTGTATCTGTAAACGAGGTATCATTTATAGCGGAATAGGAGGCTCCGTTTTTAGTATTAATCAGCGTTGGTGCAGCAAAGTTGAATCCATCGCCGCGGTATAATTCAAAGCGATAAGGTGGAGGGAAAAGAAGCGTATCGAGATTGATACCGCCGGCTAAGGGCTTGGTCCAACGCACGAATATTTGACCGTTAGCCACATCGGTTTGCTGCACATCGGCATTTATGATAACCGGTACATCAATAGGCATAAATGCACACACTTCATCAGAAGGAACGCTTTCAGTAGCATCGTAGAAGAAGATACCGTTGGGTGATACCTTGGAGAAGTGAGCCAAAACACGGTAGCTGTATTGCTGGCCTACCACGGTAGTGTTATCAGTATACGTGTAGTTGAACGTATTAGCGCCACTTATCTTTACGTAACCCCTGCCTGCAAGGCCGGTTTCGCAATACTCCGGCATAAAGGAGTCGCAACCCACTTTGCGCCAGATGCTGAAGCCACGGAACTCAGGATCGCCGGCACACTTATAAGGGTTTTGCCAGTTTAACACCACTTGATTGGCGGAGGCCGTAGCTGTTAAGCCTTGTACGGGCGGAGCTATTACGGTTATTTGCCATGTTTCAATATCAACAAAGGGAACTTTAACAGGGCCGTTAGGGCCGGGTATAAAGTAGTCATCAGCTGCCTTTATAACCACTACATAAGGCTGGCGGGCGATATGATCGCACACGGTATTCCAAACGAATGTGGCATTAGCCGGATTACCTTGTGTTGCATTTAATTGTGCAGGCGATACCGGCACAACAAATGGACCGCCGTAGCCGGTAATGGTAACGGTTTGATTTGTATTGCTGTCGATAGCAGTAAAATGTGCAATTAGGGTATCGCCTGCGCGTATGCAGGTATCGTTAACGCTGCTTAGTATGGGCGGGTCGTTGGGTTCGCTTAACACAATAATCTGCATATCGCGTATCATGGTGCCCATGTTTACGCCATTGCGGTACTCATGTATTAAAATTGCAATATTAAATATACCCTGCTGGCATGGTACGGCCCAGGTAACCTCGCCGGTGTGGCGGTCAATTACAAAAACATCGTTAGGGTAACCTTTGCCCTGGCAGTAGATATCAGGAAACTGGTAAAGCGGCACCTGCTGCCCCAATGAAGCCTGCAATGGAGGTATCAGTTCAAATATCAGGCTATCGCCATCGGGGTCAACCGCAGCGGGGTTATGAAAGAAAGTATCGTTTACGCTGGCGTAGTCAATTGGCGGGTTGTAAAGGATGGGGGAGGAGTTGGTGCCTATGTTGGCAATATCGTTTGGGAACTTGAGGGTATCCTCTACAAAAAAGGGAACGTTAACCGAACTCCCGTTAGCGATGTTATTAATGCCATCAATACGGTTTTGATCTTCGAAAGAGATGATGAAGAAGTTTTTAGGCGGTGGCGGAACGCCGGCATAAGTATGCGTGCCGCGATAAACATTTTTCTTTATGTCCAACCCGGGAAAATCTTCGCCATCCGGAAAGCCGTTGCCATCAGCATCGGGGCCGTTAATACGTGCAATGGAGTCTAAATTTCCATCGCCCCAATCAATAGTAATAATGTCGCGGTCGGCCAGGTTGCTGGGATAACTTGTTTTGCTGTAAGTAATTACGTCGGCCTCGTAAGTCAGGTTGCCTGTACGGCGGTAAATGATCTCGCCGGCACGGTAGTGGGTAGCCCAGGCGCTTTTGCTATCGGCGGCTATAATTATTAAACACAAGACCAAAACACGTAAACACAGTTTCATCGAACCAAAATACGCAAATCCTATTCATTTATTGTGCCTTACAGCCTATGTTTTGGAGGGGTTACCCCAATAAGCGGGTGCGAACTTGTAGGGGTTCAGGCAACGGAATAAGATGGTTTCGGCTCTTATGATTCGTAGAAATTTTATAGTGGTATAATATCTATATATTTACATAGCACACTTTACAACGACCCCGAAATAACCCGTAATGAAGAGCAGATTATTACTACTGTCAGGCATTTTCTTTGCCTTGTACACGGCTACCGCGCAAAATAATGTTGGTATTGGTATAGCCAACCCCGACCCCAGTTCCATACTGGAACTACAGGCCACCGACAAGGGCTTTTTACCACCGCGTATGACTACCGTACAGCGTTTGGCTATTGCCGCACCGGCCAACGGCTTGTTGGTGTTTGATACTAACGTTGGCTGCTACTTTTATTTTTCGGGGGGATGGCAGTCGTTATGTGCACCGGCCGGCGCAACAGGAGCCACAGGAGCTACAGGCTTACAGGGTAGTACCGGCGTTACAGGCCCACAGGGCATAACGGGTGTGCAAGGTGTTACAGGGCCAATAGGAGTTGGCATAACCGGCCCAACCGGCCCGACGGGTGTAACCGGAGCTGCAGGACCAACCGGTCCTACCGGAGC
>CAZUHU010000147.1:0-9433 GCA_964620645.1 uncultured Chitinophaga sp.
TTTCCATGCGCGGCTCTAAATGGTTAGCTAAGCTGGGCACTTCTGGTTACGAGTTGCTTATTATCATTAATAAGTTGGCCAATTTTATACTGGAGTTTTTTGGCAAGGAGAAAATATCCCTTTCCAAAAAAATTAAGGAGAGTGTAAAGAAGGGCGTGAAGAAGCTTGGCAATTACGAACTTACTGCTGCGGAGATAGCGATAGAAAACGGTTACGACTTTGTGTTGAATGGCCATGTGCATATGCCGGTTATTAAGGAGATAGTAACTGATAGCGGCAAGGTCATGTATTTAAACAGCGGCGATTGGGTAGAGAATATGACATCGTTAGAGTACAATGAAGGCACATGGAAGCTGGTTTGGTTTAAGGACTTAACCTTTACTGAAGATTGGCTTAAAATGGAGGAAGGAGATTTGCTTTAGATTTTATAACCCCTATAGATACCCGGCTTTTACATGAGAATTTTAGTCCTTTCTTTTTTGTGTGCGGTTTCACTAACCGTTGCTGCGCAAAACGAAAATAAAGAAGTAATAACACGCATCGCCTTTGGCTCCTGCAATAACCAGGATAAGCCACAGGATATTTGGTACAAGATTGCAGCGCAGCAACCGCAACTCTTCATTTTTTTAGGAGACAACATTTACGGCGACACCAGGAATATGGAGGTGCTTCAGGCCAAATACAATCAGCTTGCTGCGAAGCCCGGGTATATAGAGTTACAGAAGAAAACGCCGGTAATAGCTACCTGGGATGACCACGACTACGGCATTAACGATGGTGGTAAAGAATATCCATTTAAAGAAGAGTCAAAGAAGATTTTCCTGAAATTTTTTCATGAACCGGATAGCAGTGAGCGCTGGAAACACAAAGGTATTTATACCAGCTACATGTATGGAGTGGATGGTAAAAAGTTACAGATAATAATGTTAGACCTGCGCACCTTTAGGGATAAACTGGTGCGCGTGCGCGCAGACCTTGATTGCAAAGGCCCTTACATTAAAATGAAAAACAAGTTGAAAACCTTTTTAGGTAAAGAGCAATGGCTATGGTTAGAGGAAGAATTGAAAAAGCCTGCTGACCTTAGATTGATTGGCAGCAGCACCCAGTTTTTGGTGGACTTTAACGGCTGGGAGGCATGGGTAAATATGCCCCATGAAAGAGAAAGGTTTATGAAGTTGATAGAGAAAACAAAAGCGGAAGGCGCCTTCTTTATCAGCGGTGACTTACACTACGCTGAACTTTCGAAACTTAAGCGCGATAGTTGTTATGCGCTATATGATTTAACCAGCAGCGGATTAACGCACGGGCACACTTGTGCAGGCGGCAACGCCAATAGGGTAGGTAATCCTTTTATGGGCCCTAACTTTGGCATGCTTAATATTGATTGGGATAAAAAAGTGATAACCTTTGAAATAAAGGACGAGCAGGGTGTAACCCAAATTAAGCACGAAGTGCCGATGAGTGAATTGAAGTTTTAATGCGCGGCGTTTTCCTCTTTCTTTTGATTATAACAATTGGTGTTTTACCCGCGCAGGACACCCTGCAGGTGATGACTTATAACATCCGCAATTGCCATGCGCAGGATGGGCCTAATAAGTGGGATAAACGTAAGCACAAAGTTTACACCTTGATTAAAAACCATGACCCCGATGTATTAGGGATGCAGGAAGTGCTGCTGCACCAACTAAAAGGCTTACGGGTAACGTTGAAGGATTACGCATATGTTGGGGTGGGCCGTAATGATGGCAAAACAAAAGGTGAATACTCTCCGCTGTTTTTTAAGAAGCAAAAGTTTACTCTTTTAAAAAGCGGCAACTTTTGGTTGAGTGAAACACCAGGTGTGCCCGGCAGCAAAAGCTGGGATGCTGCCCTTACACGCATTTGCACCTGGGCCTTGCTGCGCATTAATAAAACAGGCGATACAGTAATGGTTATGAATACGCACTTTGACCATAGAGGGGTACAGGCCCGCGAGAAAAGCATGGGTATTATTGCCCGGCAGTTACAGGTTTTGGCCCCTGGCCAGCCTTATGTTGTTACAGGAGATTTTAACTGCACGCCTGATAGTAAGGCGTATGCCTTGCTTAAAGAAGAATTGCCCCTGGTACAGGACACTTACACCAAAGCCCAAACACACCTAACAGCCGAAACCAATACCGATTATGGGTTTGACGTAAGTAATAAAAAGGGAAGCAAAATTGATTACATCTTCTGCAGCCCGGATTTCATAGTTCCAGCCTGCGAAATTATCGCTGATAATGACGGCAAATTTTATCCTTCAGACCATCTTCCTTTTTTTTCGACAATAATTTTATTTTCCGTCAACAAATGATTTTCAAAAACCCCTTGGAAAGCTGTTTGAACAAATTAAGTGAACCCTGATTCCTTTCTCTAAACCATCGCATGAAACAAACTTTACCCCTGATTGTTACCCTGCTGTTTTATTGCCTAACGGGCTTTGCCCAAAATGCAGAAGTACGCGGTACCGTAATGGATGCCGAAACAAAGGAGACGCTACCCGGCGCAACGTTTAAATACGAAAAAGGCAAAGGCATTTTATCAGATGCTTCGGGAAAATTTAAAACCAGCCTGCCCGCCGGTGATTATGAGTTTACCTTTTCGTTTATTGGTTACAAAACCACCAAGTTTAAGATAAAGCTGGCGGCCGGTCAAAAGCTGGATACTATAATTGAACTGCAAACTTCGGCCATACAAATTGCGCAAACCGTTACAGTGAGCGCCTACCGAAAAAACGCCGCGAAGGAATCGGTTACTACCGAGGTTATTGACCGCGCATTAATAAAGAACACTAACTCTAACGACCTTGGCGAGGTAGTGGCTAAAACCCCCGGGGTGTTAGTGCAGGATGGCCAGATTTCCATCCGTGGCGGCTCTTCTTACTCTTATGGTGTAGGTACGCGTACAGCGGTTATGGTAGATGGCTTAAGTATGTTAAGCGCCGACTTAGGAGAGGCACAGAATAAAATGATACCCTTAAGCAACATTAAACAGATAGAGGTAATTAAGGGAGCGTCTTCTGTTATGTATGGCTCGTCGGCATTAAATGGTGTGGTAAACGTTATTACACAATGGCCTACTGAAGCTGAAGCCAAAAATGAATTGGAGATAAACACCGGTTTTTACGACAACGTACCAAAAGGTACCAAAAAATGGTGGGGCGATGGATTGCATCCTTTTTTTGCCAACCTTAATTTTAACCGCCAGCAACAGGTAAAGCAGTTTCAGTACGTAATATCAGCCAACATTACCCGCAACGAAGGCTTTACAGAAACCTCTGACGAAATGCGCGAGCAGTTGGTGTTTCGCACGCGTTACCTGCACCCCAAAATTCCGGGCTTAACGTTTGGTGTAAACGGAAGCTTTCAGCAGGAAAACAGCAACCGTTTTTTTATCTCAAAGGATCTTGACACCGGTGCCTTCTTTATAAAAATGGGTTCGGGCGATAATTACCTGCGCACTTCAATTGACCCGCATGTTAGCTACAGCAGCTTAAAGGGCCACCGCATAGTATCGCAATGGCGTTACATGAACATCTTTAGAAATGGCAACCCGCCGGACCCGGATGCAATATCGCACCAGATTATAGCAGACAACCAATACCAGTACCGCTTGCGTAATGCCTTAATTATAACGGCGGGCATACCTTTTAATGTGGGCGTTAGCTCAAGTAACCTGTACCCCGGCAAGCGTATTACATACTATGCAGCCAGTTATTTGCAGTTGGAGTATAACTACAAAATACTGAGCCTGCAGGGCGGTGTGCGCTATGAGTTTTCCGGCGTAGATACCGACCGCGTTTGGGGCTTTAGTTATAAGATTAACGGTAAAAATGTGCAGTTGCCCATATTCAGGGCGGGTATGAACATTCAGGCGGGTAAGGCCAGCTTCTTCCGTTTATCCTGGGGCCAGGGCTACCGCGTAGCTTCTGTGGCTGAGAAATACATAAGCAACGAGTTTTTGAACGGGCTGCGTATTATACCTAATGATACGCTGCGTTCTGAACACGGCTGGAGTACGGAGTTTGGTTTTAAGCAGTTGTTTCAGATCGGAAAATGGAAAGGGCAATTTGATGTTTCCTTATTCTACCAGAAGTACACTGACTTTATCGAGTTCCGCGTAGGCCTGCACCCCAACCGCTATGGCAATGGCCAGCCTATCTTTCCTGATAGCGCAGAATTCGGTTATCCCTTGTTTAACCAAAAGCATGAGTTGTTAGGCTTAAAGGCTATAAACGTAGAAAATGCGCGCATAGCCGGTTACGAAGTAGAGCTGGGCGGTATGGGTAGTATTGGCCCTGTGGGCGTTCGCCTAATGGCCGGTTACACGTATAACTGGCCCGCATCCGATGTTAAAGACAGCACCGGTAAGAGCACCTATAGCGATGCTGCCTTCTTCCGCGATATGTTTAAATACAACTTTAAACGGGTAGATACCGGCGACGTGGTAGGCAATAACCTGTTGTATTACCGTATGCGCCACCTTTTCCGTGCAGATGTGGAGCTTACTTACTGGAAGGCTTACCTGGGTGCCACTTTTTATTACGGCAGTATGCCTGAAAAAGTACCGGAACTGTTCCGCGCAGCGGCTAACCTCATTTTCCAGGACGTGAATGCGCTGGATAACTACATGGCTAAGCACAGGGGCGGAGACTACTCCATTGATATACGCGCCGGCCTTGAAGTAACCAAGAATATCAAGTTGGGCTTTATTGTAAAGAACGTAGCCAACCGCTATTACTCTCTGCGGCCCGGCAAGCCAGAACCGATGCGGAACTTTACCTTCCAGTTCAGGTATAACTTCTAAAACACTTCAGAACCCTCCCTTTAAAGGAGGGTTTTTTATTGCACTACTGCTTTGGCTTTAGCGAAATGCTTTTTATTGGCAGAAAACGGCAGTAAAGCGTACCTTTTTCTTCATGTTGATTAAGCGTTGGTAAGTACAGTTAGGGGGTACGTTGTTTTGTAAATGCCGTTTTTAATTTCGCCGCCCCTTCGTCATTTTGAGGTGGCGGGGTGGCGAAATTTCTTCTGCCTGCAGGGGCGCTGAAAGTACCGCCAAATGGAGCTTTGAGGGCAAAAGTGCCGCCCAAAAAACAATACATTTTTTGACCTCAAAACACCGTTCTTTTATACAAGAAAAATCGTTAAAAAGTTTTTCCACAAGAGGGAAACCGCGCCAGCACTGCGTTTCGTTTCGAAACAAATGCCAACGCACATTTTGTGTGGAAAAATGAGATGGTTTTGGAAAAAAGTGAAAAATATATTCGTTATACGTTTTTCACACCGCAAAAACCCTGCATCACTTTAAACTACTTTAATTTTAAGCTATGGCAAGAAAGAATGAAAAGAAAGGCCTGAAGGTAGACCGTCTCTATACCCGCGAAGGAGTTAGCGTTTACGACCTGTTAGAATACGACCTGCGCAGCAGCGTTATCCGTAACCCTAAAGGCGACGCTGTATTTGAAATGTACAACGTAGAGGTGCCTAAAGGTTGGAGCCAGGTGGCTACCGATATTCTTGCCCAAAAATATTTCCGCAAAGCCGGCGTACCCCAGGCCGATGGTTCACTGGGTGGCGAGCGTAGCATTAAGCAGGTAGTGCACCGCTTGGCAGATTGTTGGAGAAGCTGGGGCGAACGTTACGGGTACTTTGCCTCTAAGAAAGATGCTGAGGTTTTTTATGATGAAATAGCTTATAGCTTATTAACCCAAATGGCAGCGCCTAACAGTCCGCAGTGGTTTAACACCGGCCTTTACAGCGCATACGGTATTACCGGCAAGCCACAGGGCCACTACTTTGTTAACCCCGATACCGGCAAGCTGGAGCAAAGCACCAGCGCTTACGAGCGCCCTCAGCCACACGCCTGCTTTATATTAAGTGTAGATGACGACTTAGTGAACGGCGGCGGTATTATGGATTTGTGGATGCGCGAAGCCCGTATCTTTAAATACGGTTCAGGCGTAGGCACCAACTTCAGCAACATACGCGGCGAAGGCGAAAAACTCAGCGGCGGTGGTACGTCAAGCGGCCTGATGAGCTTTTTGAAAATTGGCGACGCAGCAGCAGGCGCTATTAAAAGCGGTGGCACTACCCGCCGTGCAGCCAAAATGGTTTGCTTAGACTTAGACCACCCCGAGGTAATTGACTTCATTGAATGGAAAATGAAGGAAGAGGATAAAGTAGCTGCACTTATTAATGCCGGTTACGATAGCCACTACGAGGGTGAAGCTTACCGCACTGTTAGCGGCCAAAACAGCAACAACAGCGTGCGTGTGCCTAACAGCTTCTTCCACGCTTTACAAAACGGCGAAAACTGGAACCTGCTTGCCCGTACTGATAAGCACGTTATGCGCAGCATACCTGCTAAAGATATGTGGGACTTAGTAGCCAAAGCCGCATGGCGTTGTGCTGACCCCGGCGTGCAGTTTGATACTACTATTAACGAATGGCATACTTGCCCTGAGGATGGCCCAATACGCGCCAGCAACCCTTGCAGCGAGTACATGTTCCTGGATAATACAGCCTGCAACCTGGCTTCATTTAACCTGCGTAAGTTCTTTAACGAAAAAACGCTTGAGTTTGATGTAAACGGTTTTGAACACATGAGCCGCATTTGGACCATGGTGTTAGAGATAAGCGTATTGATGGCGCAGTTCCCTTCAAAAGAAGTGGCGCAGCTTTCTTACGAGTTCCGCACCCTTGGTTTAGGTTATGCCAACTTAGGCAGCGTGCTTATGGTTAGCGGCATACCTTACGATAGCAACGAAGCCCGCGCTATTGGCGGAGCAATTACCGCTATCATGACCGGTATTTCTTACAAAACATCAGCTGAGATGGCTTCTGTACTGGGAACCTTCCCCGGCTACGAGCGCAATAAGAAACACATGCTGCGCGTAATGCGCAACCACCGCCTGGCCGCTTACAACAGCCCTGCCAGCAGCTACGAAGGTTTAGAAGTTAAGCCTGTAGGCATTGACCCTAAATACTGTCCTGCTTACTTATTGGAAGCCGCCACCACCAGTTGGGATGAGGCTTTACAAATGGGTGAGAAGTATGGCTACCGCAACGCACAAACTACCGTTATTGCCCCTACCGGCACCATAGGCCTGTTAATGGATTGCGATACTACCGGTGTTGAGCCTGACTTTGCTTTAGTGAAGTTTAAGAAACTTAGCGGCGGCGGTTACTTTAAAATTGTAAACGAAAGCGTACCACCTGCCTTAGAAAACATGGGCTACACCCCTGAGCAGATCGACGCTATTATTAAATACGCCAAAGGCCACGCCAGCCTTAACGGTTGCCCTAATGTAAACCCCGATACCCTGCGCGCTAAAGGCTTTACTGCGCTTGATATTGAAAAGATTGAAGCACAATTACCGGGCGCTTTTGATATTACCTTTGCCTTTAATGCGTGGACGCTGGGCGAAGAAACCATGCAGCGCCTTGGCTTTACTGCCGAGCAGTATAAGAACCCTGCCTTTAACCTGCTGCGCGAGTTAGGTTACAGCAAGGCCGAAATTGAACAGGCTAACGAATACGTTTGCGGTACCATGACGGTAGAAGGCGCACCTTACCTTAAGGATGAGCACCTACCGGTGTTTGACTGCGCTAACAAGTGCGGCACTAAGGGTGTGCGTTACATTCACCCGCATGGCCACATACGCATGATGGCCGGTGTGCAGCCTTTCATTAGCGGCGCAATAAGCAAAACCATTAACCTGCCTAACGAGGCTACCGTTGAAGATATACAACAGTGCTACGAGTTAAGCTGGAGCCTGGGCTTAAAAGCAAACGCGCTTTACCGCGACGGATGCAAAATGAGCCAGCCGTTAAGCAACAAGAAAGACGAGGAAAAAGAAGACACCAAGAAAACAGAAACAGCTACTGCCACAGCGCCTGCTGAAACAGCACAGCCGGATGTATTCAGCAAGTTAACGCCTGAGCAGGTGTTGGAAGCTGCCCGCGTATTGATGCAGGAAAGCACCGACACCAACTTTATGCGCGAGCTGAGCCGCATTGTGGAGCGCAAGAAACTGCCGCACAAGCGCCGTGGTTTTACGCAAAAAGCAAAAATTGGCGGTCAAACCGTGTTTGTGCGCACCGGCGAATACGATGACGGTACATTGGGTGAAATCTTTGTGGATATGCACAAGGAGGGTGCAAGCTTCCGCAGCTTAATGAACTGCTTTGCCATATCGGTTTCTATAGGCTTACAGTACGGTGTGCCTTTAGAGGAGTTCATGAACAAGTTTACGTTTACGCGCTTTGAGCCAAGCGGCATGGTTGACCACCCGAATATCAAGAACGCCTCTTCGGTAGTAGATTACATCTTCCGCCTGTTGGCTTTCGAATACCTTGGCCGTACCGATTTAGTACACGTAACCCCAAGCGAGTTAGCTCTGCGCAGCCAGCCAACTACTGACTTAACCACCGACATAAGCGACGAGCCTATTGAGGAGTATAAGCCAACTACCAGCAACCACCCCGAAATGAAGGAAACCCCTAAGCCAACGGCTAAGAAGGATACCGAAATGAAGGTGGAGAAGAAACTGAGCCTGGCTAACAACAGCATGAGCGCCTTTAACAAGGCTGCCGGCGAAATGATGGGCGATGCGCCACCGTGCAATGTGTGCGGTAACATCACCATCCGCAGCGGCACCTGCTACAAGTGTATTAACTGCGGCAACAGCATGGGTTGCAGCTAAGCTGACTATAGATAGCAGACATTAGACAACAGACTAATACAAATTTAAACGCCCCTCGCCGCAAGGTTGAGGGGCGTTTGGTTAAGATTAGATACATTTACTTATATGAAGGTTTTTAGAATCGGAAGCTTCGCGCAATTAATTGAAAAAATGATATCAGATGAGTATGGCTGTGGACACGTGGTTTTTAGAGGCGTTAGTAATGCAAAGGAGCATAAGCTCATTCCTTCAGTAGGTAGATTAAATTTTAATGAGAAGGTTGCTTTGGAGGATATTATAGAACATGAAAAAACCACATTGAATCTTTTCAAGCTAAGAGCTAGTAGTGAGCTACAGCAAAAACCGTCCAATAATTGGGAGTGGATGGCCCTAGCTCAACATCACAGGTTGCCAACTAGACTTCTTGATTGGTCATATAGCCCCTTGATTGCCGCATATTTCGCAACTAAACCAGAAATTTGTGATGATGGTTCCATTTTGGAGTGCAATAAACATGGTGCAGCAATTTATGCATTACATACCTGCAATCAAATTAATACAGAAGTGCATCAAGAGCCATTTACATATCGCGAACATGGATTGTTAACTGTTCCTGTGGTTACCAATAGAATTGCAGGGCAGGCAGGTGTTTTTACATATCAACCCAATCCTCTGGAAGAGTTTCAAAAGGGGTTTGAAACTGATGAAAGTAACTGGATTGAAAAAATT
>CAZUHU010000148.1:0-9362 GCA_964620645.1 uncultured Chitinophaga sp.
AAGAAATCGGGGAATCTTTCTGGTTTTAAGAAAAATTCCCCGATAGTTTAGTACCGCGGGCGGGAATCGAACCCGCACAGTATTTAAGTACCACAGGATTTTGAGCCTTCTATAATTTAATATTTAGGTAAAAAATTACCTTTTCTTGCCCCATTTGAAATTTATTACTTGCCCCAACAAAAAAGCCCGATTTATCATATTGAAAATCAGGCTTTTAGCATTTATTCCTAGCGGAGAGAGAGGGATTCGAACCCCCGGTGGGCTCATCACCCACGACTGTTTTCAAGACAGTTGCAATCAACCGCTCTGCCATCTCTCCGGGGGCAAAAATATAAAAGCGGCGAATATCACCAAGGAGGAGTTTTAAATAATCTGATTTTTTTGAGGATTACTTTTCCTCTTTAGGTATTTCCAGTTCCTTTTGGCGGTGGGCGCGGTTATAGTGTATGCTGGCGTTTATCTCGTAACCTATCAGCAGCACAAAGGAGTTTATATTAAGCCATATCAGGAGCAACATAATAGTGCCTATAGAGCCGAAGATTACATTAAGGCGATTGAAATTACTTACCCAATACGAAAAGCCTACCGATACCACAATGGAAAGAATAGTGGCTACCGTTGCCCCCGCTGAAATAAACTTATACTTCTTTTTAGTGGCAGGGCCATAGTAATAGATAAGAGAGATGGAAAAGAAGAACATGAGTATAAGGATGGCATAACGAAGCACGTTAAACGCCAGTGCCGAAACCCAGCCTTTAATACCCAGCAAATCTTTAAGGAAAGCGATAATATCCTGCCCCATTACCACCAAAAGAATTGAAAGCAGAAAGAGCGCAAACAACAGGAAGGTAATTTTAATAGCTACCCACCTGCTTTGGAAGGCATTGCGCTTGGTATAGTGGTCGTACGATTTATCAAAAGAACTCATCATGGCCATAACCCCATTGGAGGTAAGGAACAACACCAGGAAAACGGAACCTGTTAATAGCCCTCCACGCTTATGCTTAGCAAGGTCGCGCAGCAAAGGCTCAGTAAACGATTGTATGAAGGCGTAAGTTTCCTTATTGGGCAATACCTGCTTTAAAAAACGCATAATGGTAACATCCATATGGTTTATGCCCGGTATATAAGGGATAAGAGAAAATATGAACGTTAACGCAGGAAAAATAGCCAGGAAGAAACTAAACGCTATTGCACGGCTGCGTATACTTAATGAGTTTGCCTTTATTTCAGCAATAAAGAATTGATATACCTCTACCACCGGTATGCCATCAAGGCCGGGTAAGGTAAATTTCTGCGCTTTAACCAAAAGCCTTTTTAAAAAGGGGTAACGCTTCAATATCTTCTCAACAAAATCATTCAGCGCCATTACCCGTTACTTAGGTTATAAAAAGGTTTTAGCTTATCCATCAACACAGCCGGTATGGGTTTCATTTTACGTGTAACGGCATCCACAAAAATCAATTGTGTTTCACCCTCATTTAAAAGTGCGCCCGCCTCATTGGTAATTTCGTAGGCAAAGGTGATGATGCGGTTTGGCATTTCGGGTACAAAAGTACGAACGTTGATCAACTCATCGTAGCGGGCGGGCTGTATGTATTTAACCGTCATTCGGGTAATAGGCATCATTATGCCCGAATCCTCCAACTGCTTATAAGTAATACCAACCAATCTTATCGCCTCGGCCCTGGCCTGCTCATAGTAATAAGCGTAATTACCATAGTATACGTAACCCATTTGGTCAGTATCGCCATAGCGCACACGTATTTGATGAGTATAGGAGAACATAGTTACAATGGTTCAAGCTATGCAACCCTACCGGCATTGAAAGTCCGGCGCAAAGGAGATTGCAGTGTAAATAAAGCAAATATTGCCTATACCGTTAAAATGAGGCAAGCGCCTTCTAGTGAATATTCATGGTATTCAGCTTTTTGCGGTATTGCGCCGCAATTTTCTGCTGCTCCTCATAAGTAGCGGAAAAAATAGAATAACCACTCATATCCGGGTTAGCGCAGAAATACAGGAAGTCATGCTGCTCAGCATTTAGCACGGCATCAATCGATTTTTTGCGTGGCATACAAATAGGGCCGGGCGGCAAGCCGGGGTATTTATAAGAGTTGTATGGTGAGTCAAAATCCTTATGGTATGAGGTAACACGGCGGGCACTAAAATCATGCAGCGCAAAAACAAGGGTAGGATCCGCCTGCAATGGCATACCTATTTTTAACCTGTTGAGGTAAACTCCTGCAACGGTCGGCATTTCCTTATCAAATATTACTTCCTTTTCTACAATTGAAGCCAGCGTGGTAGCTTCAGAAGGGGTAAGCCCCCATTGCTTTGCTTTTGCCCGGCGGGCATCGTTCCAAAAATCATCATACGTACTAAACATTCGGCTAATGAAGTTCTCTAAAGAGGTATTCCAATACAATTCGTAGTTATCAGTAATAAAGTGGGTTAGTATAGTAGCCGTATCCAAGCCAACCTCCATGCAGAATTTTTTATCGTTTAGCTTTGCTAACAAAGCATTAGAATCCATTTCCAATGTTCGGCCAACCAAACCGGCAAAATCTTCCTTTGTGCGGATATTGTATATCACCAATTGCACAGGCGTTTGCAGCCCGGCACGCAGTATGTTTACTATTTGACGGTTGTTCAGGTTTTTACCGAAGGTGTAATAGCCGGGTTTAACTTTACCGGAGTACTTCTTCAGCTTGCTGATTATCTCAAACCCCAATGTGTTCTTCAATACTTTTTTCTCTTCCAGTATACTGATAACATCCTGGTAAGTAGAGCCGGTGGGTATTTTGATACCACCTTTAAATGCGGGATTTACATTGGGCATAAACGCTACCCAATACACAAACCCGCCGGCAGCAAGCAACAACAGCAGTATTACGGTAAAAACTACCTTTTTCACTTATCAATAAATTTAGCTTTTAACTCAGGGGTTGGTATGCGGCAACTCTCCTGCTTTCCAAACCAACGATAGCGATTTTTAGCTATAAAATTATATACCACATCGCGGATAAAGGCCGGAAAGATGTAGAACACCATGGCCAGCGAATAAATTCCTCCAATACCTCTCAACACCTGCAGAACGGCTGCCGAGCGAAGGTAAGCCCTATCATTTTTGATAAGTACTACCGTATCCATGTAATTACCGCTAATGTTGTATTGCTGCACCATGCGCTGGCCATATTCTGATTGCAGGGATGCAAAACGAAATTCATTCTTTTTGTCGTGGTCAATTATCCAGTTAACGGAACTATTGCAGAGGTTGCAAACCCCATCGAAAAGAACCACCCCCATTAGTAAGCAGTTTTAATCACCTTACCATGGCTTATTTTACCTGTGGCTGTGTTGCGCAGGTTTAGCAGGTAAATACCGTTTTGTAAACCGTTAATGTCAAACTGATGATTTAACGAATAGCCGTTTTGCACCAATTGGCCCATGGCATTGTAAACCGCAATTTCGTATTCAGCGTTATCATTGCCCGCTATCGTCAGGCTGCCATTGGTTGGGTTTGGATAAACAGATACTACCGTTTCATCCTGCACTTCCTTAACGGCTGTTGACGTGTGCCCCCAATAGTTACTGTCAAAAATCAACCGCATCATAGGCGAACCATCTGAAGATAGCGTTGAAGCCTGCCATTTGCCATTTATAAAAACAAACATGTGCTGGCGGCCAAGTGTGCTGTTAAGGTCAAAACCTATCTGCATGCTGCGTTCATCGCTTTGCGCCCAACCAAAGTACACCTTCTTTTGAATAATAAGCGGCGTATCCAACACATAAGTAACAAAGCCGTTTAATGAGTCTACGTAAATGCGCTTCATGTTTTCTAACGTATCAATACCAAAGTCGGGATTTACATAAGAATTCAAATTCAATGAATCCCACAGGTAAAAATTGAAAATAAGGTCGTCTACATTTTGCTCAACGCTGCTATACATTACCTGAAAGCCTACCAACGTATCGGGCTGGTTAAGGTTAAATTCATAGGCAAACTTTTTAGTGCCTAAACCAAATAAACCGTAAGCCCTTTCGGCACTACCATCGTCATAAGCCATTATGGTATTAAAGTTTTGCGTTTGCACCAGCGAGTCATTGGATGCCAAAGCATCGTTGGGGTCAATGTAGGCTTTGGAAAGGATAATAAGGCTATCCACTATTGACGCATCAGGCGTGTAAGTTGCAGCCGGTTCTATTTCTATATAGTGGTATTCTTCCGCATTAAAAGTTTGAATTACATCCGGGGCCAGTACCACAATAGCCGGGTAACTTTCTGCAGCGCCAATTACATAGTTAGTGGCCGGTGGGTTTGAGTTGGCATCGGGGTTAAGGTTATGTACCAATAAGTTTATCGAATCCCGTAAATCAGCCACGCCGGTAAACTGGTCGGCCGGCATTAGGGTAAAGTTCTTTAGTATGGTAGGATAATCGTAAACAAAAGCAATATCGTGTATGGCTGTATCGGTAGCGCTGCGGTTCTTGTCAAACTTAACGTAATCAACATGCCAATGGTCCAGGTTGCCATACAGCGCACCTACTGAACGGAAGCGGAACTGGAAAGCATTATAGAAGTAAGTTAAAGGAGAAAGCAATGTTGGAACCTCTACCAATACCTGCTTAAATTTATTGCTGCCCAATGAGCCACCTGCAGTATCGCCATTAGCAAACCACATTTCACGCCATTGGTTATCGTTGTCTTTAAACTCAAGGATAAGCGAATCATCGGGCTCCGGCATATCGCCAAAGCCACCTGCTTCATAAAAGAAACTGATATACAGGGAATCTGCCTCAGAAAGGCCCGATAGATTAATTGGCAATGAGGTTAAGCGATCGGCCGTACCATAGGTGGTATTCATAGTATCATTGTAAGGGCGGCCGTATTCGTTTAACCCATCCAGCGTGGCAACACCAATAGTTGGCGGAAGGTCAGGATATGTATTGTTTACATAAGCCATGTTATCGAACCAAAGGGTACCGGGCTCGCCTGCTGCAAAACGAAGCAGAGGAACATAGTCCAACGTTTGGTCGCTTATCCAAATGGAATCGATCAACTTATCAGTGGCAGTATCCCACACATAGCGGTAATATGCCGGCCAGTAGTTTATGATAGATGGATTTTGACTGAAACAACCCGCTGTAGCAGGCCCGAAAAAGGTGAAAGGTATAGGTGCAATAGGCGTAGAATCAACCTGATTGGTAAGCGTATCGTAACTATAGGTATAAGCAGTGGTAGTATTGGTTTGTATAGGTACGGTAGCTACATTCTCAGGGCCAAGGCAGGTGCCAAACACATTAGTATAGGTGGCGGTTATGTGGGTCCAGGTCCAGTTATAGCTGCGTGTTTTATCGCGGCTAAAATCATCTAAAAAAGGCAGGCTTAAAGTGTCGGAAAACACAATCATGCCATTATCAATAACATACTTATGCTGATGTGCCTTTTGCCAATTTTTAGCCAGTGCGGGATTGTACCCCATTGGCCCAAGGCGTTCCTCCTGTTGGGCGAAAACCAATAAAACCAAAGAAAACAATACAAAAAGTAGAGAAAATCGCTTCATAGCCTTATTCATCAATCAGCAAACGTAAAGAAAACAAAATTATTGGCAGGCAAAGTGGGCTTATTCGGGCTCTTGAACCGGCTGGTTGGTAATCAGGGAGTCGCTTATTTCGTATAGCGAGGGATCAACCACTACCCCTTCCGGCAATTGCTTGGCCATAAACAGGTCAATAGCCTCTCCTAATGGTATAGTCCGGCCATTGCCAAAGGCAGGTTCCTGGCGGTAAATAACCGCTCCCAAAGAATCCGTCACTCCCTCTTCAAACAACTTTGAACCTACGTTAAGCGACATGCCTTTTAACTTAAACTCAGCCTCCTCATAAGTAAGGCCAATTAAGTAAGGCACTGTTATCCTTCCGCCGCCCAGGCCATCGCCCAGCACCAGGGTGATAATAGCGCTTTTGGGCACCCGCATCTTCTTGGTAAGTGGCCTGCCGTTAACCAACACCCCGATAACCGAGTTCAAGTGCGGGTCGGGCTTGTAAACAGGTTCCCCTAGTTTAAAGCCAAGGCTCTCTAGCTGCATCTTAGCCCCTTTTAATGAAGTGCGGCCTATAAGATCGGGCACTTCAACCGTTGGGGCTGAAGTTGCATTGATAGTAATGTAGATAGTGCGGCCTGTTTTAACCTTTGAGCCTGCCTTGGGATTTTGATCAACTATAGCAAGAGGCGGCTTGGTGTCATCAAATACCGAATCCATTATCTGGTATTCAAGATTATTGTCCGCCAGCAACTTTTTAGCTTCTTCAAACGATTTACCCTGTAAAGCCGGCACCGGTATGCCCTCGCCATGGCGGGTGTACGATTTTAAACTCCACTGCACAATAAGCAATAACAGTATAAGGATGGCAATGGCCAGTAACACATTATACAGTAAGGCTTTGTTGAAATACTTCTTCATTATCGGCGCTAAGTTAGCAGAGCTTTTTAATTGGTTTGCGCTGCTGAAGCAGCCCTGATGCTTTCTTCAATAGATGTTTCAAACAGCTTTTCTAACGAAATGCCCATTGCCTTTGCCTGCTGCGGTACAATGCTTTCCTCGCTAAGGCCGGGTATGGAGTTTACCTCCAACATATAGTATTCGCCATTGCGTATAATGTAATCTATACGACACATGCCTTTAAAATCGAGTTTTTGATAAATAGCAGAAGATGTTTGCTGAATCTGCTCAAACAGCTTAGCGTCAATTTCGGCAGGAGTAACCTCCTGAGAGGCGCCCTCATACTTGGCCTCATAATCAAAAAAGCCCTTCTTACTACGTATTTCAGTTATAGGCAAAGCGGTAATTTTACCATCTATAGTTATCACTCCGCAGGTTACCTCGGTGCCCTGCAAGTACTCCTCCACCAAAATCTCGTCATCAAAATCGAAAGCATTTTTAATAGCGGTAGCAAGTTCGCCCTGCTCTGTAACTTTTGAGGCTCCATAGCTGGACCCGTTTTTATTGGGTTTTACAAACAAAGGCACACTCAATGTTTGTAACACTTTTTGTTCTGCCTCTTCCCTATCGGCCTTTTTAAGCAATACCGCTTTGCCGGTTTTAACGCCAAACTGCGTTAGGTATTCTTTACAGCGCTGCTTATCAAACGTTAAAGCGGCCTGTAACACACCACAGCAGTTATAAGGTATTCTCAGCATATCAAAATAGCCCTGTAACTTGCCATCCTCAGCAGGGGTGCCGTGTATAGCCACAAAAACGGCATCAAAACTTATCTTATGGCCCTCAACCGTAAAGCTGAAATCATTCTTATCCACCTTAAGTCGCACAGGGTTATCGCGCTCTACAAACCAGTCGTTACCTTCAATTACTACCTTAAAAACGTTGTATTTATCCTTATTAAGGTGCTTGCAAACAACACCCGCACTTTTAAGCGAAATGCCCACTTCGCTTGCCTCGCCACCGGTTATAACGGCTATGTTCTTTTTCATAGTAAGAATTGAAAGCCCGGGCCGCCGAATACTTAGGCATTAAAGCGCCTTAAATCACCCATCTATTGGCTAAGGATGACCGTTAAATCGAAAAACCCAGTTACTAACGCTAAACAAAGCAGATTCAGTATTCCGGCAGGCTGATATTTTCAACAAGCGCAACAATTATACATTTGCCCTTCAATTTTGTGGACAATGGACGCTGTAGGGAATTTAGTTGAGTTAGGCAAACGAATAAAGGCAGATGAACTGCTGAAGCAGAAAGCTATTGCAGCCGAGCGCCAGAACCCCTGGTTTACAGCTACGTTCGTACAGCAGGCTTTGGACGCCATTTGTACCGAAATGCTGGATGAAGCAAAACTGAAGCAATGGCTGGGCGCTTATCAGCTTAAACCGGTAAACAAAACCATCGGCCTCGTTTTTGCCGGCAACCTTCCGTTGGTTGGCTTTCATGATTTTTTGTGTGCTTATCTAGCCGGCTGTAGGATGAAGATCAAACTATCCTCCAAAGATGACTTGCTGTTTCCCCGCCTGGTGGAATTACTCTCCGAAATAGACCCGGACCTGAAGGGCCGTGTTGAGATAGTGGAAAAGCTAAAGGACTTTGATGCCGTTATTGCCACCGGCAGCGATAACACCAACAGGTATTTTGAATACTACTTCAGGCAATACCCTAAAATACTGCGCAAAAACCGCAACTCCGTTGCCATACTTACCGGCGAAGAGAGCGACACCGGGTTGCAGGCGCTGGCTGATGACGTTTTTGCCTACTTCGGCTTTGGGTGCCGCAATGTTTCCAAAATCTATGTGCCGGTAGGGTATAATTTCGAAAAGCTGTTCCCTAATTTTAATAAGTATGCCTGGCTGCACCAGCACACTAAGTACATGAACAATTACGATTACAACCGCACTATACTGTTACTGAATAAAACGCCGCACTTTGCCAATGAGTTTGTAATGCTGGTAGAAAACGAGAGCATTCCCTCCCCTATCGGCAATTTGAACTTTGAATACTGGCACGACGATAAAGTGCTTAACAGTAAGTTGAAGCAAAGTGCAGATAAAATACAGTGCGTGGTTTCAGCCGAGCCGGGTAGATGGCAACTACCTGCTTCAGTTAAGTTTGGCCAATCGCAGCACCCCGAGTTATGGGACTATGCCGATGGCGTTGATACCATGCAGTTTTTATTAAGTTTATAACCCGCCTTCTTTTAATAATCTTTAAAGCAGTTACTATGAGCGATACACAAATGGACGATGAGTTGTTTGAAGAAATAACCGAACTATGTGCCGATGGTGACGAACATGCCGAAGAGGGAGATTACAGCGAAGCCCTTATGTGCTATAACGAAGCCCTTGACCTGATACCCGAGCCTAAACGCAATTGGGAAGCCGCTACCTGGGTTTATACCGCCATTGGCGATGCCCATTTTATGATGGATGACTACCAGGGGGCGGTAGATAATTTCCACGAGGCATATAACAGTCCGGGAGGCGCCACCAACCCGTTTGTGTTGCTTATGCTGGGTAAAACCTACTTTGAATTGGGCAACGCCGCCCAGGCTAAAGAGTATTTACTGCGCGCCTACATGCTGGAGGGTATGACCATTTTTGAAGATGAGGACCCGGAATACTTTGCAGTAATAAAGGACGTGATATAACCGAAGCAATACCCTCTACACTATCAGCTAGCCATAAGACTCCCTTTGAGTAGCCACAATATTTAGCCTGCCGTTTTTGTTACTTTTAAAACCTGCCTGCATTTACCTTATACAATGCAGATGAATTCGTCCATAACAATTTCCCAACGAATTGATAAAACCGACCAGAAAACCCAAAGCGAGGAAGAATCCCTGATACTCGCCGC
>CAZUHU010000149.1:0-9359 GCA_964620645.1 uncultured Chitinophaga sp.
GGAAAGCGCAACCATCAACGTCAGGAAAGCAGAAGCAAAAAGTTTCCTCATCTTCATCTCAGTTATAAGTTCCGCCATTTGCCACGGGTAGTTGCTATAAGGCGGCAGGCAGCCAAATATTATTTGTATAGCCTTACAAGTTTACTGCTTTTTACCGAACAGAAGTAGGTAAGAAATTGTTCTTTCCACAAGTGGTGCGGATACTGTCTTTTCACTTGTAATTTTTGTGTTTAACTGTATTTTCGCTGCGCTCATAATTGTGCTTATGCTTGTTTACTTCCAGATATTCATTTTTATCTCCTTTACCATACTTACCGGTATAGGGGCGTTTTTCGGTTACCGCCGTGTTTACCGTAACATAATGTTAGGCCGTAAGGAGGATTTTACCGATAACCCCGGCGAGCGCTGGAAAAACATGCTCCTGGTTGCCTTTGGCCAAAAGAAGATGTTTAAGAATGTAACGCCGGCGGTGTTGCACTTCTTTATCTACTTCGGTTTTGTTATTACACAGGTAGAACTGATCGAAATATTTATTGATGGTTTTACAGGCAGCCATCGCATTATTTACCACGCTATTGAGGATAACAGCGTATTGCGCTTTTGCTATGTTTTTATCATTTCGTTTATTGAGTTGGTTTCGGTGTTTGTATTCATTGCCACCATTTCTTTCCTCAGCCGTCGTTTCCTTATCAAAGTTCCCCGCCTTAATAAGCCCGAGTTAAAAGGCTTTCCTGTACAGGATGCTGCTATTATCCTGTTATCAGAGATTTACCTTTTGACCTGTATTTTCAGCATGAACACCGCCGATATGGCCATGCACCATGGTGAATATGGTTTTTTAGTTAGCGGTTGGTTAATGCCCCTTTTCCATGGCTGGGGCCCGCAAGCGCTGCATTTAGTTGAGCGCCTGGGATGGTGGGGCCACATTTTTGGTGTGTTCGCCCTGCTGGCCTATCTGCCTTACAGCAAGCACCTGCACATATTGCTGGCTTTCCCTAATACGTATTTCAGCCGGCTTACCCCCAAAGGGTATATCGCTAACATGCCTGAAATTACCAAGGAGATTAAGCTGATGATGGACCCCAATGCGGTTCCGCCACCGGCCACTGATGCCCCTGTTAAGTTTGGTGCAAAGGACGTAATGGACCTTAGCTGGAAGAACCTGATGGACGCTTATACCTGTACGGAATGCGGACGTTGCACGGCTGCCTGCCCGGCTAACCTTACCGGTAAAAAGCTTAGCCCGCGCAAGATTATGATGGATACCCGCGACCGTATGGAGGAAGTTGGGGCACTGATAGCCGCCAATAACGGCGAGTGGAAAGAGGACGGTAAGAGCCTTATTGAGAATGGGTATATAAGTGTGGAAGAACTACGGGCCTGCACCACCTGTAATGCCTGTGTGGAGGAATGCCCGGTGCTTATTTCGCCGCTTGATATTATAGTGCAGTTACGCCGCAACCTGATAATGGAGGAGAGCAATGCCCCTGCGGAGTGGACCGGTATGTTTGCCAATATGGAGAATAACGGAGCCCCCTGGCAGTTTAGCCAGCAGGACCGCCTGAACTGGGTAAAGGAATAATTTAAAGCTTGTTAGTAATAGGTTATAAGTATTAAGACGATAGTATGCTGAACGCAAAAACAATGGCAGAATATGCCGCAAATGGCGAAACCCCTGATGTACTTTTTTGGGTAGGTTGTGCCGGAAGTTTTGACCAGAGAGCCCAAAAGGTTACCCGCTCTTTTGTAAAGATTCTGCAACACCTGAACATAAAATTTGCGGTCCTGGGAACCGAAGAAAGCTGCACCGGCGACCCGGCAAAAAGGGCGGGCAACGAGTTCGTTTTCCAGATGCTGGCCTTGCAGAATATTGAGGTGATGAACAGCTATGGCGTTAAGAAAATTGTAACCACCTGCCCCCATTGTTTTAACATATTGAAGAACGAGTACCCAAGCCTGGGGGGCAACTATGAGGTAAAGCACCACGCCCAGTTTTTGCAGCAACTAATCAATGAAGGAAAGGTTAAAATAAGTGATGCTAACTCATTCAAAGGCAAGAAGATAACATACCATGATTCATGTTATTTGGGAAGGGCAAATGAGGTGTACGAAGCCCCCCGCCAGGTGCTTGAAGAACTGGATGCCGACCTGGTAGAAATGAAGAGTTGCCGTACCAAAGGCCTGTGTTGCGGAGCCGGCGGAGCCCAGATGTTTAAGGAAGATGAACCCGGCAAAAAGCGCATAAACATTGCCCGTATTGAAGAGGCTTTGGATACCGATGCGCAGATAGTAGCAAGTGCCTGCCCGTTCTGCAGTACCATGTTAACGGATGGTGTTAAAAGCAAGGAAATGCAGATGCAGGTTAAGGTGTTTGATATAGCGGAACTTTTGGCAGCCGGGCAGGGTTTAGAGAACCTGCACTAGTTGAATTTTCGGGTGAACCCTAACAAATAAATGCTGGCCCTTTGGGCCGGTTGAGGCAGGCCTAAAGCCTGCTTTTGTTTTTACTTCAGGCGTTCCAAAACGCCTTTGCGCTTAACCAGGTTTTTGTAATCCCATTGAATTTCGCGGGCTTTTTTGCACCAGCGCTCTAGGTCCTTAAGGTTCACTTGTTGCGCCGAAGTAAATCTGGCCTCAGCCGCTTTAAAACTGCCCTCTTTACTAAGCCCCGGTTCTTCAAAACTTTGGCCGCTCCAGAACAACAGTCGTATACAGTTCTTTAACTTGCTGTAACCTGCCACGGGGTTACCATCTAAAAACCATACGGGGTGAGCATGCCATATCTTGTTTTCGGCTTCGGGCAGCCAATGGCTGATTTCCCGGTATAATAAATCGCAGATTTCGCGGTCTTCCGGTTGAAGAGCCTGGTGGTATTTGCTGATGTCGTCCTTCATAGCTGAGTGTGGTAAATATAATGATAATGGGTTGGGCGGTTTAAGCCTGAGAAAAAACAGGCGTTTGTTACATTTGATGGAATGAGCAGTCCGGATAAATCCTATTCCCTCGTATCCTCTTATATAATTTGCATAATAGCCTATGTGTGCGCCCTTGGCGGCGCTTGGTATTTTTTGCAAAACGTTAGCATAGAGAATCACCTTTTGGCCCTCTTTCTGGCCGATGTTTTAGCCACCGTTATCATTTTCATATTTAGCCTGGCCTTTAAAAACAGCAGTTTATACGATGCCTACTGGAGTGTCATCCCTCCGTTTATGATCTTATACTGGTTTACGGTTTATGCGATAATGAATAGCACCGTGGTACTTTGGTACAGCATAGTGGTTTGTTTTTGGGCTATACGCCTTACTTACAATTGGGCTAAAGGATGGACAGGACTCGCCCACGAAGACTGGCGCTATAAAATGCTGCGCGAAAAGAATCCGGCCTTATACCCCATAACTAACTTTTTCGGCATTCACCTGTTTCCAACGGTAATGGTGTTTTTGGGCATGTTACCGGTGCTGGATACCATTAGCGGTAGCTACGTCTATTATCCTGTTTTTTTCCTGGGGGTAATTTGCTGCCTTACAGCGGTAGTGGTTGAATTTATGGCCGATGAGCAAATGCGGAAGTTTAAGAAAACAGCCAGGCCGGGTGAGTTTATAGAAACAGGCTTGTGGAAGTATAGCCGCCACCCCAACTATTTCGGTGAGATTTTCTTTTGGTTCGGGCTTTGGATAATGGCATTGGGTTGCTGGCTGCCATCCATCTGGACCGGTATTGGTTGGCTGGCCATGCTGTTAATGTTTGTATTTGCCAGCATACCTATGATGGAGGAGAAGAACAAAAAGAATAAGCCGGGCTACGGAGATTATATCAGCAGGGTTTCTATGCTAATTCCCTGGCCCCCTAAAAAGAAGGACTAGTATTCGTAGGTTACCGTATTACGCCAGTTGCCCAGGCGTATTATGGTGCTGCCATTGTTAGTGCTGTCAGACTTTACCCTTACGCTATGCACGTTAAAGGTTAAATGAAACTTGTGCATCTCCTTACAGGTGCCCTCATTCAGCAAAAACAGTTTCAGGTTGGTTTGTGGTGGCAGGCTTTTCATCATCATGCCGTTCCACATCAGGCTAAAGTTATCTGCATCGCAGGCCTGTATCTTTTGCGTTAAAATGTGCAGGGTATCCTTGTTCAGGTAAACGGTGTCAATAGGTATTACCTCAGTGGTAGCTAAATACAACTCCTTATCCTTTATTACCTTTTTGTGCGATAAATCAGTAAGGGTTTCCTGGTAAGGCTCGGGGCTTGCTGTGCGCTTGCTTGTTTTGCACGCATAGGCCAGCACCAAAACAACTAATACAGCTAACAGGCCGGTTTTTCTAATCATTACTTGCGCACCAGTTTCTTAACGGCTTTGCCGTTTTTGGTTTCCACCTGCAAAATATAAACTCCGGCGGCTTGTGCGGAAAGATTGATAGAAATATTCTGTGCAGGGCTATCGGTGCCGAACACTATTCTGCCCACTGCATCAAAAACACGAATTGTCTTTGGTTCTTCCTTATCAAAGTTGGCTGTAAACAAACCATTGCTTGGGTTAGGTACTAGGCTTAGGTTTATAGCATCGGGTTCCTGTATGGCATTGCCTTGAATACAAAACTGGAAAGACTGCTCTGTGCCGAAATTGGCACCGGAAGAAGCCAGTTGGGCATAGGTTGTAGCGCCGCTATTGCCTGTTAAGGTAAAACTACCATCAGGGTTGCCGTCGCTCATACCATCGCCGTAGGTATCGTAAATGGTAAAGGTATAGCAGCCGGGGCCAAGGCATATTTGTTCGTTATAGGTTTGGCCGCCGTTTATATCGGTATAAGGACCTCCTGAGCTAAGGATGTTGCTGGAACCGTCAGTTACTTCCCAGGTAGTTTCGCTGCCGTAATTATCGGTGGTAAGGGCAAGCGCTAAAGCGCCGGATGCATCCACCAGTGTAAAACTGGAAGCCTGCGTATCGTTGCCGTTATTATTATCGCTATTGCCGTTAGGGTTGCTTGTGCTAACCGAAAGGCTGTGTTGGCCAAAGCCCGGTGTTACTGCCGGCAAGGTTACTGTTACTGAGGATAAAGACGACAGGTTGCCCGACCAGTTGTAGGTGTAAGTGGTGCCATCAATGGTATAGTTAATATCTACCGCGGTTATAGTATTGCTGCCATAGTTGCGCAATACTACTACCGGTGTTGCGCTGTTAGAGCATTGAGAGCCTGCGGGCGAAGTAATACTTTGTATACCGGCATCATCGGTAACAATGGAGCCGCATGGGCTGGCTGTGCCGTTAAGAGTAAGTGAACCTGAATTGGAGGGGTCAAGCCAGGGCTTAAGCTGCCTGGCTGAAGTATTGCCGTTAGAGGTCCAGTGGTAAGACATCTTACCATAATCGTCGGGCTGGTTAGGAGTATTGCAATAAGAGTCGCCCCCGGTAAGGGTGCCAACAATCAAGCCGCTTGCATTGTATAAGGGAGAGCCTGATGAGCCTGGCTCTGTTACACCATGGCCGTTGGTAGTTGCTGCCCACTTAACCCTCCAGTGGGTTCCGGAAACTGAGCCTCCCCAGCTATCGGAAGTAAGGGTTTGTGTGTAGGTGGAGATTTTCTTTATATCAGCATTAGGGTGATGGATGCTTACACCTGAAGTAGAGGCAGTGGTGGTGGCATCCCAACCTTCGTAATATACATTGTAGTTGGCATTGGGCTGGCTGCTTAGCTCTAACAGTAAAAAATCGGAGCCGGTAGCGCCGCCGTTATCATTGCTATCCGCCTTTTTAGTGCAACCGGTTAAGGAGCGGTTGGTTAAAGTGCCTACTGTAGATGGGTTGGTGCAGGTAGGCGCTTCGTAATTAAAATAAAATACCCATTGGCTGTATTGGTTGCTGGTGGTGCCTTCGCTGCAGTGTTGTGCGCTGATAAGGTATGGGGTGCAATCCTGGTTGGTATTGTTAATCATGGAACCGGTACAGAAACCCTGCCCCTGGGTGCTTTGCACTAAAATACAAACCACGGCGTTTTTCTGATTTTGCCAGTTGGCGCCTTCGCTGCAATTAACGTTAACCTCGCAGCTTGAACTTGAGCCAAAACCGAGTGAGGGCCCCTGTGCTTCGCGTGGCGATTTGCGCGGAAAGTAATTGTTAACCCAGCGGTAAGCATGGCCAACCTCGTTTAAGCTGATAATGCCTTGTCCGATAACATTAGCCGGCTCATAATATTCCAAAATGCAGCTTTCGCCGTGTATTAAACCTGTGCTAAAGTAGCCGTCCTTAGGGTTGTTAACCCAAGTGTATGCTCCGATTACTTCATCTTTTTCGGGAGTGTAAACATGAAAAGTAGCACCCTTAGGAAGATAAAAACCATTGAAATAGGGGATAAGCGCCTGGGCCCCTTCAGATACGACTGTTAACCGCCAAACGCGGCCGCCATCCGGCAGGTATGACCAACTTCCTGAATTATCAAGAGTGATATTGGTATAAATGGAGCGGCCTATCTTTGGGAAAGAACCATTCTTCTCATCAATTTTATCCAATCTTTCCGCCTCGCTTAAAACAAATTCAGGAAGAATTGTTTTTTGTGCGCGGGGAAAGTATTTCTGGGAGATGGTAAAACTTTTGGGAAGGATTTCGGTGTTAACCTGGGAATATGTGAACAAAACCAATAAAAGAATTGGCAGCAATAAGACTCTCTTCATAGGCTAAATATAGATGTTAAAGGCCGCTTTTTAAACAACAGAAGCCCTTCTTAACACACAAAGGTCTTATTCCTGTTAATTGCCGGGCGCGAAATTTCGGTGCCTGTATTTCGTTGAGGATTAGAATGACAGAGCAAAATAACAACATAGCCCCTACAGTTAAACCCTTTAAGCGGTTTAAGAAAGTTATGGCCTGGCTGCTGGGCATTGTTGCCGGCCTCTTTTTGCTGCTGGTTTTGGCGGGTATGTTATTAGAGAGTAAGGTAAAGGGGAAAATAATCGCTGAAATTAACGAAAACGTGAGCGTGCCTGTAGAGGTTAAAGGAGGCATTGATCTTTCCCTTATCAGGCATTTTCCTTATGCCTCCTTAACATTTAAGGAAGTAACAATTGATGACAAACTGCAAAAGGGTAAAAAGCTTTTAAAGGTTAAGGAGTTTTCGTTGTTGTGTAACATCTATAGCCTGTTTGGCGATAAGGTGGAGTTTTCTAAAGTGTTGGTGCGCGATGGAGAAATAAACATTTACAGAAACGAAGCCGGAAAATCAAACCTGGATATTATCAAACCCGGAAACGACACAGCTAAAACGAAGTTGTCCATTGCATTAAAGAAGGCAGAAATAAAACGCGTTAAGTTCAGTTTTGTAGATAAAGGACAGGGAACAGAAGTGCTTGCCCAACTTAAGCGGGCTTTACTTAGTGGCGATTTCGGCGAAAATATTTTTGAATTGGATGCCGAGGCACAGGTACATATAGATAGGTTAAAAACCGGTTCGCAGGATTTTTTACAGGGCAAGGATGTAAAAGCTGAGCTGACCTTAACTATCGATAAACTTAAAAAGCGATACGACTTCAAGAATGGAAGTATAGCTATTGATGACAGCCGTTTTGACATTAATGGATTTGTTGCGCAACAGAAAAACGGTACGCAGTTAAACTTTAAGTTGCAGAACGAAGGCAAGGATATGGCTAACCTTATAGCCCTGTTACCTGCTAATATTAAAGACCAACTTCAACAGGCGGAAGGTAGCGGGGAATATGCTATAACCGCTACCATTAACGGCTTGCTCAGCAAAACCAGTACGCCCAAAATAAGCCTGACAGCTGATGTAAAAAACAGCGAGCTGAAATTGGGTAAGTATAACAAGTTGTTGAAGGAGGTTAATGCCTCGGCTAAATATGAAATGGATGAATACGGCAATGATAAGATTGTTATCAGCAATTTTAATTGCACGCTAAACGCCCAGCCATTTAACTTTAAGCTTACCATTGATAAACTGAAGGACCCGGCATTTGATTTTTATGCAAACGGAGTTTTAATGCTGGAGGAGTTAAGCTCCTTTGTGCCTGATAGCATAGTACAGGATATAGGCGGCAGCATCACGTTTACTAACTTTCATATAAAAGGCCGTAAAAGTGATTTTACTGACGTTGAAAATTCGACACTTACAGGTAGCGGCAAGTTTAAGCTGAATGAAGTGGAGTTCCGCAATAACGGCATTACCTATGGCAATATTGGCGGAGTGCTTACCTATGATAACCGCATTATTGAAGCGCAAAACTTTACGCTGAACTTTCTGAGCACTGACTTTAACTTTAGCGGGACCATTGATAATCTTTTTGCCTTTGCTTATAACCTGAGCCAAAAGCGCGAGGCCAATGGGGTGGTGCTTGGCGTTAATGGTAAGGTAAAGGTTAACACCTTTAACCTATCGGGCATTATGGAGGCCTTTGATAAAAAGAACAGGCCCGCAGCACAACAAAAAGGGAAGATTAACGTGCGCGAAGTCCTCAGCATGCAAGGCAACCTTGAGCTGGACATTGAAAGATTCATTTACCGCAAAATGGAGTTTAAAGACTTAAAGGCCAATTTGCAGGTAGCGCCGGGAGTAATACAATTCAATCAGTTAAGCACCCGTGCTATGGCGGGCGAGGTGCGTACCAATGGCCGCATATCCTTTTCACCGGATAATACCCTTACCCTGCGCTGCGATGTTAGAATGGTAGACATTGACGTGCCAACTATTTTTGCGCAGTGCGAAAACTTTGGCCAAACTACTTTGACCGATAAACACTTAAAAGGCAAGCTAACCTCTGCCATTAACCTGAATATTAGCTGGCTAAACTATAAGGACCTTGATGAAAACGGCTTAAGCGCTATTATAGATTTTAATATACGCGATGGAGAGCTGATAAAGTTTGAACCGTTAAGGGCGGCTTCTAAATTTATCAGGGTAGAGGAGTTAGAGGACATTAAGTTCTCTGAACTGGCTAATACGGTTAAAATTGAAAACAGACGAATTGATATACCTGAATTTGAAATTAAGAGCAGCGCCCTTAACCTCATGTTTTACGGCTATCATAATTTTGATAACACAATTGACTACCATTTTAAAATCAACCTGCACAAACTGCTTGCACAAAAGTTCAGAAGGAATACCAACGACCTGCAATTTATGGAGGATGACCCCTACGAAGGGTTAAACATTTACCTTAGTATGAGTGGCAAGTTAAGCGACCCGCAAATTAAACTGGATAAGGCCAGCACCCGCAATAAAATTAAAGAGGACTTTAAGAAGGAGAAAGAAGTATTGAAGAACCTTTTAAACAATACACCCCAACCAATTGATGAAAAAGAGAGAAAGCGGGAGGAGAAATACTTTGATGTAAAAGAGCAGCCACAGTTTTTGGAT
>CAZUHU010000150.1:0-9321 GCA_964620645.1 uncultured Chitinophaga sp.
CTCCCCTTGCGGAACCTTATGGGTAGGCAGTGCAGATTCAGTGAACAACGATATCTCTATGGCAATAACTGAACCTACTGAATTAAAAGTACAACTATACCCTAACCCTGCGAGTAATCTGTTAGAGATAAACATGGAGAAAGTTACAGGTAAAGTAGAGTTGCAACTCTTTAATGAGCTTGGTGCACTGGTTTACACTGAGGCTCAAATACTACCCGGCCATACGGCGATAAACATAAGCACCTTACCTGCCGGGGTTTATTATGTAACGCTTCGCGGAGATGGCAGACAATTCAGTGAAAAATTCATTAAAAACTAACACCCATAAAACCATACTCCACATGCTTTTAAACCAGTCTCCGGTTTAAGCTTTAAAAAGCAAAGCTACCTGCATTATACCCCTGCTTACCTCCTGATAAAACAGATTAAAACAGCCACGCTGCCTCTTTAAAGGGCAGCGTGGCTGTTTTAATCTGCCTGCTATGTTTATTGCAATTTTGAAATAACGCTTTCCCCTCAATGTACAGTTAGCGGCACAGGCAACAAAAAAATCTGTTGTAATAGGTATATTCAACCCAGATATCCTTTTGTAAAACTGCCATTACTAAACCGAACTTTGATTTTTCATGACTACGCAAAGTACAACAGGTTTAACGGATGAAGAAGTACAGGCAAGCCGAAAGCAATATGGCAGTAACAGCCTGGGCACTGAGCATAACCACAGGTTTTGGCGCCTGGTTAAGGATATTGTTACCGAACCTCTTTTCATAATTCTGATAGTTGCAGCCATTATCTATCTGGTTTTGGGCGAGTACCAGGAAGGGATAATAATGCTGCTTGCGCTTGGTTTTGTTTCGGGCATTTCCCTATACCAGGAAAACATGAGCCGCTCAGCAGTGGAGGCACTAAAAAAGCTATCAAGCCCCAAAGCAAAAGTGATAAGAAACAGCCACCGGCTTGAAATTGAAACCGAAGAGGTGGTGGTTGGTGATGTTATAACTGTTGCCGATGGCGACATCATACCCGCAGATGCAGAGATTATAGAACTGCATGATTTTTCAGTAAACGAGAGCATATTAACCGGTGAAGCACTTGCTGTATCAAAAGAACTAAATAGCCCTTTAAACCGGGTTTACCAGGGCACGATGGTAACCGGGGGCATGTGCCTGGCCCGCGTAACGGCAGTAGGCAGGCAAACGGCATTTGGCAAAATAGGAAAACAGTTACAGGATATTGAGGTAACCAAAACGCCACTGCAAAGGCAGATCAAAAACTTTGTGCGCAGTATGGTAATTGTAGGTGCAGTGGCTTTTATCATTGTTTGGGGACTGAACTACTACCTTACTAAAAGCATTTTGCAGGGCCTGTTGCGCGGGCTTACACTGGCTATGTCTATACTACCCGAGGAGATACCCGTAGCCTTCAGCACCTTTATGGCGCTGGGCGCTTACCATCTTTATAAACAAAAGGTTATTGTGCGTAATCCGCATACAGTAGAAACACTGGGCACCGCTACAGTAATTTGCGTTGATAAAACAGGTACTATAACTGAAAACAGAATGCAGTTATGTGCTATTTACGATTATACCACAGGCAACATATTCGACTACACCAACACAGCATTTACGTTCAACCCGGTTTTGGAGTACGCCATGTGGGCATCTGAAAGCGAGCCTTTTGATATGATGGAAAAATCCATTCACCAGGCCTATAGCGAAACCACACCAAAAGATATCCGGGCAGATTACACCATATTCCGGGAATATCCATTAAGCGGCACCCCCCCCGTTATGACCCACGTGTTTAGCAATGGCAAAGGACATTACATTATTGCCTGCAAAGGAAGTGTAGAAGGCGTGCTGGCGCAGTGCAATCTGCCTGCAGAAAAGCTAAAGGAAGTTAAGAACCAAGTAATGGCCTTTGCTTCAAAAGGTTTCCGGGTACTTGGTGTAGCATCGTCGCAAGCTGAGCCAAACAACTTACCGCAATTACAACAGGATTTTAAGCTGGATTTTAAGGGACTGGTGGCCTTTTACGATCCGCCAAAACCAAACATGGCAGGTATTTTACAGCAGTTTTATAAAGCGGGCATTGGTGTAAAAATGATAACGGGCGATTATCCGGAAACAGCCCTGGCAATAGCGCAGCAAATCAATTTTAAAAATAGTGGCCGGGTATTAACAGGGGAAGAAATAATGAAACTGGATGAAGCAGCATTAAGGCAGCTTATTCCCGGCATCAATCTTTTCGCGCGCATGTTTCCCGACGCCAAACTCAGAATTATAGAGGCGCTTAAAGCCAACGGCGAGATAGTAGGCATGACAGGCGATGGAGTTAACGACGGCCCGGCGTTGAAGGCAGCGCACATAGGAATAGCCATGGGTAAACGTGGCAGCGAAATTGCAAAAGATGCTTCATCGCTGATTTTAGCTGATGACGACCTGGCCCATATGGTGGATGCTGTAGCCCTGGGGCGGCGTATTTATGAGAACCTGAAGAAAGCCATACGTTACATTATTTCCATACACATCCCTATTATTCTTATTGTAACTATTCCTCTATTGTTGTTCTGGCAGTTTACTGATTTCTTCTCGCCCATACATGTCATTTTCCTTGAGCTTATCATGGGGCCTACCTGCTCTATCATTTTCGAGAATGAACCTATTGAGGCCAACTCTATGGATAAACCGCCGCGCGCTGCCGCTGATAATTTCTTTTCTCTTCGCGAGTTATCACTTAGCATAATACAGGGTTTGGCGGTAACAGCCGTTTGCCTGGGGCCGGCTTACTACCTTATAAAAACAGGCAGCAGCGAAATGCTGGTGCGAACGTTCATTTACAGCACTCTCATTTTTTCTAACCTGTTTCTTACGATTACCAATCGGTCGTTTTACTATTCGGTTTTAACTACTATCCGCTACCGCAACTGGTTAATTCCTTTAGTGTTGGTTCTATCGGTGGTGGTACTTATGCTATCAATTTATGTAAATGCGGTAAGCAACATTTTCAGGTTTCAGCCGCTTAGTGTTCTACAACTGGCGGCAAGCTTTGGCGCTGCCTTCGTTGGCGTTATGTGGGTAGAAATATACAAAATAGCTGTGCGGATGAGAGCTCAGAAAGTGCCTCTCAAGGCTTAGAACCCCTGGTAAGGAAACCCGATAAAGGCAGCAGATTTTTCGCTCGAAAACACCTGCCTTTGTTTTGTAAAAAATCCCTTCTTTCGCGGCACCCATAAACCCCTACTCAATGAACCGTTTCCTTCTTCTATTGCTGTTGTCCGCTGGCCTGTTTTTAAATTCAAAAGCGCAGGTTAATCCCAATTACCATGTTGAAATTGTTCGCGACAGCTTTGGCGTACCACACATATTCGGCAAAACCGATGCGGACTGTGCTTACGGTTTGGTATACGCTGCCTGCGAAGACGATTTTAAAACCGTGCAATGGGGATTGCTACTTGCCCGGGGAAGACTGGGCTTAATGATGGGCATTGAGGGTGCCAAAATTGATTACGCCGTTCAGTTGTTGGGTGTGCCTGATTTTATTGAAAAGCATTACGAAACTGATTTATCTCCTGAAACCAAAAAGTTGCTGGAAGCAGGCGCCGCAGCAGGTAATGATTATTTGAAAAAGCACCCGGAGAAAATCATCTCGAAAAAGTTAATGCCTATTCGCCCATCAGATTTTATTGCGGGTTATATGTTGAGTATGGCGTTAATGACGGGTGTGGACGGCGCCATTAAGAGTGTAGTGGGCGAAACTGTTCCTACCATTGAATACAATAAAGATGCACGGGGTTCTAATGCTTTGGCCATGAACTCGAAAATTACCGCCGACGGCAATGTTTATTTAGATGTAAATGCCCACCAACCTTTGGAAGGCCCTATGAGTTGGTATGAGGCACACTTATGCAGCGAAGAAGGGTTGAATATTATTGGCGCAACCTTCCATGGGGCGGTGTCCATCTTCCACGGGGTGAATGAGAATTTAGGATGGGCCCATACCACCAACTATTTTGATGCTATTGACATTTACCAATTAGAACCAGACCCGAAAAAGAAAAACCACTACCTGGTTGATGGCGAAAGTTTGCCATTGGAAGTAAGCAAGGCCAAACTATCCGTTAACCTGGCCAAAAACCGCGATAAGCACAAGTTTGTTTTAACCATTGGCAAAAAGAAGTGGTGGAGCATTTACGGCGCTACCTACAAAAACAAAAAAGGCATTTTTGCCATTCGTTTAGCCAGCAACATGACTTTGATGAGCGTGGAGCAGTGGTACAAAATGAATAAGGCTAAAAACTATACTGAGTTCCGCAATGTGCTTAACATGCAGGGTATTATTAACCAGTACGTAACCTATGCCGACCGTTTTGATACTATCTACTGTGTAAGTAATGGCGCCATGCCTATACGTGCCGAAGGTTACAACTGGCAGAGCACAGTGCCCGGCAATACGCGCAAAACACTTTGGACTAAATTTTTACCGCACGACTCTTTACCACATATTATTAACCCTAAGTGCGGCTATGTGTTTGATGTAAACAACACTTCCTACACCATGACCAGCCGCGATGAGAACCCAAAACCGTTAAACTGCCAGGGCAACGTTTGCTTTGCCCGTAACGAAACCAACCGCAGCCTGCGTTTTTACGAAATGATGGAAGGAAAAACAAAAGTAAGCTGGGATGATTTTTTAAAGATTAAGTACGACGCTCACTACCCTAAAACAGTAACTGCCCCTTTCAAGAATTTTGATTTGGAAGAGGTGTTCCATTTAGAAGAAGCAAAATACCCTGACATTGCAGATGCTATTAAGGTAATGAAAGCATGGGGAGTAGAACGCAGCGGTGACATTACAGATACCAATGCCACACTTGTTTATAAATGGATATACAGTTGCTATTTCAGCATTAATGACAGTCTTGAAAAAGTTTTTGAAAAAGACCGAGACGCAAAAATCAACTTCTTTGTATTGGGCGTGCGTATTGCAAAATCTGAAATGCTGCGCGACTTCGGCAAGCTAAACGTACCGCTTGGCGATTACCAGCGCCATCAACGTGGTGATGTGGACTTACCTACCCGTGGCGGGCCGGATATGTGGAATGCCAAATACGGCGATAATTACGGCCAGGGTAAAAGGCGCATAACTGCCGGCGAAAGCTACATACTGTTGGCTAAGTTTAAGAAAGATGGTAGCCTGCCGCAGTTACGTAGTATAGCCTGCTTTGGCAGCAGCAACACACCGGGCAGCAAGCATTATACCGACCAAATGCATATGTATGTAAATGAACAAACCAAGGAGGAAAGCCTCAGCAAGGATTGGGCATACAAACACGCGGAACGCATTTACCACCCGGGCGAGTAAGGCAAGGAAGAGTTGATAATTTTGGAATGCAGAATCAAAGCAGCGCTAATGTTTAGAGTATTTCATGCATTGATATTTTTGACTGCACTCTGCTTAGCATCCTTCGCGCAGCCGCGTAATTACATTTTTAAAAACGGTAAAGAGGGCTACCGCATGTACCGAATACCCGCTTTAGTACAAACGCAAAGCGGTATACTGCTAGCCTTTTGTGAAGGGCGGCAAAGCCTGCGTGACCACGGCAATATTGACCTGGTAATGAAAACCTCTGCCGATTCGGGTAGAACATGGAGCGCACTACAATTAGTTTACAGTGACGGTAAAAACACTTGTGGCAATCCCTGCCCTGTGATTGAAGCAACCAGCGGAGCTATCCTACTTACGGCCACCATTAATAACAACAAAGTAGTTGTATTTAAAAGTACCGATGAAGGTAAAACATGGGGCGGGCCTATAGATATAACCGCCGCAGTTAAGCCGGAGAATTGGGGTTGGTATGCAACAGGGCCGGTTCATGGTATTCAGATTACGGAGGGAGAACACAAGGGGCGCATCATCATACCTTGCAACCATACATTACTAAATAAAAGCAAGCACATATCGCATGTAATTTATTCCGATAACAAAGGGGAAACCTGGCAGGTGGGAGGTTCAGTAAATACAGAAGGCACAGATGAGTGCACCGTGGCAGAAGGGCCTAACGGTTATCTATTTTTGAATATGCGTAACACCGATAGAGTTTTGCCTTGCCGTAAAACAAGCTACAGTAAAGATGGTGGACTGAACTGGAGCGCTCCTGCATTTGATTCTACATTAATAGAGCCGGTATGTCAAGGCGCGCTGCTAAGCCACCCGCAGAAACGGAATGTATTTTGTTTTACAAACCCTGCCAACACAAAGGCGCGCAAAAACCTAACCTTGCGCATAAGCTTTGATAGCGGTAAAAGCTGGAAGAAAGAAATACTGATACAAAAGGGTCCCTGTGCTTATAGTGACATTGCCTTAATCAACAATGACGATTTATTCTGCATATATGAAACCGGCAAAGTTTGGCCTTATGGCGGAATAGCAGGCAAAAAGATTAGTGCGCATTAGTCCTTTCAGCCACTACATTTTTACCCGCAAACGGACCTACTTTAGTAATGTGGTAATCCGGGTAATCACCTTTGTAGTAGTCAATAATGCTGCGGTCATCGGGGTCGGGTAAAATTTTAGCCAGTATAACCAACTGGAACCATAGAAAAGCTCTTACACTCTCGCGGGGAAAAAAGGGTGGCTCGGCAACGTTAAGTGCATTGCGCAGCAGGTCATCAAACAAACTGTGGTAAATTTTAACGCCTAAACCTTTCAGAAACGGAGGATACCACCTTGCAGCAAATTCATCGGCCAAAGATTTCATCACCTCCTCTCCTTCCTTACTGTAAGCAAAATTCTCCCTCTCAAAATTGATGTACCACTCATACATTTTCTTTTCATCTTCGGGCATATTTGTAATACCCATCAATTCTCCCATACGCCGCCAAAACAGATAAGCCGCCCGCTCTTCTTTTGGTGTAAACATGCTTTTCCCTGTTAGGAAATAGCTCATGCGTATAGGCTCACACATAAGGGTGGCTATGGTATACAGATTCTGCTCGTTGGTTATCGGGAAATGACTATGAATGAAATTGAGCAATTGCACCGCTTCTAAACCGGGGCCGGTATCGCCGTGCTTAAAAAACTCACCAAAGAACAGTAGGGTATCGTTATTGCGTTTATAAGGGTTGGTGATTATACCACCTTTCCCTCCGCGGTAAAGCACTTTTGCAATGGACGGGATAGCCGCCTGCCGGGCAAAGGCTACCGAAAAAAGCGCATGCGTGAAAATGGGGGTAGCATAACGCACCTCAAAACTCAGGTGGGCTATTTCGCGGTAATCCTTTTCGGCATCCAGTTCTGCTACACGGTTACGCGCCCAGTAGGGGTTCAGCCAATTCATTCCATTCAGGGTTTAGACTTAACAATGCGGAATTAAAGGCAAAATACCACAAAAATCTGCCTAAAGTCAGCTATTCTTTAAATCCTATTTGTGCACTATAAACTATAGACTACACCCCCACACTATTTGTGAATAATAATGCGTTCTATAATGAACGTCCACCGCATGGCATTCCCGAATTTGGAGGCAGATTTTACCGATATGGAAGAAACCACTGTTACTCCCAAAAAGAAAAAGGAGAAAGACGAAGTACTGCTTGCTGAAGAAACGGCCGAAAAAGCCGTGAAAAAAGCGGCTGAAAAGAAGCCGGCTAAGAAGGCTAAAGAGAAGGAGGAAGAAGTTCCCGGCTTTTTTAGTGATGGGCGCGCTTTAAAGTTAAGCGGCTTATTGCTTATCCTTTTTTCATTTGTGTTGGCAGTAGCCTTCACTTCCTACTTCTTTACCCTGGCAGAGGATCAAAGCGAAGTGCTTACCCGCGGTGTTGGAACACTGGCCGAAAACGGAGTTAAAGCATCTAACGCGCTTGGCCGCCTGGGCGCCTGGTTGGGCAACCTTTTTATACACGATCTGTTTGGCCTTAGCAGCTACCTGTTTTGCGTAATGAGTTTTGCTATCGGGTTTAACTTCCTTGTGCAGAAGAAGGTTTTCCCTGCACTGAAAATTTCTATTTACAGTATGCTGGGGTTGGTATGGTTTTCATCACTACTGGCTATGCTTAACTGGCTTATTTACCCCAGCAGTGTTTTAAGTTGGGGCGGTGGTTTTGGTAATTACCTAACCGGTGTTGATGGCTACTTAACTAACCTGATTAGCCCTGTTGGTATTGGCGCAGCGCTGGTAGGTTCAGCCCTTATCTTCCTGGTGGTGGTTTACAACATCAACTTTGATTTTATACTGGATGTTGGTGGTATGCTAAGCAAGAAGCCGGAGGAAACGGCAAAGGCCGATACCGCAACTGCCGTTGTAGCTACAACTGTAGCCCCGGCTTACAAGGATGCCAGCGAAAATATTTTTGCGAAGGATAACATTGCTGATGAAGTGCAAAACAATACTCCGCTTGAAATGGAAGTTACTGAGCCGGTGCAGGAGTTAGAAATGAAGGTGATTGATTTAGATACCGGCAAACCGCTTAAAACAAGCAAGCCCGCTAAGGACGATACCGAAGAACTTGAACTGGAGGTGAATGAAACGGTAGAAGAAGCCGTAGCGGAGGAGAATACCGGCGGACTGGATACGGAGTTTGACCCAACCCTGGATCTATCGAACTACCAGTTCCCCTCACTTGAATTATTGGAGGAGCACGGCAGTGATAAAGTAAAGATTGATGCTGAGGAACTGGAGCGTAATAAGAACCAGATCATCAGCACGCTGAACAATTACCAGATTGAGATAAGTAAGATTAAGGCTACCATAGGCCCTACAGTAACGCTGTATGAAATTGTGCCTGCGCCGGGTGTTCGAATCAGTAAGATCAAGAACCTGGAGGATGACATTGCCCTTAGCCTTGCTGCGCTTGGTATACGTATTATTGCCCCAATGCCGGGCAAAGGTACCATCGGTATTGAAGTGCCTAACACGCATAAGGAAGTAGTGAGCATGCGTTCATTACTGGCCTCAGAGAAGTTTCAAAATACCACTGCAGACCTGCCAATTGTGTTAGGTAAGTCCATTAGCAATGAGATTTATGTGGCTGATCTTGCTAAAATGCCTCACCTGTTAATGGCGGGTGCAACAGGGCAAGGTAAGTCGGTAGGTATTAACTCCATACTGGTTTCGCTGCTTTATAAAAAGCATCCATCGCAACTGAAGTTTATTTTGGTGGACCCTAAGAAGGTAGAGTTGAGCCTGTATGAAGCGTTGGAAAAACACTTCCTGGCTAAACTACCCGGCGAGGAAGACAGCATTATTACCGATACCAAGAAGGTGGTTACTACGCTTAACTCGCTTTGCGTGGAAATGGACCAGCGCTACGACCTGTTGAA
>CAZUHU010000151.1:0-9318 GCA_964620645.1 uncultured Chitinophaga sp.
TTAATGAACCATTGCATACCCTGCAGGTTTGGCATCCAATCAAAACTGCCGATAAAAAACAAATCGTTGGCGTTATAATTTTCGTTTTCGATGTTGTCGTTCACATCCATGCCGGCGGGCACTATAACCGTATTGGCCGTGGGTACGTGTTTCTTTATCGTTTCTTCATCTTCTTTGCTTATGGCCATTATCACATCGCACTTTTTAATGGCTTCAATTTCGAACTGCTTAAGGCGTTCCGCCTGCAGGGCAACGTATTTCTTTTTAATAGCGTTTAATTCCTTAAAAGCTATTCGCTCCCAAATAACATGCTCTACATTATGGGCGCGCATTGAAATTTTTGCGCGGGAATACTTGCGCACTGTACTGATGTAAGCAGCAGGCGGCAGGCCATCTATATGTACAATGTCATAGTCATTATCACTAAGCAGCTTCCAGAGTTGCTTTTTAAAATCCATTGAAATGAAGCGCTTGATGATGTAGGACTCGTTTGTAAACAGATTTAGAAAAGCCTGCAAGGGCTTAATCCTGTTATCTACATAAACGGTTTTTAGTTTACCAAAGCGGCTGAACTCTTTTACCACCACTTCCTTTTTCACAAAGTGCTTGGCAGTGTTCATACCAAGGATAGTGAGGTCGCAGCCGGCCTCAGCATAGCCTTTTACAAAATTATAGGCGCCAATGGCCCCGCCATCGTTTAGGGGGTAGGGCATGCGGTTGAGCAAAATAAGGACCCTTAAAGGCTTTACGCCTTGAACACTCATCAGCTTTTTTAGATTTGTGCCGCGAAAGTAGAAAAAGCAGGCACAGATATTAACAGTTTATTGGTCATTTTAAGTGCTATAACTACGTAAAATGACCTCAATACGGTTTAATTGGCCTTTAAATACCCGAAATGTACAACGGAAAAAAAGTAGTAGTGGTGTTACCCGCCTATAATGCGGAGAAAACGCTGGAACAGACTTACAAAGAGATACCGCTTGACGTGGTTGACGAGCTTATATTGGTTGATGATGCCAGTAAGGATAATACCGTTGAAAAAGCCAGGGCATTGGGTATACACCACGTTATAAAACACGAAAAGAATAAAGGCTACGGTGGCAATCAAAAAACCTGTTACACCAAAGCGCTTGAAATTGGGGCCGATATTGTAATAATGCTGCACCCCGATTATCAATACACCCCAAAGTTGCTTATGGCTATGATAAGCATAATAGGCAATGATGTTTACCCGGTGGTTCTGGCCTCGCGCATTTTGGGCGGCGGCGCTTTAAAAGGCGGCATGCCTATGTACAAGTATGTGTTTAACCGCATGCTTACCTTAACGCAAAACATTTTACTGGGAGAAAAGCTATCGGAATACCACACCGGTTACCGCGCCTTTAGCAAGCAGGTGCTTACCTCTATAAAGTTTATGAATAACAGCGATGATTTTGTGTTTGACAACCAAATGCTATCGCAGATATTTTACGCAGGCTTTCAAATTGCTGAAGTTACCTGCCCTACTAAATATTTTGAAGAGGCAAGTTCCATTAACTTTAGCCGTAGTATGACCTATGGCATTGGCTGCCTCCAGGTATCGCTAATACACCGCCTGTGTAAGTGGGGCTTACTGAAAAGCGAGTTGTATTAAACAAAAGAAAAAAGGGCGCTTACGGCGCCCTTTTTTCATCAATAAGTTAAGTTTTCTACAAACCAAGGTCGTACACCATGCGCATCTGTGTGCCCTTCAGGTTCTTAATCCACTGTATGGTTTTGTAAGTTTCGTATTGGTCGCCTAATTCCTGTTTAACCCAGCTGGCTTTTGCGCCGCTTAGGGCGTCAGCAATTTTCTGCCCTAAAGACTTCTCCTCGGGGTAAAGCTTAACACGGTAATCTTTCAGGTTAGCTTTTTTAGCAGCATAGGCAATAGCCTCATCCAATCCACCTATTTCATCAACCAAGCCATTTTGTATGCCCTGGGTGCCGGTCCAAACATGGCCTTGTGCAATAGTTTCAATATAGGCAGTGTCCTTGCCACGGCCTTCAGCAACACGCTGCTTAAACTCGCGGTAGGTACGCTCCACATTACGCTGCGCAAACGCTGCTTCTTCAGCATCAAGCGGCTTCGTTAAACCACCCAACACACCGTGCTTGGTTACTTCCACTTCATCAGTGGTTATTCCCAGCTTTTCGTTCAACAGCTTTTTAGCGTTTGGCAATAGTCCAAAAACACCAATTGAACCGGTAATGGTATTAGGTTGAGCAAAAATCCTATCGCCCATACAGGCAATGTAATAACCACCTGAAGCAGCCACATCGCCAAAGGAAATAATTAGAGGCTTCTCCTTTTTAGCTAAAATCAGTTCGCGCCACATAATATCCGATGCAAGAGCGCTACCACCCGGCGAGTTAACACGCAATACAATGGCTTTTACCTTTTCATCCTTACGCAGTTTTGCAATTTCTTTTGCAAAGGTTTCGCCACCAATCTGGTCGTCATCGCCTTCACCATCTACAATTTCACCTTCAGCAACCAACACGGCTATTTTGCCATCGGCATCTGTTTTCTTTTCCATGGTAGTGGTGTATTTGTCAAGGCTAACCAGGTTAAGATCCTTCTTGGCATCAACGCCAATTTTCTTCTTCATCTCGTCAATAAGCTGGTCGTAATAGTAGGCGCCGTCAATCAACTTCAATGCAATTTCCTGTTCAGGCGATTCTGCCTTCAGGTTGTTGATGATATCAGCCAACTGCGCGGTGTCAATTTTACGCGCAACAGAAATGGTATCCAGAAAGTGATGGTAAACATCGCCATACAGGTTCATTAACTGCTCACGGTTGGCAGGGCTCATATCCTTACGGATGAAAGGTTCAATCGCGCTTTTAAATGCTCCGCAGTGGAAGTCCTGCACCTCAATACCCAGCTTCTCGAACATATCTTTGTAATACATTATCTCGCGGCCAAATCCTTTCAACTCAATACCGCCGCTTGGGTTCACATAAATCTTATCGGCAGCAGTGGCCAGGTAGTAAGCCTTCTGTGAGTACACATCGCCAAAAGCATATACAAACTTGCCGCTCTTTCTAAAGTCAATCAGGGCTTCGCGTATGCCTTCCAATGTGGCATAGCCGTTATCATTTAAGCCCATATGCAGGTAAATACCTTTTATATTATCGTCGGTTTTTGCCTTATGGATGCACTCGCGTATTTCGTAAAGGCCAACGGCTTTTTTAGGGTCGGTGTTACCTATGCTTAAAGCAGCTAAAGGGTTTTCAACCGTTTTTTCAGGCACATCATAGTTTAAGTCAAGCTTTAAAACGGAGTTGGCTTCAACCGTTGCCGGCTTTTCGCTACCGGCGGAAGCTATAAGGCCGATGAGGAAAAAAAGCCCCAAAAGCGAAAAGAGGAACAGGCCAACTATGGTGGCAAATACAAACTTGAAAAATTGTTTCATGACAAGGTTTTGTGTTTTGACGTTGAGCCGCCAATAAAATTTTAGGTTTGCAATAATAGTATTTTGACGTTGACGGTTAAAGCATACCTTTTATTGGGCACTAATCTGGGTAACAGGCTGTTAAATTTAGAGCAGGCAGTTAAAAATATAAACAACAGTTGCGGCATTGTTATAAAGCAATCGAGTCTTTATGAAACTGAGGCCTGGGGGCTTAAAGAACAAGCCGCTTTTATTAACCAGGCTATTGAAATAGAAACACGCCTTGCACCTGAAGACCTTTTAACAGAAGTTAAGCGTATTGAACGCGAGATTGGACGCGTGGATACGGTAAAGTGGGGGCCACGATTGATAGACATTGATATTTTACTGTATGGAAACATCGTTTTCCATAGCGATAAACTTACGGTGCCGCACCCTTATTTACATTTAAGAAGGTTTACCCTTATCCCGTTAAATGAAATTGCACGCACCATTATACACCCCGTTTTAGAACAAAGTATAGAAGCACTATTAGAACACTGCCCCGATAAGGCTCAGGTAACAAGGCTATAGCACCTGAGCCTAAAATGTTCCTCAGTTTGAATCAAGCTGGCAACTTATCTTGTTCTATACATTATGGTAACAGGATTCCGCATACTCAGTATTGCACCATTACTTCAAGCAGGGGGTAAACAAAGAAAAGGAAGGCCTTACTATAACAGACCAACGGCATGGTGCCGTGTTAAAAAATTAAGCCGGTAGTTTGCGTAGTTACTTCTCCTCGTTGGGGTTTTTCATGTCGTAATCGAGCTTACCGCCCCATAAATTCATTTGGTTTTGTATGAATGCCTGGCGGCCTAATACATATCCTGATGGGGCGGAAAGCTTAAACTTGCGTGGGTTGGGCAATACTGCTGCAATGCGGGCGGCTTCAGCCTGCGTTAGCTGCGATGCATGCTTATGAAAGTACTTTTGGGCCGCAGCTTCTGCGCCGTATACACCGTCGCCCATTTCTATAATGTTGAGGTAAACCTCCATTATACGCTCCTTACTCCAAATCAACTCTATAAGAAAGGTAAAATAAACCTCCAGGCCTTTGCGGATATAACTACGGGCCGGCCACAGAAAGGTATTTTTAGCGGTTTGTTGCGAAATAGTTGAGGCGCCACGCGTTTTAGGGTGCCTTCTACCCTCCTGCTTTTCGTTGTATTCCATTGCCCTTTTCATAGCATCAAAATCAAACCCATGGTGCCAAAGGAAATTTTGATCTTCGGAAGCTACTACTGCCAGTTGCAGGTTGTTGCTTATCTTATCCAGCGGCACCCAATCCTTTTCCAGGTGCATTTCTTTACCATCTGCTTTCTGTTCAATGCAGCGCTGCACCATTAATATGGTAAAAGGCACCGGAACAAAGCGGAATACAATAACGGATACTACCGATAGCAGCAAAAAGCCAATTACAAGGCGCAAAACGAACCGAAACATCTTTTTGAGCATAGCACGCGCTTCTATAAAAACAAAAAAGCCCCGGAAACTTCCTGAGGCTTTTGAAGGGTGGCCAATGGGGTTCGAACCCACGACCCACGGAACCACAATCCGTTACTCTAACCAACTGAGCTATGGCCACCAACTTAACGGCCGCAAAAATAATGAACTGAATGAGATTTTATAGAGGCAGATGAAATCAGAATTGAGAAATCAGAACTAAGAAGTATTTAATTCTTCATTCATCATTCTTAACTCTGCATTACTTCCTTACCGGTGGTTCTACCTTAAGGGTGCAGGTGCGTTCAACCGGGTTGTACGGAGATTGAACCAGTTTGCCATCTTTATCCAGCAACTCCAGCTTTACCTTTACTTCGCCCAGCGGCAAGCCTTCAATAGCATACGGCGCCCATTTGGTAAGCATAAACTCGGTACCGTTAATTGTAGCACGCACTTTATAGCCATCTTCCGATAGTTTGCAGTTAACCAGGTAAAAATCCAGCATCAGCCTTTTGGTTTCCTTCTCTCCGATGTATTCGCCTTTAGGGCGGCTGTAAAACATATGGGGAGCGTTCTCATTAAAATCATCCCTAACAGTAGCGCTTGTTCTAAACTCACGTAACACAAAGGCAGTTTGGTGCTTAAGGCTTTCGTGGTACGAACGGGATAGGAAGGCAAGCATTACATGGTGCCCTTCCTTTACATCCTGCGCAATTTTAGTATTGTAAGAAGCAACATAGGGTTGATTATCCCATATAAAGTGGATATGCTGGCCCTTGGCTGAGTTAGCACACAGCTTTTGGTCGGCATCCGGTGTTTGAGCGCCCAACTGGTAATTAGCTAAAGCAAATTCGAAAGTATCAGTGCCCGGGGAAACCCCTTCGCCCGGCGAGGCAAGGCGCAGCATAGCCTCGGCATACTCTGGTGAGCCCTTTATTTCAAACAGCTTAAGCCCGTTTTTTTCCATTAAGGGTTTCTCTTCAACAGGCCTTGCTGTAAAACCGGCCAGCGCTATAAAGCCCGAAATAGCAGTGCACACAATGCCTAACATCAATAAACGTTTCATATTCCCTTGGTTTTGAAAATCGAAGGTATCACTTAATTTCTACCTTTGGCAAGTACGGTAACGTTAATAATGACTAAGCTTTCGGCTAAACTTCCCTCCTTTTTTAAGCTAAGCGCTGTTTCAGGCCTGCAAATTTTTCAGTTAATCAGGTACGGCGGCTTTACCCTGGTGGGTATACTGTTTGCCAAATTGCACATCCCGCAATCAGGCATTGCCCAGTATGAATTCATAATAATGACCGCGGGGCTGATGAGCTTCTTCTTTTTAGGCGGGGTGGTAAATACTATGCTTAGCCTTTACCCTGAGCAAGACAACACCAAAGCAAGCAGCCTTTTTTTCAATTCCTTCCTTATACTTAGCGTCTACCCCCTGGTTGTTTTCGCCGGGGTTCTCCTGTTGTTAGAAGTGAATCCTTCCCTTTTAGGCAATGCTGTAATACTTGTAGCCTTTTACAACATAATTAATGTACCCGCTTACCTGGTTGAATACATACTGTATTTAAAGAAAAAGAATACTGCTTTAATAGTTTATGGGGTGGTTACATCGTTGCTTACCATTGGCCTTCTAACTACCGCGGCGCTTAACGACTTTTTCGGCACCTTTCATGATAAGCTACTCTGGACAACCGAGTTTTTTGAATTTTCGGTAATAGTGAGCCTGGGGTTGGTAGCGCTGTTTAAGTGGATATGCCTGGCCCTGCTACTATTTATATATGCACGCTTTAAACCCGATTGGGCCCTGCTTAAGCGACACCTGCTACTGGCGCTACCCATTTTGCTGGCCATATTCGTAAGCGGCTCATCGGAGTATATAGATGGGCTTATTGTAAAAAACATGCACCGGAAGTTTGGAGAGGTAGGTTTTGCTGTGTTTAGATACGGGGCTAAGGAACTACCCATACTATTAATAGTAGCCAATACCCTAAGCACCGCTATGATTGCCCCTGTTGCCACAAATGTGCAGAATGGCATACAGGAACTAAAAGACCGCAGCAAGCGCCTGATGCACCTGTTCTTTCCCGTAACTATTGTGCTGCTTATAATAAGCCCGCCCCTTTTCCGGTATGTGTTTAATGAGAACTTCGTGTATTCTTCCCTTATCTTTAATATATATCTGCTTTTGGCGATACCAAGGCTGGTTTTCCCCCAAACCATACTTACTGCTTTAAAGCACAACAAATACCAACTGGCATCTGCGGTAATAGAGCTATCGCTAAACGTGGGCTTAAGTATATGGCTTGCCCATTTAATGGGTTTGCCGGGCATTGCCTTCGGCACCCTAATTGCCTTTATTGTAGATAAGCTGTTTCAGGCCTTTGTAGTTTGGCGAGTTTGCGGCATTAAACCGCAGCAATACGTTGATTTTAAACCTTATCTGCTGTATTCAGCCTTAAGTCTGGTAGCTTTTGCCCTTAGCTTTAAGCTGTTTCAGGGTGGTTTCTGGGATTTTTAAACGGCTACCTTTTTCGATAAACGCTGCAGCACAGCCTCAGCAAACTCTCTTTTAAAGCTTTTCTCTTCTAAATCGCTATAAATAGAAGACCTTACCTCTAACTCTTGAGTATCACCGCGCAGATTGATCAGGAAGAAGTGAATTTCCACTTTGGCGTAGTCAACACTCTTCTTTTCGTAGCTAAACACCTGCGTGTAGCCCCCTACAGACTGATTTTGGTGGCCAAAGGCCGCTACCAGTACCTCGGTTGGGCTTAAAACCTGGTGGTGCTCAATATGAAAGCTGCCGAGGTTTGATTTGATTTCCTGCCACTCCCCTATCTGCATCAGCAGGGGTGCATCAATGTTCTGTAATGGAGTTTTGGCAATGGTCCAGATAAGTTCCGCCTTAAAAGCAGGTATATCGGCCTTTCCTTCTTTAAATGCTTTTATAAGCCTGGCGCCGCTAAGCTTGTTGCTTGCATTGCGGATTTTAGCTACCAGCAATGTGCCCCCCATAATAAGTAAGGAAAGCACCAAAATGGTGAGTTTGATCATAGGTTCGTCTTTACCCCAAAAATGAAAGTTTTACCCTAAATTTCACATTTCGCTAATAAGACTGATAATCAACAACTTAAAAAACCGCTCAACCTATTTGAATTTTAACGCCGCGTTAAAAAACCGATTAAAACCATCCTTATACTGTATCTGAATTCCAGCCCTTTGTAGCACACAAGCAGGGTACTTAGGTACTAAAGCGCAAGTTTGTGCTATACAACCTAAAACTTGTAACAATGTACGGTACAACTTGTATTTTTTTACACTTTTTCCTGTTCGGGGTGTAACCTTTTGGTACCGGTGGCGTAAATGAGAGTGTTCGCATCACGCAAAACGACACACAAATGAAAAAAGTTTACACCATCCTAGCCGCCACCTTAATCTTCGCAGCTGCAAACGCAACTACTTACACTGTAGGTTCAGGCAAATGGACTGATGCCGCTACCTGGAACGGTAACTATCCCGGCTCTACCATTAAAGCTGATGATGTGGTAATCATAAGTGGTCAAATGACTGTGAACACTCCTATCGTAGTTGAAGGCACCCTGCAAGTAGAAAAAGGCGCCGGTATGGTAGGTATGAAAGACCTGGTTGTTGCTAAAGGCGGTAAGTTCATCAACAACGGTAACACTGTAATGAAGAACATCATTAACGAAGGCACCATAAGCAACAACATGATTATGGAAGCTATGATGAACATCGAAAACAAAGGTTCAATCAACAATAACAATAACACTGTAGCCGGTAACAACCTTCAAAACTTTGGTGGTAACGCAGCTGGTAACGGTGGTTCTTACTTTGTAAACAACACTATCGTTAGCTCACCTTCTGCTAAATTCGGTAACGATGTAAAGGTTTTCTACGGTAACGCTATCGAAAACGCAACTGCTTCTGCCAACGCTACTATGAACCTTAACGCTAACATTAAAACAAACGCAGTTGAATTAAGCGTAAGCAACCCTTCTAAAAAAGACGTTAGCCTGTTCAGCATCGAAAAGAGCACTGATGGCAAAAACTTCCAACTGGTTGAAATGGTAAGCAACGTAAACACATCTTCTGAAGTTGCTATGACCTACACTGATAACAAAGTAAACAGCAACTTAACTTACTACCGCGTTAAAGCAATAAACGCAAACGGCGAAGAAACTACTTTACCTGTAGCTACTGTAAAAGCAAACTTCAACAACGCTTTATCAATGGCTAACTAATAAAAACGAACACGACAAGCTAGCAATATACACGAGGAGAAAATCACAAAGCTGATTTAAGAAAGTCGAGGGCCGTAACTCTCGACTTTCTGTTTTTTGGGGACCCTCCTAAATCCTCCCTAAAGGGAGGACTTGAATACAACAGGCAAGCAGAA
>CAZUHU010000152.1:0-9232 GCA_964620645.1 uncultured Chitinophaga sp.
ATTCACATGTAGTTGCAAGCCGAGTGCTGAGCACACAGTAGTATCGTTACCTGCATTAATAATTAAGGCGTCCAGCACATCAACAAATAAGGTATCGCTAAACTGGCAGCCTGTTACAGTGTCGGTGGCCAAAAGGTTAAACACGGTATCCTGCAAGGTAAAAAGATAGGGATCTTTTATGGCAGGATTACTAACCAGCGCGGATGGCGACCAGTTATATGTAAGATTTGAAACCGGTGTAGTGCAGTACAGAAAGCGAATGTTGGGTCTTGTTGGTACTGCCAAACCACTTAAACTGTTACATACACCTGTGATGCTGTTTGATGTGGTATAAACGCAGGAGTTAAAAGGTGTATTATGATAACTGATAGCAGCGTTGGAGCCGGCCCCGCTATTCAAAAAACATACTTCTACAATAATATCCGAAAAGCCATCCCAATCATAGGTATTATCAAAGGCAAAGTAGCACCAGCCATTGTTTACCTGAACAGGTTTGGCGGTAAAAACAGAATAAAGCCCGGTAACAAAGGTAGTATCCAAAGCAGCCATGTTAGCGCAGCCCATATGGATGCTAAAGTTTTGAAACACCCCTGTGCCTGTAACGTTTAGCAAGTTAAATTCAAGGCCGGTTATGGTAGCCGTAGGGGATAGACCCATGGCCAGTAATTCAGATGCTTTAAACAGCAACTGCCTTTTACTGCTTTTATACGAACCACAAAACGGAGTTATGGATGGCGAAGCAGAAACCGTTGTGCTTGTTTGCAAAGCAGCGCTGTCCGTTACGCCATTGCATAAAGTTCCATTGGTACCGCAGCTATTGGCTTTTTCAACACCTGCTTTAACCGAATCGCCATAGCAAACAAGTTTGCCATCAGGCAAGGCGTTAAAATAGGAATGAGAAACTACTGTAACCCTTACACTATCAGTTTTAGAGCAACCTGCCGGCGATGTAACGTTTACCGAATAGACAGAAGTAATTAAAGGAGTAGCAATAGGATTGGCAATCGTGTTATCCGATAACCATTGCGAAGGGCTCCACAAATAAGTTGCCCCCGCACCGGCAGTCGTATTCGCAAACAAAGGAACACCCGATGCAGCGCAAAGTATTGTATCACCACCGGCGTTCAATACAAAATCCGGCGCTACGGTAAGCTCCACACTATCGGTATAGCTGCATGATGTGGCTGCATCAATGGCACTAACCACATAAGTTGTGTTGCTACCCGGGGTAAGAACCGGATTTCTAATACCTGTATTACTTACACCGGAAGAAGGACTCCAGAAATAGCTGAAGGTATTTTGCGGTGCTGCGCAAAAGCCTAGCTGAATATCAGGCCTGTTGTTAGATAAGCCGCCGGAAGTTACAGTGCACTGCGGACTGCTGCCTAAAATATAAACCTGGCTTTGCGGAATGGCCGAATAATACACCGAAGCAGTGGGAGGAGGCGTAGTACTCTCATGACAAATCTCTATGATAAGATTAGAACTGCCATCCCAATTGTAATAGGTATCAAAAGCATAGGTATTAAGGCCCGCAACTGGCGTAATTGTTTTGGGATTGAACACCTGGAACAAGCCACTTTCAAAAGAGGTGGTAAGCGCTTGTAATTGCGTACACCCCATTTTGATGGTAAAGTTTTGGTAACTGCCGTTACCGTTTACCGAGGCGATGGTGAATGCAAGAGAGGTAACAAGCCCTTGTGAAAAGCCAAGAGCATTCAACTCCTGCGCAGTAATTAAAAACTGCCGTTTAGCGCTGGTTAAGCCACCGTAATACGGCGTGGTAGAGGCTATAGCAGTAGTAACACTATAACTACCAAGCGCCAATGTGTTTACGGGGCCGGCGCAGCTGTTGCCCGCAAGGGCGCAGGTACTTTTTACCACAACATCAGCAGTAATACCCTGGCCAGCACATATAGTATCTGATGCAGGTGTAGCATCAAAAGAGATAACAGAGCCGATATTTATAAATACGCTGTCGGTTTTAGTGCACCCAAAAGCAGAGGTTGCCATAACGGTATAAGTAGTTGGCAAAACCGGTGTAGCAACAGGGGCAGCCAGCTGCGGATTGTTAAGGGTTTGCGCCGGACTCCACAAATAGGTGTAGCTACCGGGTACCGATGGCGCCGCATTAAGCTGTACAGATGTAAAAGAACATAAGGTAGTATCGGGTATAACATTAAGGCTGAAGGTTTGCCCAACCTGTACTGTAATGCTATCCTCATAAACGCAAGCTGTAGAGTTATCTGTTATTTGGCAATGATAAACAGTGCTAACTGAAGGCGTGGCCACCGGGTTAGCAATAGTGCTGTTATTAAGAGTTCCAGCAGGCCACCAGTTAAAGCTGAAACCTGTATTATCATTTGTGGAGATAACCACCTCGTCCAGCATCCAGTTATCCTGATTTACCCCCGAGTTACTAAGCTGCCTCCACCTGAAACGCGTGGCATTGGTAAGCGCGCCGCCGGGGATAGGCACAGAAATAAAAGTGAAGTTGGGGTAAAGCGATTCGTTATAAGTTGCAATCAACGTCCATGTGCCACCGTTGTTAGTAGAATACTCCAACACTATATCCTCACCGGCATCCACATCCTCGCAAAGCGCTGTACCGTTTGCTATTTTTAAGTAAAACCGCAAACTACCCCCGTTAAGCACATTAAGGTTATTGGTAACCGCGCTACGGCTTCCGGCACCGTTAAAATACAATGCATTGCCACTTACCGAACCGCACTGTGTTCCTGTTACTCCTCCGTTAACCTGGTTCCATATACCGCTGTTTATACCGGCATTGAAATCCTCTTCAAAAACTACTTTTTGTAGTTGAACCGCAAGTGTGGTGCTTTCACCAATGCACAGGGTTGTATCACCAGCAGTAGTTTTAAATGAGGCTACATTACCGTTGGTTACAGATACAAACACACTATCGTACACTATACCGGGGCACTGGCTGGGCGTAGTTACGGCTACTACATACCAACCGCTTGCGGTTGGGGTGGCAACAGGGTTAGCTGCGCCGGGATCATTTAGCTCTGTTGAAGGCGACCATGAATATTGGTAGTTACCGGCCGGACTTACTACGGCCTGCAGTATAACCGGTTGATATTGGCAAACCGTATCTGCCGAGGCTGTAGCATCTACCACCGGTGCAATAGGCGATTCCACATTAAAGTAAAAGAGCTTTTCGCAGCCTGATATCGTTTCATCAGCATGCAAAACATAAACCTGCGACACTATTGGCGGATAAATGGTAAACGTTGGCCCCGTGTGAATGTTAGTAGCAAGGTCACCAGCCGTACTCCACCATTGATTAAAGTACAAGCCCGATTTACCGAGCACAATGCTATCGGTATTACAAAAATTAGAGTCCACCTGAATTGGTTGTACCCTGTTGTACGAACCTGCAGAATACGCATAACTTTCGGCAGCACCCGTACCGTAAACATAGGCTGCAAAACCGCTATCTGCATCAAGCGTATGGCTACCTTGTGTAAGGTTTAAGTTTGCGTAGGAGTACGTATTGCAAAAAGGGAAAACAGTAAAAGCGCCTGAAGGAACAGGAGCCCCATCTAACGTTAGCTGATTTACGTAAGCGCTTTTCATTATTACACTAACCAGGTGTTGTGTAATAACCATGGAGGACACCGTGCTGAAGGTTACATTATCAATCTTCTGTTCCTCGCTGTTCAGGTAGGTCATAGAGGGGTCACCATTCACCGCACATGAACTGCCCTCCATGTATTGTATCACACTTATGGGCTTGTTTGCCTGTATGCAGGTAGCTGTTGTAATACTGTTTATCTCAGTAAACTGACCCGCATTAAGAGCAACCGCAGCACCGCCGTTTACAGAATAGGTAGTTCCGTTTTGCTGGGCAAGAATACGCAAGGTGTATTGCGTGGCAAACGAGTAAGGCGCCGCGTAATAGCTTTTACCCCAAAATGGGGTTGCAATGGCCTGGTCAAACAAAATATCGCACGAAAAACAGTTGGACGGTACGTTGCTACAACCTGTGCCGCTAAAAACGGCAAAGGGCCGGCATGCTCCGCTGCTATCGGTTGCTTCGATAAATGTGCCCGTTAAATCGCTGGTTTCGGACGCTGCGATTAGCTGATAGGTTTGGCCCTGATTCAGATTTACAGTAAAGGGAACACCGGCAACATGACCGCCCATTGTTGTAGCCTGCGGGGTAATTCTAACTTGTGTGCCATCTTCTGTTGCAGCAATCAATAACTGCGAACACAAGGTATCTCCGGGAGATAAGCCGTGATAACTTGCAATGCAATAGTTGGTGCCCAATGAGGGGGTAGGAAAAACCTGTGTACCATCTGAACTATACGACTGAATGCAGATAGAAAAAACGCTTACCGGCTGCTGGCTGGTAAGGTGTATCCCCCGGTTTTCTACTGCATCCGAATTGGTATTCTCTGCCGCAAGTGTTGGTACCGTTATAGTAGTTGTTTGGTTAGCGGTAACGGTAAAAGATTGGCTCCACCCCTGTCCCGGTATCTCTATCACTCCACTGGTGCTTACGTTAGAAGTGATAAATACATCAAAGCGCTTGTTCCAAATAGCAGCATTGGGGAAATACGGAAAAGCGAACCAGAAATCTGTGCCTTTAGTTGGTAAAAAGCCTTGCCCCCTGCTGGTAAATACCATTGCCGCGCAAGCGCAAATTACCAGCGCGAGACGTTTTAAGTAATTTAAGGGAACATTTATACTGCTCATTGGCGCTCACGGTTCAATATCCCAGGAACCTAACCTTAATAAAATTAACGAAAACAGGGGGTATTGGGGCTATTAGGCCGCTTTTAAAACTATTATGACAAAAATATGACGTTCAATCAACTAATAGAGTTGCCCTACCTGCTAATTAGTGCGAAAGATGGGAATAGCCGCCCATCTTTGTTATTTTTGCCGCCCTTTGTATGAGCCATAAAGCCGGATATATCAATATTGTAGGTTTACCTAATGTGGGTAAAAGCAGCTTGCTGAACGCCCTTTTAGGGCAAAAGCTATCGGCTACTACCCCTAAAGCGCAAACCACCCGCCACCGTATTCTGGGTATTATAAATGGCGATGATTACCAATTGGTGTTTAGCGATACGCCGGGCTTTATAAACCAGCCTGCCTACGAACTACATAAGAAGATGAACAACTTTGTAGAACAGGCCCTGGAGGATGCTGACGTGTTTCTGTTTGTAACCGATAAATACCAAAAGGACGAGGAGCAGCAACACTTGATTGACTTTTTGAAAAACACCAAGGTGCCCGTATTAGTGGTTATAAACAAGGCTGATTTATACAAGGAAGAAGACGCCGTTAAACTGGTTGACCGCTGGAGTAAGATATTACCCGGTGCTGAGTTAATCGTTATTTCTGCTGAAAAAGGGCTTAACCGCGAGAGCCTTATCAAAAAGATAAGTTCCCTCCTGCCCGATTCGCCGGCTTACTTTGATAAAGACCAGCTATCAGACCGCAATGTGCGCTTCTTCGTTTCAGAAATTATACGCGAAAAGATATTTTTGAACTACCAGAAGGAAGTTCCCTATTCTTGCGAAGTGGAGGTTAACAGCTACCAGGAATCAGAAGGTATTGACCGTATAAAATGTACCATTTATGTGGAGCGCGAATCGCAAAAGGCGATTATCCTTGGCAGAAACGGAGAGTCTATAAAGAAAACCGGCATTGATGCCCGCGAAGCCATCGAATCTTTTGTAAGCAAGAAGGTTCACCTTGAACTGGTAGTTAAGGTAAAAGATAAGTGGCGCAACAGTGAAAACACACTGCGTAACTTTGGCTACGAAAGCTAAAGGCTAAATAATAAAACATGGGATTTACAGTAGCTATAGTAGGACGGCCCAACGTAGGCAAATCAACCCTATTCAACCGTTTAATCGGCGAGAAGAAAGCCATTACGCATGATATGAGCGGCGTAACGCGCGACCGTATTTACGGAGAGTGCGAATGGGGCAAAAAGAAATTCAACGTAATTGATACGGGCGGTTTTGTGCCCCATTCAAAAGATGTGTTTGAAAAAGGCATACGCGAGCAGGTGCTTATAGCCATACAGGAAGCCAGCCTGCTGCTGTTTGTAGTAGATGCCCACACCGGTATGACTGCCCTCGACGATGAGTTTGCCAAGCTATTGCGCAAACACCAAAAAAACGTTTTTGTAGTAGTAAACAAGGTGGATAATACCGAGCGCCTGCACGACGCTAACGAGTTTTACAGCCTGGGTATGGATAATGTATTCTTTATTGCTTCTATGACGGGCTCAGGCACCGGTGAGTTACTGGATGCCATTAACGAGCGCATACCTGATGAGGTAGAAGAAGAGGATGACGCCCCGCACATACCTAAAGTGTGCATTATCGGGCAACCTAACGTAGGCAAGTCATCATTGGTAAATGCTTTGTTAGACGAAGAGCGCAACATTGTTACAGATATTGCCGGCACAACCCGTGATTCAGTACACAGCACCTACAACAAATTCGGCAAACAACTAATATTGATAGATACGGCCGGCATACGCGGTAAGGCCAAAGTGCAGGAAAACCTGGAGTTCTTCTCGGTTATCCGTGCAGTGAAAGCCCTGGACGAGGCCGATATAGCCCTTGTAGTGTTGGATGCTACCAAAGGCATTACCCACCAGGACCTCAGCATTTATAAAATGGCCATTAAAAAGCGCCGTGGCATAGTGGTGGCGGTTAACAAGTGGGACTTAATTGATAAATCCACCAATACCGCCCGCGATTTTGAAGCGCAGATAAAGTCAAAGCTGGCCCCTTTCAACAATGTGCCTGTTATCTTTATATCAGCAATCGAAAAGCAGCGCATCTTCCGCATTATTGAAACAATTGAGCAGGTTTACGCTAATAAAAACCGCAAAATACCCACCAGCCAGCTTAATGAAATTATGCTTAAGGCCATTGAGCAATACAGCCCACCGGCTACGGACGGCAAGCTTATTAAGATAAAGTACGTTACTCAATTGCCTACACATACCCCCTCTTTTGCCTTTTTTACTAACCACCCTAAATACGTTAGGGAGGCCTACCGAAACTACCTGGAGAACAAACTTCGGGAGAGTTTTGACTTTACCGGAGTGCCCGTAAATATCTTCTTTAGAGAGAAGTAAACAGGACATCCTAAGGCTAACGTGTTGATAACCATGAGGAAAAAATTTAAGGAAAATTTGGAAAAGCAGAATTTCGCTGACTATATTTGCCCGTCAATTTAATTAACCAATTAAAACTAAAACCAAGACAATGAAAAAGTTATTTTTCGCTTTTGTTGCTGCTTCAGTTTTCGTTCTTGCTTCTTGCAACAACAAACCAGCTGAAGGTGGTGATGCTACTCCTGCTGATTCAACTGCTGTAAGCACTTCTGCTGAAAGCGTAAGCCCAGAGGCTGCTGCTCCTGCTGATTCTTCTGCAACTGCAACAACTGACACTGCTGCTGCTGCAAAGTAGTAGTAACCGTCTACGACATAAAAAAGTCCTGAGCTTCGGCCGGGACTTTTTTATTTTAAGGCTGTTGCTCCGTTGATGGCTCCGGCGGCGGCCCTCCTTTAAACAGTTCCTTAGGTTTTGCCTTTACAAGCCACGATATGCCGAATGCCTCGAGGCAAATGAATTCAATGGCAAACAAAAGCGATGGCCATGGCACATTTAGTAGATTGCAAATAATATAGAATAGCAAAGCGCCCCAAATTACTGCACCGCAAATACGGTAAATCAGTATACGCCTCTTTTTTTCGGGGGTAAGGTTCTGTTTACTATCGGTTTTGGTAAACAGAAAAAGTGATACAAAGCCCAATATGATAAACAGCAAGGTTGCTGCTCCGTTATGAATCCAGCCGAACCATTCCCGGTGATCAAGGGCTACCAGCTTTCCGCAAATCTCTACCGGTTTGTTGTTTATCTCACATACATCCTTATCCATATTCATAGAAAACAGCGCTACCAATACGCATAAAGCGCCGGCAGTATTAAAAATCACATTCTCGCTTATTAGCATTCCTTTCTTAGGGTAGCCCTTGTAGGCAAACAAAAACAAGGAAACCATGCACAAACTACCCACAAACACATCGCGCATTATGGTATAGTAATACTCGCTTATGGCACTTAGTGGGCTTGCCACATGCGATTCCAGTATGCTATAGAACACCCAAACCACGGGAGGCAGTGCCAGCGCAATACCACCAACAATAAACTGCATGGTTTGGTACGAAATTACCTCGGGCTTTTCGTTAGGTGTGCCCGTTTCCTGTTTAAACAGTTCTTTAATGCCCTGCGCTGCTTTCATATTGAATGTTTGTTTATCCTAACTCTACAAACAAACGTGTAATATGCCGCAATGTCAATCCCTTAATACGGGGACATTACTTGATTTAAGACAACAGGCTACAACGCCCCTGCTTTAATCTGCTCAACAACGGAAGGGTCGAGCAAGGTGGTGGTATCACCTAAGTTACCGGTATCGCCTTCAGCTATTTTGCGCAGTATGCGGCGCATTATTTTGCCGCTGCGGGTTTTAGGCAGGCCGGGCACTACCTGTATTTTATCGGGCCGTGCAAAGGGTCCAATTTTATCTGTTACAATTTTCTTCACTTCGTTGCGCAGGGCTTCTTCATCGGCAACCTTGCCGTGGCAAATTACAAAGGCGTAAATACCCTGTCCTTTAATATCGTGCGGGTAACCTACTACTGCCGTTTCCACTACCTGTTGGTGCTCGTCAATAGCGTCTTCAATTTCGCCGGTGCCAATACGGTGGCCGCTAACGTTTATTACATCATCAACCCGGCCGGTAATACGGTAGTAGCCATCCAAATCGCGGCGGCAGCCATCGCCCGTAAAGTAGTAACCGGCATAAGTGCTAAAGTAGGTATGCTTAAAGCGGTTGTGGTCGCCATACACCGTGCGCGCCATACCCGGCCACGGGAATTTAATACAGAGATTACCATCTACACCATTGCCGCTTATCTCCTCTCCTTTTTCGTTCAACAGCACAGGCTGCACACCCGGCATAGGCAGCGTAGCAAAGCTGGGCTTTAGTGGCGTAACAGTTGCCATGGGCGATATAAGCACCCCTCCTGTTTCCGTTTGCCACCAGGTGTCCACAATATCGCAACGGCCTTTGCCTACGTTGTGGTGGTACCACTCCCAGGCCTCTTCGTTTATGGGTTCGCCAACGGTGCCCAACACGCGCAGGCTGCTCAGGTCTTTCGTTT
>CAZUHU010000153.1:0-9225 GCA_964620645.1 uncultured Chitinophaga sp.
ATGTATTGTTGGGCGGGTTTCGCATACATGGCAGGCAACTTTCTATGCAGGAGCCCGAGCGCTACAGAGCCGAATCGCAATTACACGTGGCAGCGCTTAAGAAAAAGCTGTTCAGCAAACAACCTCTTTTTCGTATAAGAACCTTTTTTGCATTTATCAGTAAACTGCTGTATTACTATAACATCCCCCTGCTTAATGGTATTTATCCCAGCCTTTTAAATCTGCCACCATATATATATTATGAGCATTATAAGCAAAGGTTTATCCTTGCAAAAGGAAGGAGCTTATGAGTAAGACTGACAAAAAACCGGTAACCGCTAAAGTTAAAGCGCCATCATCCTCTTTCCTCCAAACCCATTTCTATACACTTGTAATTCTGCTTTTTTCTGCAGGGCTTTACATCAATACTCTACCTAATAATTATAATCTTGATGATGAGCTTGTAACACAAAACCACAAGCTTACCTCGCAGGGCATAAAGGCCATACCAACCATTTTTACCTCACCTTATTATAGTGATGAAATGGGGTATAGCTACGACTACCGCCCTTTAGTTTTGGTCACTTTTGCAATTGAGCACCAAATCTTCGGAGATAATCCGCATGTATCGCACTTTATTAACCTTCTCATTTACTTTCTGCTGTGCCTGGCATTGTTCCGCTTATTGCAAACCATTTTTGCAAGGTCGCAACTACCGTTACTGCCATTTATTGCAGTACTACTTTTTATTGCGCACCCCTTGCACACCGAAGCGGTAGCAAGCATTAAAAACCGCGATGAGATATTGTCTTTGCTCTTTTCGGTATTAGCGCTGCACTGGGCATTACGTACTCCTTTAAAGGGTATTCTAACCAGTAGCCTGCTTTCAGTAGTTTTTTATACCCTGGCGCTGTTAACCAAGCCCACCGCTTTTACTTTCGCGCTAATCATTCCTTTAATGCTGGTGGCAGTTAATGCTCAATTTGCAATGGCAATCGGGGCTTCGGTGGTATTGTCGTTAATCTCTTTATTGTTCATGTCAGGCTATTCTACCAGGCTTAAGTTTGTTTTTCTTTTTGGAGTTTTAGCAAGTACTGTAGGAGCTACAGTACTTGCCAATATTGCGCTGCTGTTTGCCAAAATCAAAAAGGCTTTTCTATCCCTCGTTTCATTTGTGTGGACACTGCTAAAAAAGGCCTTGCCTTACCTTTTATTCATCGTTGCTATTGCTCCCGTAGTTGTTTTTTTTCTTACCGGCCTAAAGCACGATTGGCTGCTTGTAATTACCCTCGCTATATCAGCAGCCCTCTTTTTATTCAATAAATCTTTGGTTCCGCAAATAATTGCGCTGCTTGTTTTTGAAGCCGTATTAATGGCCATTGAACCGCGGTTGACGCCTTATGTAAACACTGCGCCCTACGTGGTTAACCTTGTATTGCTAATTGCTTTGTATTGGCGGGTTGAAAGACCAATGCAGTTTCTTCTTGCAGCCTTATACATTGTTCAAACGGCGTTGGCAACGTTTCTTATGGCCACTTCTAATATTGCCCCTGCCCTTTTGGTAGCTGCCATTTGTATGTTGCCTGTTTTTTGGCCCCGGAAAAATTACCACAAAATACTTTTGGGTATTGCTGCCACTGTAGGCCTTAGCATAAACGTTTACGACACTGCCAACGGCAAAGGGCCGGATATTGAAATGCTGCTTATGCTGTTAGCACTGGCGGGTTACGTATTTAGTGTTGGAAAAGGATGGTATGCGAAGTTTGTTGGGGGTTTCTTTGTTTACCTTGTAAGTGTGGTTATTGTTTCAGATGTAATAGTTTACAATAAGCACCAGCAGCTAGCCAAAATTGAACAGGAGGAATATGCCAAAAATAACAGCCTCAAAAAAAATGTGGCAACTATCCCTGTGGTTGATACTGCCAAAATTTTAACTCCTGTAATAACAAATGTCGATACTGTTGCAGCAACGCCCATATTACTACCTACCATTTCTCCCGGTGTAACGGACCGGCCGCTGGATTTTGTTGAAGCCCCTGTACAAAGTTTTTCGCCTCTTTCTGTACGTTTAGCAACCGGTTCAGTGGTGTCGTTACGTTACATTAAAAGCCTGCTGCTTCCTTATCCTCTATACTTTTATTATGGCTACAGCGTAATATCCCCGGCCTCATTTGCTGATATAGAAGCTATTTGTGGGGCAGTGCTTATTGTGCTGATGGCAATATTGTTATTGCTTTCCATCACCCATAAAAGATTGGTTTTCGCTGTTAGCATTTCATTTATACTTATCTTCCTTTTATCCCTCTCCAATGTGTTCTTCACCATTCCGGGCATGATGGGCGACAGATACATGCTGGCTCCTTCAATTGGCCTCGCAATTCTGTTAGCCTGGGCCATGTTATATGTATTCAAAGCCTTAAGCACAACCAATCTTGCAATTTTGCCCCCCACTGCAAAGTACTTTTTAGCTGTAACATTGGTTTGCTACAGCACAATTACCTTTACGCGAAACTTTCAGTGGTACGATAAGCTGACTTTAATGCAACATGACATTGAAGGCCTAAACGAATCTGCACAGGCACACAACCTTCTTGGGCATGTTTTAATGGCGGAAAGCATGGACCCCAAAAACTCAATTAGCCAGCGTCAAATGCAGTTAGATGCCGTAAGCCATTTCAGAAAAGCGCTGGATATCTATCCCAAATTCTTTAATGTGGCCTTTGATTTAGGCAGAGCGTACGAACAATTGAATATGCCGGACAGCGCCATTGTTGCTTATCAAAAGGCCCTGCAACTAAATAACACCTATTATCAAATCCATCTTAACTTATCAAACCTGTTAATCAACAGTGGGCGGCCGGTTGAAGCCGTGCCCCTGCTTGAAACTTTTATTAAAGGCAGCCCTAAGGATTACACCGGTTATGAAAAACTGAGCTTCGTCTATTTCCGCTTAGGCCAATACGCCGAATCTGTATTGGTAAACAAAGCGGCTATCAAAGAATTGCCAAACGAAGCCGCAGCCTACATCAACATAGCGCGTGTGTTTAAAACAATGGAGCAAAGCGATAGTGCAAAAGCTTATTTGAACAAGGCGCTAACTATTGCGCCGGGAAATTCTGACGCCCTCATTTTACTTAACTCGCTTAAATAGTTCAGTGCATTTAAGCGGTTTATGTACCGCTTGTAATCAGACAAAAACTGAAGTTAACGCCTGTTAAATCACAAAAATCGTTATGCAGTAAGGCGGCATTTGCCTTTTTTTGGGCGCGATGAAAACACTGTTTTTGAGCACAAAACATGTGCTCCATTTTTTGTGCGTGTTAACCGCAGTAAGTGCAATTGCACAGCAACCAAAACCAGCCGAGATAAGCCTTTACAAACCAACATTAAGTTTTAATGGTGTTAACTGCGTTGCAGGCGCCACTTATTATGATATGAATGGCAAATTGGTTAAACAACGAAATGGCGCATTAGACCTAACCATTGATAAACACCGTTACGTAGGCAAAAATGAGGAAGGTGGTATTTCCTGTTTTTACGATTCAAGCGTTTTGTGGAGCATAAACATGGAGCCGCACCACTCCATTGTAATGGATAAAGACAGCAATATTCTTTTTCTTACAAAAGAAAAAAGCCGCTATAAGGATACGTCGCAGATAGACATGGATGTGCTTTACACTGTTAATCTGCAAGGGAAAATAGTGCGCAGGCAAAGTTTTATAACCCTGGCTGATCAGCTGGAAGATTACTTACCATTCTCGCAGGATTCCGTTATTCATAAAAACCTTCAACTGGTTCGCCGCTTTCATTTTCCCGAAGAGTCCTATTATCAGGAGTTCTTTCACATAAACTATGTTCAAATTATCCCGCCAAATCCGTTAGAGAAAAAGGATAGCGCCTTTAGGCAAGGTGGCCTTTTAGTAAGCGATTTCAGGAACAATTTTATGGCCATTCTTGATCCCGAAAATTTTAATGTTAGGTGGTTTCGCTTTCAGCCGGATAGTTATGGAGGGCAGCACTGTCCGCAAATGCTAAGCGATGGCCGAATCATTTATTTTGTAAACGACGTTTACGACAAAAATGATAGCCTGCATTCTGAAATAAGAATTTTGAATCCTTTAACCGGTAAAACCGAATGGAGTTATGGTGCCGCTCCTTCAGAAAAATTTTTCAGCATTACACAAGGTTACTGCCAGCCATTGCCTAATGGCAATATTCTTGTTACAGTAAACAATTACGTTATTGAAGGAGAGGTTTATGTAATGGAGGTAACCCCCAACAAAGAAATTGTTTGGAAATGGACGCCTGCTAATTTACCGGTTAGTAATTTCACAGCGCGTGAGAGATTTTATAAAGTGGAACGCAATGCAGCGGCCCTTTAGGCTTATTGGTGCGATATATTTTTAAAGCTGTACAGAGTGTTTAAGTCTATACAAATGATTGGTACGCAGAGGTCCGGCTCTAACCTGTTGCGTGTTATGTTGAATCAATTGCCGGAACTTATTGCACCGCATCCGCCTCATATTATTAATGTGTTTGCCCCGCTTGTTAAATTCTACGGCGACCTCGATAATCAGGAGAACTTTAAAATCCTTGTTAATGACGTTTGCCCACTTATTGAGCGCAACCCCGTACAATGGAATTTAAATTTTGACAGAAAGGAAATTGCTTCAGCTTGCAAAAAAAGATCTTTGATAAGCCTATTCATTGTCTTGCACAATTACAAGGCCAGCCAAAATGCAAAGGCCACCTGGTGTTGTAAAAGCCTTGAAGCTGTAAACCACTTACATTTGTTTACTGAAGCCGGCTTTAACCCCTTCATAATATATCTCTATCGCGATGGAAGAGATGTTGCCTGCTCCTTTAAGCGTGTTTTAATAGGGGAAAAACACATTTACCACCTGGCAGTAAAATGGGCTGAAGAACAAGAAAGAGCGTTAAGCTACGTTCAACGGCTTTCTGAAGAAGAATACACCATGTTCAACTATCGCAAACTTCTAGATAACCCACGAGAGGTGGTGAAAGAAATCTGTGACAAAACCGGCCTGCGCTATTCTGATGCTATTTTAGATTACTACAAATCTGAGGAGGCGCAAAACACTTCACTGGCAGGCAGCATGTGGAACAACCTTGTTAAGCCTGTTATTAAAAACAACACCAACAAATTTCCTAAAGAACTTAGCAGCGAAGAGATTGAAATATTTGAACGCGTAGCCGGACGCACCTTAATCAAATTAGGATATGAGTTGGTCACCAAACCTGTTTCAACCTCCTTTAGCACCCAGGAAATTGCTTTTTTCGATAGTGAAAACGTTCGGCTTAAAAAACTTGCTTACGAAAACGCAGCCCCTGAAGACATTGAACACCGCAAGGCGTATGACGATTACATTTCAGAACTAAAGCAACGGCTTAAAGAAGCCCCGCTTAAATAGGGTTTAATTTTAAAAAGCTTATGGATACTGCGCATAATAAACATTGCCCCAATTGTAGCAGTGATTATTTGTAGTAATTGTAGCAGACAGGTCAAGAATTCCATACCAATCTCCGGCTGAAGGCGCACTTGCACTGCCATCGCCATTGGTATCGCCACCAAAGGTATCATCCTTATAGCTGGTAAAAACTACACCCGGTAAATCATGGCCCTGTATGGTGCTAAAGCCCTCTTTTATGTCGATACGGTTGTAGCCCGGTGATGGAAGGTCCGCCACTTTAATAATAACATTGGAGGCCAAAATCAGTTTAAGTCCATCGCCAATAGCAATAGAACCGGTAACAACAAAAGGCACTTCATCTTCGGTCCAACTTACATCCGTAGTTGGCTCGTTAGGGTCGCCGGTTATAAAAATACCGTTCAGTTGGTTTTTCTCTGCGCTGTTATTAGGGTTATGGAAGGTGTTGCTGTTATCTACACTGATTGCAGGGTTTAGGAACATAGGCTTAATACAGCCGTAAAATGTACTGTTTGTTATGCTAAACTGAGGATTGTTGCAACTGTTGGCATCAACAACGCCGTAACCGTTATAGCTAGTTTCGCCACCGCAATAGGCAAAAGTGCAATGGTCTATTTTGCCATAGTAGTACGAAAATTCCAAAGTAGGCTGGCCTGCGCCACTACCGGGGCCCTCGCCACCGTATAAAAATTTACAGTAGGTGAACTTACAGTTGTTGCTGTTAATGATTATGCCGCCCCAATCGCCACGCGCAGCACTTGTCGCACTTCCATCGCCATTGTTATCTCCACCGTTGCTATCATCCTTGTAGGAGGTAAAAATTATTGGTTTTGATGCTGTTCCTTCAGCCAAAATACGGCCTGAATTGCTAACCAAAATAGAGTTGTCGCCAACTATATCCTTAAACTTAACAATAGCACCCGGCTGAATAGTTAGTGTACTGGTAACGCTAATCTGGTTTACACCAATTACATAAACGTGGCAGTCCTCCCAGGTGGTTGGGCTGCTTATATCATTATTTACTTCCACAACAGTTGGGGTGCAATCCTGTGGAGTTTCATCTTTTTTACAAGATGAAATGAGCACTGTTAAAATGAAAATAAATAAATACAACTTTTTCATAACTCTCTTTTTTTCGAAAATATAAAATTCTGAATGGGTTATAATAAAAAAGCGCCCCTAAAAGGGGCGCTCTACTATGGGCACAAGTAGATTTATTTTTGAGCCAACGCCTCCGGAGCTTTCTTAGCATCCTCAGGCACATCGGCGGTAAGTGTGTTCAGGAAGGTAACTATAGCGTTAAGCTGCGCTTCCGTCAAATCTTTGTTTAGCTGTGTTTTACCCATAATGCGCACCGCCTCTTTTAAGTCGGTTACGCTACCATCATGAAAATATGGTTGTGTTTTAGCCACATTGCGCATGCCGGGTACTTTAAAAATATCCTTGTCCGATGCCTGTTTGGTTAAATCCATCTTACCGTTGTCAGTTCCTTTGCTATTGGTAAGCGGACGATAGTCGGTATAAAGGCCAAACTTCTGAAACATGGTACCGCCCAGGTTGCTGCCTACATGGCACTGGTTACAACCCACCGTAATAAACTGCTTAAGGCCGGCACGTTCATCGGCATTTAACGCCTGTATATCACCTGCAAGGTATTTATCAAAAGCAGATGGGGTAATCAATGTTCTTTCAAAAGCGCCAATAGCCTTCTCCATGTTGGCGTATGTCAACGCATCTTTATCGTCAGGAAAAGCCGCTTTGAACATATCCTTATACTCAGCAATTCCCTTCAGTTTGTTTACTACAAAATCTTTACTCGGCATTGCCATTTCAACAGGATTCAAAACCGGCATGCCGGCTTGCTCTTCCACATCTTTAGCACGGCCATCCCAAAACTGAAAATCGTGTGTGGCAGCATTTAATACTGTTGGCGAGTTACGCGCTCCGAACTTTCCGGCGTCGCCCTTGCTCGTAGGCAGGTTATCTACACCAAAGGTGCTTAAGTTATGGCAGCTATTGCAGCTGTTGTTACCTGTTTTGCTAAGGCGTGTATCGTAATACAGCATTTTGCCCAAGGCTATTTTTTCGGGCGTTAGTTTATTATCCGCTTTCTCTGCAGTAGCGGGAAGCGGCTTAAATATAGTCTGGGCATTTTCCAATAGCTCCTTGTCTTCGGGTGATACTGCAGTTGCGGCTGGTGTTTCCGTTTCTTTTGGTTTGGGGTTATTGCATGCCGCCATAAATAATAGTACGGCTGCGGATAAATACATTAATCGTTTCATACTCCACGGGTTTGGTTCATTAAGAGATGAAACAAAATTAGAGCAGCACTTTAATGCGGAGAATGAGCGAAGTCATTCAATTGCACTTATTTGTTAATGCAATCAATGTCATATAACGCTGCCTTCGGCAGCCATTTGTTCAGCAGGCTTGAACTCGCGGGCGTAAAACCATACAGCGCTTAAGGAACTAAGCAGAAAGTATAAGGTAACAACAAAGGAGCCATACGGCATAAAGGAATTTAAACCAAACCACTCCTGCTTCAACAAACAATAAGCTACCACCGCACCGGCAACGGCAAGCATAGCTATCAAACCATAGGTCTTTTTATCCAAAAAGGAAGTAAAACCAAATATGGCCGTCAACAGAAAAACACCATTGATAAAGGCTTCCCGTTCGCTTATTTCACCAAACCTGTAAAACAAAAAACACAGCAATAAAAAAATAGCGCTTAAATGCACAATGCTAAATGCACGAAACAGCTTGCTATATACGGGGTCGTACTTTTTCAGCTCGTTCATATGGTTTATGGTAAACAGCGGGTAACGCTCCTGCACATCCGCCGGGCGCCAGCCAGTGGGCATAAACCAAATACGCAGCTTATCGCGCCAGCTTTGTGTATGCCAGGCATCCGAAATCAAGCTCCACAAATGCTTAAAGTTTATAATGTACGGGTTCCACGTCTGCGCAGGGCGACGCATACCATACACACAGGGTTCGCTGTCCAGTTCTTCCTGGTAAGTACCAAACAGCCTGTCCCACACTATAAACACCTGGCTGAAGTTTTTATCCATGTAAAGGTCATTCATAGCATGGTGCACCCTATGGTGCGAAGGGGTTACCAGAATGTATTCTACAAAACCAAGCTTGCCTATATAACGGGTATGGTACCAAAACTGGCTGAATAAATGAATAGGGCCTACAATAGCCAGCACTTCAGGTGCAACGCCAAGTAAAGCCAGCGGTATCATCATCAGTGTATAAACATTGGTTAGCACAGCTATCTCCTGCCTTAGCGCACAGGGCAGGTTAAACTCCTCGCTGCTGTGATGAACAATGTGGTGGTTCCAGAAAAAGTTTACCCGGTGCTGAAAGCGGTGCGCCCAATAGCCGGTAAAATCCATAAACAAAAAAGTAATGATGTAGGGCCACACGCTTTGCTTTGGCCACTGCATTAAATGTAAATGACTTTGCAGCCAACTGTAGCTTACAATTACCAGAGTTAAGCCCAGGGTGCTTTTTAAAATGTTGGTCATTCCCGAGGTAAGGCTCGATACCGTATCAACCACCGGCTGATGTTCCCCTTTCTTCCACCACCCCCACAACATTTCAATTAAAATCAGCAGCAGAAAAACAGGCATAGCTACCAACAGTATGTTTCCGTATGAATCCATTATGAGGCGTTTGTTGTAAAGGTGAGGATTCTTTGGGGTGGATGCAAATGAGCGAACCGCTACTTCCTAAAAACAAAAAACCCCGCTGTTAAGCAGGGTTTGTTTGTGGTGTGGGAGGGAAT
>CAZUHU010000154.1:0-9144 GCA_964620645.1 uncultured Chitinophaga sp.
ACCAGGTCTATTACTTCCTGCTCACGCTCCTCCTTATTGGCAAAGGTAAGGGTAGGTACAAGGTCTGTACCGGTATCGTCCATTAGTTTAAAGCGGGTGGGTTTAGCCACGCTGTTGCCTGTTTTGGCTACTATTTCGGCATTAGCCCTTGCAGCAATGCAAAACTTTTGAAAAGCCTGCATATAAGCAGCGCTATCTGTTTCCGCCTTTATCTCCTGCTCGGGCCGGTAGTCGGTTTCAACACCTCCCAGGGGGCTTTGCATTTCGGTAACCTCAATGTATTTGTAAACCCTTTCTTTATTACAGCCGTATAGCAGGCTTATTAAGCATAGTGCCAATAGTATGTTGCGCATGTAGTCCTTTTGCTTATCAAGTATAAGCAAAGTGGGTGATAACTGCGCTGCACATTAGGCTAGGGGGCCGCCCTTTCAAATTCCCCTATCTATCTTACATTTGCAGCCCTAAAAAGTAAAACTTAAAATTAGCCCTCTCCTTTCTGGGAGGGTTGGGAGGATATAAAGATGTTTGAAGGTTTATCGGAACGGTTAGAAGGTGCGTTTAAATCGCTAAAAGGCCAGGGCAAATTAACGGAGCTGAACATTGCTGAAACGGTTAAGGAAATCCGCAAGGCATTGGTTGAGGCCGACGTAAACTATAAGATTGCCAAGGAGTTTACAGATAAGATTAAGGACGAAGCCATTGGCCAGAACGTGTTAACTGCGGTTTCGCCGGGCCAGTTAATGACCAAGATCGTTTACGATGAGTTAACGAAATTGATGGGCGGCAAAGCAGCCGACTTTAACATTAAAGGCAACCCCGCAGTAATACTTATTGCCGGCTTACAGGGTAGCGGTAAAACCACTTTTACACACAAGCTGGCCTACTTTCTTAAAACCCAAAAATACAAGCGCCCCTTAATGGTGGCAGGCGACGTTTACCGCCCTGCGGCTATCGACCAGTTGATTGTATTAGGGGAGAAGATAGGCATACCTGTTTACCACGAAAAGGAGAATAAGAACCCGGTTGAAATTGCCCTTAACGGTATAGCCCAGGCTAAGGCCCAGGGGTTAGACCTGGTGATAATAGATACCGCCGGCCGCTTAGCGGTTGACGAGGAGATGATGAATGAAATTGCGGCAGTAAAGGCTAAAACCAATCCTGACGAGATTTTGTTTGTGGTGGACTCCATGACCGGTCAGGATGCCGTTAACACGGCCAAAGCCTTTAACGACCGCCTGAACTTTGATGGCGTAGTGCTTACCAAGTTAGATGGCGATACCCGTGGTGGTGCGGCACTTACTATTTCTTACACCGTTGGCAAGCCTATTAAGTTTGTTTCAACAGGGGAGAAGGTGGATACGCTGGATGTTTTCCACCCGGACCGTATGGCCAGCCGTATTTTAGGCATGGGCGATATTGTTTCGTTTGTAGAAAAGGCCCAGCAGCACTACGACGAGAAGAAGGCCCGCGAACTGGAAGCCAAAATACGTAAGGAGCAGTTTGACTTTAACGACTTCCTTGCCCAGTTAGCCCAAATTAAAAAGATGGGTAACGTTAAGGACCTGCTGGGTATGATACCCGGTGTAGGCAAGGCCGTTAAGGATATTGATATTAACGACGATAGCTTTAAGAAAGTTGAAGCCATCATCCTATCTATGACGCCTAACGAGCGCAGCAACCCCGATTTGCTGGATGGCAAGCGCAAGCAGCGTTTGGCTAAGGGCAGCGGTAATACCATACAGGAGGTTAACCAGTTTTTGAAGCAGTTTGAGGAGATGAAGAAGATGATGAAGAGCATGCAGAAACTGAGCAGCGCCGGCAGAACCATTAAGGGTTTAGGCCGCTAACCAACCCGTTTTTCACCACCTTTAAATTTAACAGCCCCTGCGCTTAAACCTTTGCAGGATGGTGCCGTCATATCCCCACAATTTTGTTCAAAAATAATTGCGGAATATTCGCACAACAATATTCGAAATCCGCTGTTATTTAAATAAATTTGCATCGGACATGCGGAAAAGCGGTAAAATATTGATTTTATTCCTTGCGTTATTTACGCTGGGCTCCTGGAGAAGCGCTCAACAGGTTAATGAATGGGTGTACGAACAGGAGAAGAAAGGCATCAAGATTTTTACCAAAAAGAGCAAATGGGGCAAGCTGCGCGATGCCAAAGCTGTTATGCTGGTATCTAACAGCCCCGAAGACATGCTTCGCCTGTTAACGGACTTTGATAACTACCCTAACTGGGTGCCGCGTTGTAAAAGCGCCAAAGTTGTTGCCCGCCTTAATGCCAACGAGTTTATTGCCCACATGGTGTTTAATGCCCCCTGGCCCGTATCCGACCGCGACTGTGTTTTACGCATTAAGGTGGAGCGCGAGCCTAACGGCACCATAATTATGACTGAAACCTCGGAGCCCAAATACCTGAAAGAACAGGAAGGCGTTGTGCGTATTGAGCAAATGGTAGCCGTATGGAAGTTTGTGCCTAAAGCAGGCGGTACCGAAGTTACCAACGAATACAGCAGCAACCCCGGTGGTACCATACCTGATTGGATGACCAATACCCAAAGTGTAGAAAACCCCATGACTACCTTTGAAAACCTGCAGAAGCAGGCGGTTACCCACAAATAGTTTTAATTGCTTTCATATCTCTCTGCTTTCGGTATAAAATCATTTTATTGGTTTTGTAGCGGTTCGTATATTCACGGTTAAAATCAAGCCAAATGAAAAAGAATAAACTAATTGCATTATCAATATTGATGATGTATGGAATAGCAACCTTTGCCCAGGGGTATTACATGGAGATGAAGATGAGTGGCAACCAGGGCGAAATGGGAACCATGAAAATTTACAGCCAGGACGGCAACAGCCGCAGCGAAATGAAGCTATCGGCCAATGTGCCGGCAGGCTTTGGCGCTATGGCCATACTTAGCCTTAAAAGCGAACCGAATAAAATTTACATGCTGAACGATAAGGATAAAACCTACACCGAGATGGATGTAAACAACAAAGAGGAATACCGCGATGGCGATAAGAGCGAATATGAAGTAACCGTAGTAGGTAGGGAAAAGGTGAACGGTTACAACTGCACGCACGTTAAAATTAAACAGAAGGGAAGCAAACATGATATGGACTGGTGGACTACCACCGAAATGGCTAATTATGCCGAGTTCAGCAAGGTAAAATCGCAGTATACCGGCAAAAGCAACCTTTACAGTGCATTAGAGGCAAAGGGCGCTGCGGGTTTCCCCGTACGTATTAAAACGGAAGACCACGGCCAAATGGTGCAGGTTGATTTGATTACTGCCGAGAAGAGAACCAACCCATCAAACCTGTTTAGCTTAAGCGGTTATAAGAAGAGCGAAGGCCCTGCTATGCCGGGTATGGGGGTTGATATGCAAAAGATACAGCAAATGACACCCGAGGAAAGGGAGAAGTGGATTGAGCAGATGAAGAACCAATACAGCAACCCGCATTAAAATACAGGCACCTTAGGGTGCCTTTTTTCATTTATAGCTGCGTAATATTTGTTAAGGCGGGCAGGCCTTATAATATACCTTAGTTATTTGGACAGATATTTGAAACTTTAGCTGCAACTTGCAATTTGTGAAGTACACCGCAATCTTATTTTTCAGCCTGCTTGGCTTTATGGGTTTTGGGCAGTGCATGGCCCCTTTTATGGATATAAACAATTTTGTTTATGTGTTTGATGCCGGCCAAAGCAATTACCTGGAGAACCTGCCACTGCGCAATTTTAAAGTAGGCCGCAGTAACATTTTTGCCTACATAGGGCAAAATAACCGCCTTAAAGTGTACTATAAGGGCAAGCAATATACCGTAACCGATACCGACCCCAGCTATTACATGACCGATAACTGGATGCTGTACCAAAACTTTAACCAGATAAAGGTTTTATATGGTAATGAGTTTAAACAACTGGAGGCCTTCTTCAGGCCGGGGGAGGATTCGCTTTATTATTCTGATAGCCTTATAGCCTGGACCAATGCACTGGGCGAGCTGAATATTTTTTACAACGGGCAAACCCAGGTGCTGGAACGCACTGAAATTAAACGCGCTAAAATGGGCGATAACATTTTTGCTTATGTTGATGTAAGCGGTACGTTTAAAGTGTTTTACCACGGGCAAATACAAACGCTGGAAACCTTTGAGCCCATGAACTTTTTGATGAACCGCGATTTTATTATGTACACTGACTATGCCAATAACTTTAAATACTTTGAGTTTGGCGAGGTACACGAAACCAACATAGGCGTGCAGAACGAATGGTGGACAGGGGAGCGCTTTGGGGTGTATATATCGCAGCTTAAGCAATTGGTGGTGCATTACCGCGGCGAGGAAACCGTGTTAATGGAAGACCGACCCGTTAACTTAACCGTTAAGGAAAACCTGATTGTTTATACTGACCGGGGCAATAACTTCTGGTGCTGGTATAACGGCAAGAAGTATTGGCTGGAGCGCTACATACCGCTTAGTTACGAGGTAGATAACGATATTGTAGTTTACCAGGATTTAGACGGCAGGTTGAAGGGCTTTTATTATGGCGAGCAGGTTGATGTTAGCGACCAGATACCTTTAGGCAAAAAATATAACCTTTACAACGAAGCGGTTACCTACTCCCTACAGCCTTTTGAAACCAAGATATGGTGTAATAAAAAGACCTACACCTTCAGATAGTTAAAGGCCACTACTGAAAGTTTTTTGTTGGTATACTTGCAGCCCTAATTCAACCGGACACATGCGCAATGTTTACCCTTTTTTACGGCACTTTGCCGTCCTAACGTTTTTGCTGTTTGCCATTACCACCTATGCCCAGCCACCTGTGCCGGCCAGTTTAACAGCTGCTATAGGCGCACCGCCAAACGGTGCAGTACACTATATCAGCTTAAGTTGGGCAACCTCTACAGGCGCCACTTCTTATGAGTTAGAGAACAGCCCCGATGGCAGCACCTGGACCAATGTTTACACCGGCAGTGCAACCACTTATAGCCATAATACAGGCTCCATAGGTAATAAGCCTAACTACTACCGCGTAAGGGCTGTAGCCTCAAGCCTGGCCAGCGCTTATAGAAACGCCACGCAATATCCTATCCACTCTGCCTGCGATGCTCCTTCTTTACCCTCCTTGTTTAATGCAGGGCCTAATACTATGCAGTTAGCCTTAGTGCCCGAAACACCGGATGCCAACCCCGCTATTACTACTTATTCTATTTATTGCCCTACGGCTGCCAAGTATGTGCAGGCTAACGGTACCTTAGGCACTACTGAGGTTTTTCAAACTATGGCCGTGTGGGATACCATAACCCTTACAGGGCTTACTGCCTCTACCAACTATTGCTTTTATGCCAAAGCACGCAACAATGATGGCGATATAAGAACTGCTACAGGCAACACTATTACAACAGCGGAACCTTTTACTACTAATGCAAATTTTAGTACCCAGTCAGGGTCGGGCCCAACTAATATGTTCTGGTCGCCTTCAAGCTGTACAACCGGTGGGCTAACCTATTCTGCCAGCGGAGGATGCACAGGCGGTTACATAGGCAAAACAGGTTCGTTTAATAATTACTTCGGCTGCTTTTTGCGTACGCCGCAGCAAAACTTTACCGGCAATTCATCAGTAGTAATGAACTTCGATATTTCGAATTCATACTTCAGCAATCACACCAACGATAAAACGCGCTTTTATATGTGGATCGACAACCAGTATAAAAACGCCAACTCGGTTAAAATAAACGGTGTGGAAGTAGGCTTTACAGATGTAAACGGCATGTGGCTGAAGTTTGACCAGGCGCGTAGTTGTGTAAACGTAAGCGTAACGTTTGATTTGAGCACTTCCACTAACCTTTCAAACATATTGTTTTACATAGAACCTAACTGCGGCTATAACGATGCAAGTGTGTTTAGCGTGGCTATCGATAATGTATCGTTTCAGCAGGGGGTGGGTACAGCCTGTTTATCTACCACGGCTTGTACAGCACCTACCATTACAGGCAACCCCCAAAGCCAAAGCATTTGCCTTGGCGATACCGGTACATTTACAGTAACAGCAAGCGGTGCTGTGGCATCTTACCAATGGCAGGTAAGCACCAATGGCGGTGGCAGTTGGACTAACGTTACCAATGGAGGGGTTTACTCCGGCGCAACCACCAATGCTTTAACTTTAAACGGCGTAACACTTGCAATGAACAGCTACCAGTACAAATGTACCGTTACCGGAAGCTGCACCGGTGCACCGGTTTCTACTGCCGCGGTGTTAACGGTAAGCAATGTGCCGGGTACGGCAGGCAGCATTAGCGGGCCAACTACGGTATGCCCTAACCAACAGGGGGTAAGTTATTCAGTAGCCTTAGTATCAGGTGCAACTACTTATACATGGTGGTTACCTACAGGTGCAACAATAGCCAGCGGCTTAGGCACCAACAGCGTTACGGTAAACTTTGGCAGTGCATCGGGCGGTATAATGGTAACGCCGGTTAACAGTTGCGGTGCGGGCTCATCATCACCAATAAAATCAATTACCATTGGTGGCACGCCTGCTGCTGCCGGAAGTATAAGTGGCCCTTCAACCGTGTGCGCTAATCAAACAGGTGTTACATACTCCATAGCTACAGTAGCTAATGCAACGAGTTACAACTGGAGTTTACCGCAAGGTGGCGTAATATCATTTGGAGCGGGCACTAACAGTATTACGGTAAACTTTACCAATACGCCGGGTGGTACTATTACAGTAATACCGGTGAACGGTTGCGGCAATGGTACAAGTTCTCCGGCATTTACGGTTTCATTAAGTGGTGGCCCTGCCACACCTGCCGCCATAAGCGGTAACGTAACGGTTTGCCCGGGCAGTAATCAGCAATATGTAGCTGATACTGTAGCCGGTGCTACCTCCTATACATGGACTTTGCCCTCGCAGTGGACGGGTACTTCAACTACTAACACAATTAACGTTACTGTGCCTGTTAGCGGAATTATACAGGTAGTGGCTAATAACAGTTGTGGTAGCTCGCAACCTCAAAGTTTAGCGGTTAATACACTTACAGCCCCATCAACACCGGGTGCAATTAGCGGTAGCAATAGCGTATGTGCAGGCAGCAGTCAAACTTTTAGTATTTCCTCAGTGCAAGGAGCCAGTAGCTACAACTGGTTGTTGCCCTCAGGTTGGAGTGGAGCGTCTACAGACACTTCCATTACCGTTACAGCCAATGCAAACGGAGGCACACTTTCAGTTAGCGCTGTTAACCAGTGCGGCAGTGCCTCTTCTAATTCTGATTTAAGCATTACTGTTTTAAGCGCGCCATCAATCCCTGCTGCTATAACAGGCAACACAACAGTATGCCAGGGTTCTGATAACCTTTACATCGTTACCCCGGTGGCTAATGCTACGTCTTACAACTGGAGTTACCCTAACGGTTGGACAGGTTCTTCTAATGGTGATAGCGTTTACGCTCTGGCTTCGGCAACAAGTGGTGCTATTTCTGTAACCGCCGCAAATGCTTGTGGCAGTTCTACAGCGCAAAGTGTAAACGTTACGGTTAATGCCTTACCACAGGTTAGTTACAGTTTTCCGCTAGCTGAAATATGCAGCCTTGCCCAGCCGGTTGCCCTTAGTGGTGGCACACCTTCGGGTGGTACTTATGGTGGTGTTGCTATTGTTGCGGGCTCTTTTTATCCTGCCATAGCGGGTATAGGTAGCCATCAACTTACGTATAGTTATACTGATAATAATGGCTGCACAGCGGTTGATACAGCTACTGTTGAGGTAGTAAGCTGTACCGGCATTACAGAGGCTGCAAGCTTCGGCATTTCTGTTTACCCTAATCCTTTTAACCAGCAGCTTGCAATACAAGGCGGTAACGAACTTATAGGAGCACAGTTAACGCTTACTGATTTAACCGGTAAGTGCATTAGCACCACACTTGTAAATGAAACCAATACTACGCTACTGTTAAGCTCTGCATTGCCTCAAGGTATTTACCTGTTGCATATTCGGCTAATGGATGGTTCAAACCTGGTATATAAGTTAAACAAACAGCAATAAAAAAGGCCACCCTTTTGGGGTGACCTTTGATGGTAAAGGGGGGCAGCACTATCTTGAAATTACCAGACGCTTAACGCCGGTTTTTTCGCCACTCTTAACTTTTACCAGGTAAATACCTGAACTTAAATCAGAAACATCAATACGGTTGCTTAAGCCGCGTATTTCACCATTGGCTATTAACTGGCCTAAGGCATCTACTACATCGTAGGTTGCATTTTTGTCAAACTCGCCGCGGATGAATAACTCGCTGTTAGCAGGGTTTGGCAACAGGCTAAACTCTAAGTTGTTTATAGCGTTTATACCTGTAGGGCCGCCTAAGGTATTAACCACGGTGTTGGTGATAACCGGGGCATTAAAGTCGAAGTAAATACCGGCAGTGTTGTATATCTGTGTGCCAAACGCTAAGCCCGGTTTCAACTTAGCACGCACATCAATATAACCCTGGCTTGCCTCGTAGTTAGCACCGCTATCAGGCAGGTTAATGTTGGCAAAGGTCACTACCAGTTCGTTGCCGATAATTTCAGTTACGTGCTGGTGGCTGGCGCCTGTTACCTGTACAGTAGTTAAATCAAGCTTGCTGCTTATCTCATCGCGTATCATTACGTTTTGCGCAGGGGCAGTACCTGTGTTTTGGAAACGGATGTGGTAAGTAAGTTCCTGTGTGCTAACAGGGATAATACCCAGGTCGCTTTCGCCTTTAGGCGATACGGCCTTATCGTTAGGATCCCATGAACCAACCACTGAATCGCTTACTAAGGCTATGTTGTTGGCAGGCGTTAAATCGCCGGCGGTTGGGTTAACCCAAAGGGTATCGTTGGCTAATGTGCCCAGTTGCAGGTTAACGCTTGCAGTTAAATCAACATAAACATCAGTTGAAGTGTATGGTAACAGCCCGTTGAAATCGTAGGTAAGAATATGGTTAACGGCATCGTGCGATGTTGGTGCAGGAGAGGAGTAGTTAAATGTAGTACCTGCAGGGTAGTGGTACTGCATAGTGCCATTCATTAAAATGGTACCACTGATAAAGGCAGTAAGGTAAACCCAAACAGGGAACCCAGTAGTAAACGTAGTTTGGTGGTACAGGTAGG
>CAZUHU010000155.1:0-9131 GCA_964620645.1 uncultured Chitinophaga sp.
GATGTCCGTGTTGTCAAAGTTTAGCTTTAACGAATCATAAAAAACGTTGGCTGGAGTATAATTAAAATCTACTACGGAAGTTCCAAAATAAAACCCCCACGATGAATCATAACCTACTTGGCTATCGTATCCAGCAAGCCACAAATAATCACTCTTCTGACAACGGCAAACTAAGAAAATGCTCAGGCCCAATATAATTAAAAAGTGTTTTTTAAATCGTGGCATCACCTTCGGTTGAAAACTACTAATTTACCTCTGTATAGAACTTTGCCTTGCCTTTGTAAATTTACATAATAAACCCCACTTATCAGGTCTTTCGTGTTAAGTTCATAAAGACCAGCAACGGTTAGAATGTTCTGATTGAATACCATTTTCCCCAAAGCGTCTATTATGGACAATTGGAAAAGTTCCTCCACCGGATCACTAAGCTGTAAAATTGCGTAGTTGTTTGCTGGATTGGGGTATAGCTTTATTACAAGACTTGAATCTACTCTTGGCGTAACAGAAACCTCAGATCTTTTTAGGGAAGGTTGAGCACAATATAACTCATCAAAATAAACTGTGTCTATCGACAATGAGAGCAGGCTTCTAGCTAAAAAAACAGGTTCTCCTCCCTTCGTCGGACATTGAAATGCGATTCGTAGAAGGTTTGCGACTTGGGTGCGAGTGAAGCCAAACGTATCCGATCCAACGGTGCTTAAATAACTATCGGTAAAGTCCCTGTAATTCTGAACAATAAGCGTTGTGTCTGAAATCTGATCATTCAGGTTTTTTGCTGCCATTATTATACTATCCTTTCCGAACAAATAAGACGTAGCGCTAAAGTCAATATTTGCCCTAATGCTATCTTCAATAACAATTAGCGAGTCAAGTTTATGTGCCCAAAGTTCTTGCATTAAGGAATCTGCCGATTCAACTCTTGCGCTATCAAGATAATCTTTAATCAGTCTTATGCTGTCTAAATAATTCCACTGCTCCGTCCAAGATTCGATTATAGACGAGTCAGCACTGAAAGCATCTTCAACCACAAATTCAGTCTGCACAATATCTCCAGTTGGCTGCGATTGTTTCTCCAAATAAAAGCCGCTCGCTGCTTGGCTTGAATTAATCAAATTCTGATTAAAAGTCATTTTCTTATACAATGTCTTTTCACATTGCCACTTCAACTCATCCTCGCTTTCCTCAAAAGATAAGGTCCCATTAATAATGGTTTCATCAACCGATGTTAAAGCTCCGGTGCCATGATAATCAATATTCGGCTCGGGAATACAAACAAAGGTGTTTCCAGTGCCAGACACTGTAACCCAGCCTAACGGCGCAGAAGTTAATGGATGGTAGGGGCCAGAATTTGTGGCAGTCTTGAGTTTGGCAACTGATGCATTGTAAACATTTCTGTTGTCAGCTGATAAATGGCTAAAGCTTCCGTACCAACGGTTACCCGCGTTGTTTATATTATCAAATACATTTGACTTTTCGGCCAACAAGCCAACATTCATCAAAGCTGGGCTTGGTGTCGTTGATGTATTAAAATCATTACCTTGAAGCAAATTATTCGCTCCAGCATTTAAATTCTGCAAAGCAAATCTAGCTCCAGTAAAAATGTTTTCAATTGTGTTGCATGTATGTGAACTATAGGAAGAGTTACTCGCATATATACCTGCTGGAAAATCAGAACCAACGAACACACCGAACAATACTCGTTTATTCTGAACAACTGAAGCTGCGCTACCCGAAATATAATTATGATGATTAAGGATTTCTGAGTTAGCAAAACTTACGCCATAAAAATTATTCCAAGGGGCATCTAGAAATATCTGGTTTCTGTAATACTCACTTCCTTTCGAAGAGTTTACATAGATTCCTCCTATAGCAAGACTACTCATCCTAATTATGTTATTTCTCACTTTTTCAAACTTCAATGGCGCTTTCATGCTCTCGTTAATTTCAATTCCGAACCCATATACATTTTGTACATTATTATTTATTACATAAATGTTATTGCTATTAATATCTCCTTGCAGCACTGGGTCACTTTGACTCAATTGTATTCCATGAAACAACTCAGTAATACTATTGTCTTTTATCAAAATTTTCTGGCGTTGTGCATGGGTCACGCGAACTCCTGTGTGACCCCAAGGCTGGCTACTTGCAAAAAAGCATTGTTGAACATCAAGAGTCAAATAATCGCTAACGATACCTTTATAACACATATTAAATGTTGGATCAGAATAATTATATTTTCCAAATCCCCTTACAAACAAAGATGTGGCTGGATGCTGTGCACCATAAAGCCCAGGAGAATAGCTATTGGCTAGGATGGCATTACCTTGAAAATCCAATCCATTTTTGTTTATAGAATAATTGTTTTCTCCAATAAAAAAGAAATAGCTGTTCAATACATTAAGATTACAGTTACGAGCAACCACGCCATTGGCTAATCCATAAAATAGGTTTGAATAATTATGGAAGCCATATTTTACGAATCCTAGATTAAACGAATTTAAATTGTCCAAGTGCAACCCGGCCCAAGGCCAAAGGGAGTTATCCATCTCGGCTACGGATGGTTGATTATATCCATTGATCATACCTGCGAAGCTAGACTTCAATCCATTGGTGCCCCAGAAAGTATTGCCATAAAAGGGGTTTAATAGTGTTAAAGAATTACCGGGTAGTTTAACTATGCCCCCATTAAAATAAACGCCAACAAAATTGTCTCTAAATGCTGTATTGGTTACCGAGATAATGGATTTAGGTTCAGGATTAATCGCGTATTGGGCATCATTAATCTCACTGTTCGTAATTCCAAACTTTGCAGAAGGTAAGATACCGAATTTCCCTTTTACTCTTATTCCCTTCCAAAGATAATTATCACATGCATAGAGATGTGACCCTGCAACCTGTAAAGCTTGGCCGTTGTTAATTATAACACTTGCCCCTGGGCCGAAACTTATGTATGGAGAATTTAATATCGTTAGGTTATTATCGATTATAAAGTCTCCGTCGAAGGTCAGATGCTGGCTTGGAAATATCATAACACCAGATAAACCAAGTGCCGTCATTAACTGTGTAGAGGTTATGTTTTTGAAATCCAACTTCCCATTGTAACCTCCCCCAACATAAACATCACCTCCTCCGCAACAGGTGTTGTCTGGAGAAATTGTAAATGACTTTGTCACAATGCACCCAAGGTCATCGGTCACAGTAACACTATATGTTCCGGTGTGTAATTGTATTAAGTCTTTTGTCGCTGCGCCTGTATTCCAGTAATATTGATATGGACCGGTTCCGCCAATATTGGTAAGACTTATTGCGCCATAGCTACTTCCTTGGCAGATTGAAGCCGTATGGGTTTCGTTTACAAATAATGGAGTATTGATAATTACACTCTCTTCATCTATACAACCATTTTGATCTGTGGCTGTTAGTGTATAGATTCCTGGCCCAGGATTGGTCAAACTTGGAGTAAAAGGCTGCCATACCTGTGTGCAAGGTCCGCTGCCATATGGCCCGTCGTTTACTTCTATATAAGAAATAGGACCCCAGCAAGGGGCGTTGTCAACTGTTACAGTAACAAAAGGTCCACAACCGTTTGGTATAGGTGAAGCCTGATTATTCAGGGTATTGGTAGAAATTTGAAAGGTTTCATTGCAAAATTTCTTTCCATCAAAATTGAATATAATTGGCGGTATGCTTGGCGTATAATTAGCCTTCTGACAAGGCACTGTAACGAAAAAGGTAATACAAATTTCTTCGCCCAGATTAAGCCCATCGTCTCCTGCAAACGCAGAAGTAAAAGGCGTATATGAAGTTAAATCGAAAGTCCAGGTATTACCATTGTTGTGGACGTCGGAGGAGGCCAGAAAGTGAGGCTGAGTCATTCCTGCGCTCGATTGAACGGTATATGAAACTGTATTCGTTTCAATCTGTAGGTCCGAGGGCAAAGTTATCGAGCCTAGAAGTTCGCCTACACCACCAGCGGCGGAACTAGAAAGACATGCTTTATATTCAATGCCTTCACATGTTTGAATTTGACCCTCCAAGCTTAAGTTTGCTCCAGTTGCCACATCAGGTTTTAAAATTTGGATTGGAATTGTTGTAGGGGAGGAACAGTAATTCAAGCCAGGAAAATCACTGTTTGGATTGGTCGGATCAGGATAGCCATCGCAACTCCACAAATACTGAATAGGTACAGAAAGGTTTATACTAGAATTATTACAATCAACACTTTCAAACCGTATCACAAAATTGTGAACGCTATTATCAACGAAACCTAAGGGAACCATAGCATAACTGCTATTTTGTACATTGGTAGGAATAATCGGGCTCAAGGCTCCGCCGGGAGTAACGGACACTAGGGTCACTCCTAATGCATTTAATGCGCTAACGTCGTAAAGTAGGAAAAGGTTCTCAACATATTCATCATGCAAGTTTGCAGCAGCATCCTGGTAAGAGCCTTGGGTATGAAAACTAATCGTGCAGTCAACAAAACTTCCATTAAACTGTAGAGCGCCTGAAGAGCCTGTGACCAGTAAGGTAGGTGAGGGGATGGTAAGATAATGGTTTACAGCACTTTGGAGGGTTTGATTAGCAGGTGTTCCGCTACACGGCTGATCATAAACAGGAATAGTCGCCGATTCATCACCGGGACTAATGGTAGTTGATGTATTCGTCAATGCGCTACATATTGGTTCGATGCTAAAGGTGATTCCCTGCGCAAAGTTTTCATCTCCTAGCGCCCAATAAGTTGGCGCTCCATTGCCTATTGTCTGATGCGGATACGGAAAAATTAAAGGAACTGTATAGCCAAGGTTTGAAAAAGGTGGAGAGTAGTTAAGTCCATTATTACTAACGTTAGCTTGCCAATCAAAAGCAATTGACGTAGTAGCCGCAGCTATGTTTGGCCAATTTGCGGGCATTGAAAAGCCCGTTGGTGCAATTATGTCAGATGGATCTGTCGTTTGTGAAACTAGTATGGCGTTTTGCACATTATTGTGATACATAATCGCCTCTGTAAAGGCTGAAACAAAGGTTGCAGTATAACCTAATGGGATTGTCGTGTGAAAACGAATTGGATCTGTTCCTGATGCTAACGCAGGACCTATCAAGAAGTTGTTTTTATCGATCTGTGGCATTAATCGGTATTCAAACGGAAACACATTTCGGACTTGCTGACCGTTTGAGTTGTCTTCGATGTGGTATCCGGCTTTAATAGTAACCTGCTTAGCACAAACGTCAGGGTTGTTCCATTCTTCGCTATAATCTGAAATGACGGGATAAACTGTTATCAAATTTCCCTGAGCAAATGCATCACAATAGAACAGTGCCTGATTATAGGCAGAGCTAGAGGGATCAAAGGTTGCGTATTGCCCACCGCTCGACCCAGTGTAAGAGCTTTCTACATCAGAACCTGAGATATAGGGAAAACTGGCCGTCAATGGAGCGATAGATAAATACATGTAATTGTCACTAAAGCTTAACACTGTTGTTGAAGATGGGTTACCGCATATCCGGTATTGAAAAGCAACTTCGAATGCATCTCCGGGCTGAATATCAACAGACCCAAATGCGGTATTCACGTCTATGTGAAATAGGAACCGCTCGTTTGCATTAGAGGGTGTCTGATTTGATGATGGTTGAATTGGGGTGGTAATTGGAAGAGAATATGGGATGCTCTGTCCTCCGCTAGCGGGCACGTATGTAACTGTTCCCCCAATACACTCAACTCCAAGACTAAGACTATTATCAACCAATTGTTCGAAATACCAATCTGTAATAACAGGTCTTGGCCCGAGCAGGTCCCAATAATTCTGCCACGCATTATAACCAAAAGTTACGGCCGGGTTACCGTCATCGAATATTGCATGGGCCTTCACCTCTAATTCATCTCCGACAATTGCAGCATGTGTATTAATGGGATGGTTTTGCAAGTATCCCGTAGTAATTGAAGTTAGGCCTCCCCCGTCCGGAACCCCTACATTCTGAAAATCCTGGTATCCTAACGTGGTCCGATTTACGTCGAATTCATCCATCCTTACTCCTGGAGCATCGCAACCAGGACAGTGTAATGCGATATTAAAATCGACTTGCGCCATCTTGATTAAGCAACTGTTCGTTTCATCGTCTAAATAGGAAATACATGCGCCACTTCCGCTGGTTACCGGCAATGGGTTAAACCATGTCTTAACATTAACGTCCACAGAGGCGTCTGAATTAGGACAACAACTGGCAAACCAGAAGTTGTCGAAAGATGAAAGGAAGAAATTCCGAAAATCAAAGCTGGTAGAAAACGGCGGTAAGGCTTGAGGGGTGGCGTTATCGTCCGTATAGGGGCCATCAATATCAAACAGTGCTTCCGCGAATCCATTAACATTATCAATGTTTACGGAACCTGGCACAGGGAGCCAAACTCTTCCCAGTCCAGAAATCGACGGATCGTTCACCATATTCAGTCCTTGACTATTCCAGTCCCAACGGACCTTGAACACGCCATGAGGGTTACTGCCCGTAATACCCCCATTTCCTCCAGTCACTGCACTGCTGCAAAACAGCTGGGTGTCAAAATCAGATAGTGCCGTAGCACTAGTGAAAGATACATTTTTGATCCTGAACAACTCGCCATCTCCGCAACACGTAGGGCTCCCACAAGAATTTGCTGGCGGCCCTACCAAAGAAAGATGTTCCGGTAAGTATTGTTGTTGAAGGGCCAAATCCGGATTTCCATCCTGAACCTGTGAGCTAATATATGTCTGACTGGCAAACGCAAGGTATGTCGGTGTTGTTTGCCCGTTCATTGTATAAGAGCTATTCAACCATGCAAAGTTTGCTCCAGGAATCTGATTTGCGAACTCCTGATTACCACAAAACTCATAGGTAACATCCAACTTCCACCTATTAAAATTCGCTCCGGTATTAAATGCAATATCCGAAGGACAACAGCGATAAGTCCTGAAATGAATTACAACATTTTGACCAGGGTCCATTTGAGGAATAATCAGGTGATAACTACTAAGCGCATCATGTCCGGAGCCCCGATTCTGAATCTCTGTAATACAATGCGAATTCCAGCTTGCAGCGCTAAGTTGCGGATTTGGATTAGCCCCAATTTGCGATGGAATATTGGTTGTTTGCGCCCCTGTCAGGTTAAACCGGGAATCGGCAGGGTCTATAGAAACATAAAACTTATCTACAAGGGCGTAAGTTCCAGCTATGGTATTTAGATCGATATCAACGTTATCTGCCCGGGCGGTACCTCTGTTAATGATCAAATATTGCCATTCATCCAATTCAGCTCCAGCACAGGTTCCGTCCCAAACGCGTTGTAATCCGTCGGCTGAAGGAGGTGCAGGGAGCACCCTGGATACTACAACGAAAGGACGTGCTGGACTCTGAGTAACCGTAATGATAGTTGATGAAGTGCTATGACAACTGTAACTTGGGTCGTAAACGGAATTCGGATTAGGGCACCCCCAGAAAAACTCCACCGTTGCGTTACATTGCCCCGGGGGACTTGAAATACACGTCAACAATTGTATCTCTCCGCTGATTACGAGTACGCCACCTATGGGAACGGTAATGTTTGGAATATATTCAAAGCTTTGACCCACAAACGGGGTCGCGATTGGCGGATTCTGCAATATCGAAACGTTGTTTACTTTAATGTCCAAGTTGCGTATATCAAGTGTACCCGATGGACAACCATTGAATAATATTCTCAAGGCCAAATCACCAGCATACGCTGTTGTAGCAGATGTGTTTTGATAAACAATACTAAAAGGGCTCGTTTGTCCCAAAAACATGTTCAGATTAACACTAGAGGTCGTTCGCTCTAGGTAAGGATAAAGCAATTGAACACTTACGGTTTGAGCTTGATTTAGAATGCCCCCATTTATAGAGTAAGTGGTGGCTAAAGACGTTCCTGTAGACGGATCAACCATATCGATTAGCTGCTGAAGCTGAGCATTTCCAGGAGTGCTGGGAATAACAGAGCACGGGAGATACAAGTCGTAACTAATGTTGACGGCTGGGTTGGCAACGGCATTGACCGTAATTAATAGTTCATTTCCATTTAAAGAGACTGAGTATCCTGTCGCTTGAGCGATAGGTATTCCGTTTATTTTAATATTACCGACGTTAGAAGCTGCCAATTGAACCGAACCCACAGTCAAAGAAATCTTTATTGCATATGGTAAGGTTACTGTCGCATTTGCATCTTGTAAAAGGTCGAATGAAAAGTTTTGCGTTGCACACGAAGTGACAGTGGAAGGCAAATTGGCGCTTGTCAGGGTAATTGCCGTATTTGCACGTGCGCCCAGATTTACTTCAATGTCTTTGTCCATAAAAGGATATCCTGGAGAATATCCATGTGCGTGGAAGATCACCTTTTGGCTGCTAAACGTTTGATTCACCAATGGCACCCGAATATGATTTCCTGTGTCATAGGCCAAACCGTCTACATCCTGAAGATTGGTTCGATCCCAGCTAAAGTGGGTATTACTTAAGCTGCAGTATAAAAAAACATCTGTTGTATCTCCTGACTGTATTGTGTCACTATAACTTATGTATAAGAGCTCTGGGTGTGATTGAACAATTGTCGCTGCTGTTAGCACCGTTTCACAACCGAACTCCGAAAAAGCGCTAACGGAATAATTTGTAGTGTCTGCGACCGGCATTAAGGTCAGCACCGCAGACGTATCGAAGATGTTTTCCCATAAGTAATGATTGCCTCCGCTAAGAGAATAGGTAACCTGTTGGCCAATTATGATAGTGGTGTCCGCGGGGGTTATTGACGGCTTGGGGAAAGGATGAACTTCTGCCTCAAAGTGTACGGGACTACTTAAACAACCAGTTGATTTGTTAAAGGATCTGATCCAAATGGTATCAATTGTGGCCGTATCCAAGGTTACTGAAATGCTTCCGAAGTCCCCATTATGATGAGAACCTGTAAAAGCCGGATTTAGCGCCCACTCAATACTATCTCCCCCCATTCCCACTTGAATACTATCAAACACAAACGTATAAGCGGTATCACTACAAACGCTTTGAGATGGCGGAGCGGTCGGTGGTGCGGGATTAGCATGATTTGTTGCGGTTGTTGTTACAGCACTGCTTACGCAACCTCCGTCACTTCTCTT
>CAZUHU010000156.1:0-9128 GCA_964620645.1 uncultured Chitinophaga sp.
CGCATACGGCCATGCACAATGCTTATCTGGTATTGTGGTTTAGGGAAAGCCCTCGAAATACTCTCGTAACCATCCATCAGGTGTTTAAGGTCCAGCGCTTCGCTTTCCTCAATTAAAGGGTACACTATATAAACCTGCCGCCCCTTGGTAATTTCCTCCTTCAGGAAACCAAACACACGCATGCGGTCAGCATCGGTGCGGTGCACGGTCCGTATCGGTTTACGGCCCGGCGGCAGTTCATCAATAACTGATACATCAAGGTCGCCATAAACGGTCATGGCCAACGTGCGGGGTATTGGCGTGGCGGTCATCACCAACACATGGGGTGGCTTTTCGTTCTTGGTCCATAAGCGGGCACGCTGCGCCACACCAAAGCGGTGCTGCTCATCAATAATTACCATACCCAGGTTTTTGTAAACCACCTGGTCTTCAATTAAAGCGTGGGTGCCAATCAGTAAATCTATTTTTCCTTCTGCAAGATTTTCGAGTATGAACTTACGCGCTTTACCCTTTACGCTACCGGTTAACAGGGCTACCTCCAGCCCCATGCCGCGCAGTAGTTCCAATATACCCTCGTAATGTTGGTTCGCTAAAATTTCGGTGGGTGCCATCAGGCAGCTTTGAAAGCCGTTATCAATGGCCATAAGGGCGGTTAGTAAGGCAACAATCGTTTTACCGCTGCCCACATCGCCCTGCAGTAAACGGTTCATTTGTTTTCCGCTTAGAGTGTCCTTCCTTATTTCTTTAAGTACCCGTTTTTGGGCGCCGGTTAACTCAAACTTAAGTTGCTGTTTATAAAAGCGGTCGAAGTGATTATCAATTTTATCGAACACAAACCCTTTAGACACAGCAGCGCGTTTGGTTTTCACTTTCATTACCTGCAACTGTATAAGAAACAGTTCTTCGAACTTTAAGCGGCGTTTAGCCTCGTGCAGGCTATTCTCACTTTTAGGGAAGTGGATATTGACCATAGCCTCGTAGCGTGATAGCAAACGATACTGCTGCAATAAATCTGCAGGCAGAATTTCAGGCACATCTCTTTCTTTAACCTGGTCAATAAGCGTTCGTGTAAGCCGGGTGATGCCACGGGTATCCAGGCCCTTTTTGCGGGCTTTTTCAGATGAAGAGTAAACCGGCTGCATGCCTTTACCACGTAATTCAACTTCATCTGGCACAGGCTCCACTTCGGGGTGGGCGATGTTATACTCACCATTAAACAGTGTAGGCTTACCGAAAACCAGGTACTCTACATTAGGTTTAAGTGTCTTTAATATCCAATCTATACTCTGGAACCAGATTAAATCCACTTCTCCGCTTTTATCGCGAAAGGTTGCTATTAACCGCCTGTGCTTTTTATCGCCCAGCTGCCTGAAACCTGTAAGCTTGCCTTTTAGCTGTATAAATTGGGTAAGCGGGTTAAGGTCCTTAACCTGGTGCACCACGCTGCGGTCAACATATCTAAATGGATAATAATGCAATAAATCTCCAAAGGTGGCTACCTCCAGCTCGTTGCGAAGCAATTCGCCACGTTGCGGGCCAACACCCTTTAAATACTCTATGGGAGATTGAAGAAAACTTGCCATCTGATGTATAGCACGAATTTAAAAACATCTTCTGTAGCAATATTTGCGGAAAGCAAGGTGGAACCTACTTCCATTCAAACGTCTTCAGCATTTGTTTTAGGTCTTCTTTTACAAAGCTTACAACCGGGGCCATGCTATCGGTATTAGGCGGATTGTAGAAATATAAAGCCCCGCGCACATAGTGGCTGGTAGTATCGGTTAAGAAAAACTGAATGTTGCTGGCTGCATCGCCGCCAATATCATACAACACACCACCTATACCGTGTTCGTTCTCAATTTTTATCTCGTCAATGTAATCAGCCTTTTTGGTGTGCTTGTAGCTTAGTTTGTGGGCATCCTCCAAAAGGCGTTCGAGGTTGATGGTATCTGTTATATCCTTATAGGTAAAGTTGATGTTGCCGTTAAAATCGGGAAAGGAAATGTTTAACCAGCAGCGTTCGTCGGTTTTTTTACCGAGGTAAGTAGTGTCATAGTCCACGCGGGCATAAACCGGCTTTTGGAAACGGAAAGGACAATTGGGCGGATCGAACAATTCGTATTTGCGTTCAGGATAAACCACGCGCGGGTAAGCTTTGGGCTTAGCCGAGTAATCGCGATTGCAGGAGGTAAATAGCAGAGAGCAGAAAAAAACCGGTAAGAGCGCAATACTTAAAAAACGTTTAGGCGGGTGTTTCATTCGTAATTTTTACGCGTTCGATACGGTTATTGCTAACGTTGATTATTGTAAACTTAAAGGTAGACTTCTTTATCTCATCGCCGTTCTTTGGCAGGCGGCCTGTAATCTCCAGCACCAACCCACCCAGCGTTTCGGCTTCTCCTTTTATATCATCAAAAACCGAAGAGTCAATATCCATCAACCGGCAAACGTCAATCAGCGAGGTTTTACCTTCAAATACAAAATTGCGGTCGTCCAGCTTTTTAAAATCTCCATCTCCGGTTTCGTCAAACTCATCCTTAATATCGCCCACCACCTCTTCAATAATATCTTCCAGCGTGATAATGCCGGAAGTGCCGCCAAACTCATCTACCACAATAGCAAGGTGTTTGCGGTTCTGCTGTATTTCGCGTAGCAGGTCATCAATCATTTTGCTCTCAGGCACAAAAAAAGGCTTGCGTACCAGGCTCTGCCAGCCAAAACTTTCATCCTGGTTAAAGTGCTCCAGCAAATCCTTAATATTTAAAACGCCGATGATGGTATCTAAATTTTCCTGGTAAACCGGAAAACGCGAATAGCCTACCTCTTTAACTTTATCCATTACCTGTTTAAAGTTAAGTTCATAGTCTATAGCAGCTACCTCGGTGCGGGGGCGCATTACCTGCTTTACAGTAGTGTTGCCAAAGTGCACAATACCCTTTAGCAATTTGGCATCCTGTTTCGATTCCTTTTTTTCTACCGTTATCTCAATGGCCTTGTTAATCTCCTCGCGGTCTATTTCAGTGTTGTGCTTCTTAAGTCGTTTCTCAAGTACCTGGGTTGAACCAACCAACACATAGTTTACCGGTAAAAATATTTTAACCAATACTGAAAATGCTCCCGACATAAAGCGGGCAATTTTCAGTTTGTTGTGGGTGGCAAACACTTTTGGGGTAGCCTCGCCAAAGAGTACCAGGAAAAAAGTAACGATTACTACGTTCCACAAAAAGTCAATCCAGAACTCAGAGATACCGATGGCTTCGGATAGCTCTTTAAAGTTGAACATTTGCCGGGTAACAAAGTAGGAGATGATAACTACACCGATGTTTACCAGCGTATTGCTTACCAGCATGGTTGAAAGCAGGTAGCGCGGCTTATCAAGCAAGCGGGCAACGCGCCTGTCAGTAGGGTTATCGCTATCGCCCAGGCTATCCACCTCCGGCTGCGTTAGGGAAAAGAATGCCACCTCGCTGGCGGACATAAGCGCCGAGCAAACTATAAGTAAAAGGATAACAAGATTGGCAATTAAAACCGCCGTGTTAGGCGGGTTAACCAAATTCAATAAAACCAAAAGTGGTGAATGCCCGGGATAACTGTCCAACGTACGTTAGTTTAATTTAAAAGGGCGATCGCACTAAAACGGCAAATCGTCATCGGCCTGGCTGCTGTTGCCGGATGAAACCTGGTCGTTAACAGGCGAAGAATACGAAGAACCGCCGCTTTCGTAACCACCACCGCTATTGCTGCTGCTGCCGTCGCCTTTTTTATCAAGCATGCGGAAAGTTTCTGCAATAATCTCGGTTACATAACGCTTGTTTCCGTCTTTATCATCGTATGAGCGGGTGCGTATTTTACCTTCAACAAAAATGCTGCTGCCTTTTTTCAGGTACTTCTCAGCACGCTCTGCCATAAACTTGTTAGGCAGTTTAATGTTGTGCCAATCGGTTACTTCATTCCACTTACCTTCGCGGTCTTTATAAGATTCGGTTGTTGCTAAAGGAAATTCAGCAATTGCGCTATCGTTCTGGAAATGCTTAATTACAGGATCTTTGCCTAAACGGCCAATAAGAAATACTTTGTTTACCATGTTGCTGGAAATTGATTTTGAATTAATCGGGGCCTTGCGGCGATTGTAAAACGAGTTTCTAAAGTAGCGAGTTTTGCTTCAAAAACAAATGAAGCGTTTGCGGAAATGCAAATTGCTTCAGGCTTTTCTTCTTAACAAACAGGGTATCACCCATGTTTATATTATGAATATTTGTGCCGCTTAACTGCACAAAATTGAAGTGTATTTTTTGGTGCGAAAGCATTTGTGTGCTTGCCGGCCAGCGCTTTACAATTTTTAAATCCTTAACACCGGTTAACTTTTGCAGCTCTTTAGGGGTAGGTTCCTTGATACTTTCAATCAGCGGTAGCTGGTACAGGTGCTGCCATATATCCTTTGCATTGCGCTGTTGAATAAGCACTTCCTTTTCGGTAGTTATCAGCAGGTAGTGGAAGTAGCGCTCCTTTATCTTTATTTTTTTGCCTTTAACCGGCAGGTCTTCAATCCGGTTATGCAAATAGGCTTTACAGCTTTTATTAAAAGGGCAGGTAGAACAAAGCGGATTTTTAGGCGTGCACACCGTAGCGCCGAAATCCATGATAGCCTGATTATAAGCGGCAGCCTTCTTTTTATCAATTAGTTCCTGTGCCAAAGCAGCAAACAGCTTTTTGCCTTCGGTTGTATCATAGGGTTTGTCAATACCAAAGTAACGGGCTAAAACGCGGATAACATTACCATCTACTACAGCTTGTGGTTGGTTGTATGCAAAAGATGCAATGGCCGCGGCGGTATATGCCCCTACACCTTTGAGTGCCAGTAGGCCTTCGTAATCGGCAGGAAATATTTCTTTTAGCTCATGTGTTACATGTTTGGCAGTACTGTGCAAATTGCGGGCACGCGAGTAGTAGCCCAGGCCCTGCCAGGCGGCCATTACCTCATCCTGAGGAGCATCGGCTAAATGCCTGACTGTTGGGAACAGCTTTATAAAGCGTTGATAATAAGGCAATCCCTGCTCAACCCGGGTTTGTTGCAGGATAATTTCAGAAAGCCATATAAAATAGGGGTTTTTCTCCCCTTTCCATGGCATTTGCCTCTTGTTTTGGGCTTTATTCCACTTTAGAAGGGTGGGAGCAAAATTCAGTTTTAAAGTGCCAAAATCCATTTTAAGGGTGTGGTAATAAGATTAAGAATCTATACCGAACAATTACGGCACATATTTTGTTTTCTAAAATATTTCTTATATTTATGGGGTTCATCCAGAATATAATGTATATTGCTTAAGCCCAAAATCAATTAACCATGAGAAAAGCAGACGTAGTTACAAAAGTATCCGATCTTACGGGTGTTCCTAAGGTGGATGTGTTGGTTACCCTGGAAGCCTTCTTCCGGGAAGTTAAGAATTCGCTCAAAAACGGTGAAAACGTATATGTAAGGGGCTTTGGTAGTTTTATAACGAAAAAGAGAGCCCGTAAAATCGGTAGAATTATAAAGCGCAACGAGGCCATCGTAATACCGGAGCACTTTATCCCGGCTTTTAAGCCAGCCAAAACCTTTGTTGACGCCATTAAAAAGGGGCGCAAGGGTGGCGATGAAAGCAAACCGGCCTAAGCCTTATACTCTTAAGGACAAAAGGATTCTTATTTTCGCGCCCTGATGAGCCGCAACCAAATCATCGTTATTTCAGCCTGCCTAGTTGTATGTCTGGGTATTTACCTTTTTGCTGATACAGCTAAGCCTAAAGGCAGTGCGCCCGATTCGGGCCACCAGGGCAACATGCCCCCTCAAATGCCGCCCCAACAGGCTGCCGAGGCGTTGAATATTGAAGAGTACATCAACGGTTTAGAAAAGGCAACAACCGATGCTACCGTAAAACAATCTATAGAAAGCCTTAAGGCCCAGCAGAATTATGCCGGCCTGGCCGACCTTTATACTAAACAGGATAAACCCCTTGCAGTAGCCTATTACCTGGTTAAGGCTGCCGAAAAGGAAAACAGCGTAAAGGCTTTTGTTAAGGCCGGCGATTACAGCGCCCAGTTAACACAAACCGCCCCCGACGAAAAAGCGCATAGATACCTGATGAACAATGTTATAGCCACCTACGAAAGGGCTGTAGAGTTGGATAGTAACGTGGTTGAAAATAAGCTAAGGCTGGCCGGCGCTTACATTGAGGGAAGCCAAAACCCTATGCAAGGCGTTGGTATACTGCGCAATATAGTAGCTAAGGATTCCAATAATGTGGACGCCCAATTAATGCTGGCCCGCTTTGGTATAGTTAGCGGACAGTACGATAAAGCCATTGCCCGTTTAGAAAAAGTGCTATATTTGCAGCCCCAAAATACAGAGGCCCTTTTATTAATGGCTCAGGCGTATGAAGATACAGGGTTAAAACCCAAGGCCATAGAGATGTTAGAAAGGTGCAAAAAGACCATAAAAGACGCTGAAGTGCTTCGGGAGATTGACAATAAGATTCAGGATTTAAAGAAACAGAGTTAATTCATTCAACTAAAACAAGAGCTATGCCTTGCGGAAAAAAAAGAAAACGTCATAAGATTGCGACTCACAAGCGCAAGAAGAGACTGAGAAAAAACCGTCATAAGAAGAAATAATTATAAAGCTTAGTGCTGCGGCTGTTCTGCTGTGGCACTAAGTTTCTTCATCCTTTCCTTTCCTACATCGGGCTTACCTTATAGTTTTTGAAAACAGCCTGCCTTTGGCGGGCTCTAAATTTTTTTTGTGATAAAAGAGTTAGTCATACACTCAACCACAAACGGGGTGGATATAGCCCTGTTGGAAGATAAGCGTTTGGTTGAACTCCACCAGGAGCGCTTTAACAACCAGTTTAATGTAGGCGATATATTTTTAGGGAAAATAAAAAAGGTAATGCCCGGCCTTAACGCCGCTTTTGTTGACGTAGGCCACGAAAAAGACGCCTTTCTGCATTACACCGATCTTAGCCCCGATGTTCGTTCCCTAATGAAGTTTACCGGCCAGTGTATTGCCGGTAATGTAACGCCCGAACAAATGCTCAACAATTTTGAGCAGCAAAAGCAAATAGTAAAAACAGGCAACGTAAAGGATGTACTGCAAAACAAGAACAACATTCTTGTGCAGATACTAAAGGAACCCATATCTACCAAGGGCCCGCGCCTAACCTGCGAAATTTCAATGGCAGGCCGCTTTTTAGTGCTAACCCCCTTTAACGATACCGTTGGCGTTTCAAAAAAGATTGATTCAGCCGAAGAGCGTAAGCGCCTTAAAGTATTGGTTGAAAGCCTTAAGCCTAAAAACTTTGGTGTTATTGTTCGCACAGTTGCCGCAGGTAAAGGTGCTGCCGAGCTGCACCAGGATTTACTGATGCTACAGGAGAAATGGCAGCTGATGATGAAAAACCTGAAGCACGCCCAACCGGTGGTAAAAGTGCTTAGCGAGCTGGATAAGACCCAAAGTATATTACGCGATTTGCTGAGCGCTGAATTCCACAAAATTGTAACCGATGATGGTTCGGTAGCCCGCGATATAGAAAACTTTTTAGCCCGTATTGCCCCCGATAAAAAAGGCATTGTTCAACACCATACCGGCAAGGCACCGGTGTTCGACCATTACGGCGTAACCCGCCAGATTAAAGCCAGCTTTGGCAAAACGGTTAACATGGCAAACGGCAGCTATGTTATATTGGAAAAAACCGAAGCGCTGCACGTGGTGGACGTAAACAGTGGCCACCGCTCCACTATGGAGGGCGACCAGGAAAGCAACGCCCTTAAGGTAAACATTGAGGCGGCTGAGGAAATTGCCCGCCAGTTGCGCCTGCGCGATATGGGCGGCATTATCATCATAGACTTTATTGACATGAAGAACCCCGACAACAAAAAGGTGCTTTATGGCAAAATGAAGGAGTTTATGCAAAACGACCGCGCCACGCATACCATACTGCCGCTTTCCAAGTTTAACATCATGCAAATTACGCGCGAGCGTGTGCGTCCTGAAATAAACATCTCCACTACCGAGGCCTGCCCTACCTGTGGTGGCACCGGCCAGATAAACGCTTCGCTGCTGTTGATTGACGGCATTGAAGAGGACCTTGACCACCTACTGAATACGCACAAAAAGCTTAAGCTTTATTGTCATCCCATTATTGCTGCCTACCTTAAAAAAGGCTTCCCTTCATTACGCATGAAGTGGTTCCTTAACAAAAAACGTTGGGTAAGCATAACCCCTAACGAGGACTTCGGTATTACAGAATACAAGTTCTTTGATGACAATGATGAGGAGATTAAACTGGAGTGAGACCGGCCCGGTAACTACCGCCGCAAGCCGCCGTATAAACCTTACACGCCAAATAGCCTTTTAACTAATTTGTATTTAAGCCATTAAAGGCTTTTGTGCATCTAAAACTTTTTTATTTTGGCAGACAAATTGCGACTATGAAAAAACTCTTCGCGGCGTTTATGTTACTGGTAGTGGCTGCAGGCTGCAATAAGGAAAAAATCTACAAAGAGAACCTTAACGGCGAATGGCAGGTTTACAAATACCTGCTGCGTAACGTAGATAAGACCACTACCTTTGCCGCTACTTATCCTGATTACAGTATTACTTTTTCTGAAAACGGCAGCTTTGTGGAGTATTACGCAAGCCCCGATTCAATAGTAGTTAACGGTACTTTTTCTTTTGCTGATAACGACGAGAAGCTGGTATTGGAAAACGAATACCTGGACCTGACCGACAGCACTAACAAAACGTATAGAAGAGAATTTACCATCTTTAACCTCAGCAAAGATCATGTGCAGCTTAAAACCGATTCTTCTCAGCTGTATATGAAAAAGAAAACCGAATAATTTTTTCGAACCCATAACCCATTCCGCGTGAAAAAATTCCTGTTCCTTGCCCTAGTTCTTACTGTGGCCTTAACTGCCTGTAACCGTAAAACCTTTGTAAAAAAACTGGTAGGCACCTGGAGCCTGGACCGCTACCTTTTTGACGGACAGGATAAAACCCTGTACTACGATACTACTTACCGCGGTTGGGAAATTGACTTTACTGAAGATAACCGCTATACCCAAAAATACAGCGAGTTCAGTTTCTCAGTAGA
>CAZUHU010000157.1:0-9007 GCA_964620645.1 uncultured Chitinophaga sp.
TACGCCATAACCTGGATAGCCTGGCAGCACTGCAGGCACTGCTAAAAGGAAACTTCAAAACATTTTGGGCAATACAAAAGGCGCAGTTGTATTACTTCTTCCATTTACCTATGCTTATACGCAAACGGGCGGCTGTAAAACGAAAAACGGCTGCTTCTCTTTACCCCATTAGTATAATCTGGAAATACTTTTACGAGGGCAAAGCGAAGTTTTCTGACCTGTAACTAGAATAGGGCTCGTACCTCTGCCCGGCCGGTGTGCACCGGTTTTAAAGTGGATTTATCGTTTTTATCGAAGCCGGTCATCCGGCCTTCGTAAGTAATAGAAAGCTGAATGTTGTTGGTTAGGTTTTGTTCAAAACCAACGTTCCACACAAGGTTATTGCCGTTTCTTAATCCCTCTAACATCGCGTATTCCAACTGCTGGTTAGCATAGTTTTTATCGTTGTATTTGATGGAGGCATAAGACAGCGATGAACTGATTGTAGTTTTGCCAAGCCTGTTATAACGCGTTTCAAAAGTTAAGCGGTTAACCTGGGCCGTTTGTTTGCCAACGGTATCAGTAGGGTTAACCTTGTAGGAAAAATCGTACTTTAAGTTAAGCCGCAAAGATGTTTTTAGCTGATAGCTGAGGTCGGCGCTTGCATCGTTATATGTAAAGCGATAGCGCAGGTAGGCGTAAAAATCAGACTGATTCGCTTTTAAACCGTTGGTATAGGTAAGTTGCGTATTTAGTGATTTTACAATGTTCCAACGGATGGTAACCCCTTGCGAGCGGAACAGGCGATTCTCGAAGCCTGTGGTTAGCAAGGTGCGGTTTTGAGAATAGTTGAAATCGAATTGGGCTCCGTATTTGGGGTCGAGCTTATTAAAGTAAAGCGAGTTTCGGCTGCTGATAGTGGTGGAGACTAACTGGCTATCGTTCTTTTTAAAGGGGAACGGGTTAAAATAATCACCAACTTTTTTACCTCTATCAGCATAGGTCTTTTTATTGATCTGCACGCTTGCGAAAATGCTGAACATGGCAATTATCTTCTTTGCCCCGCTTTTGTTTTTCCAAACGGCTGCAGGGTCAATGTTCAACACCTGGTTAAATTGGTTGGTGTTTACCGATACAAACTCCGGCGTTACCACAAATACCCGTATGTAGGAGCTGTCCTCCTTAAACTGCGAAACTACAAACTCGTTAACCTGCTTAATGCCATCTCCGTTTACATCTTTCCAAACGTAGTCGCCCTGGTTGGTGGGCGATGCCTGGAAAGTTACTTGTGTTTTTTGCTCACGTCCATTGCCCAGCTCATACAAAGTTGTGGAACGTATAAACCCCTTAAGCACGCTAAAGTTGTAGTCAATTCTGCCAAGGTAAAAATGCTCGGGCTGGCGGCTATCTAAGGAGTCCTGGTTGCGCGAATGGCGATAGGTTAGGTTGTAGTTGAGCGTTTGGTTTTTAATGGAGGCAATGTTACCGGTAAAGCTTAATTGCTGTGCGCTGAAATAAGGCTGATCAAAGCTGTTGCCTTTAGGGCGGTGCTCATAGCGCATGCTGAATTCAATGCTGTATCTATTCTTGCTGCTATCGGGGCTGGTAGCGTAAACCCGGTAGTTTTGCCACAGGAAGCTGGTTTTAGCCAGGGTATCTGTACCACGGGTTTTAATACGGTTTATTTCATGGTCAAAAGCAGTACCCACCTTCCAGTTTTTTAGCTTAGGGGAGCTATAAGAGAAATCCGCTTTAGGGCGCAGGTAATCAGTGCTGTTTACAATGGAGGTTGACTTAAGATAGCTGTTAGAGAATACCAATCCGAAGCCTTTTTTATTGATGTTGCCGGTAAGCGCATTTTCAAAACCACGGTAGGCGGTATCCTGTATAAAGGCTTTAAAGCGGTAGTTGATGGTGCCGATATCTGACCATTGATAGCCTAACACGCCGATTGCCAGATGTTCATTATAACGTTTATCGCTTGTACTCAGGTTCCAATCCCTATTGAACTCAATGTTACGGTAACGCTCAATCGTATTAAAGCGGTTTTGGGTAAATTCATAACTAAAGTCAAGGTTCACACTCTGTTTTCGTTTGGCAACGGTATCTACCTTAGTGGTAATGGAGCCTTTGTAAATCACCTTTGCAGCTACACCTAAGTTATCGCCGTTATCTTTTTTAGAAAACATATTTACATCGGTGTTGCTCATGGCTAAATCAGCCGTTACTACGTTGGTTGGGTTTATAGCATAGGAGCCGCCCAGCGTATACATCTGCTGGTATTTGGGCGTAACTAAAAAGATAACAGGTGCATAGGAGCCCTGAGGTATAAAGGTAAAGTTGGTGGTATCTAAACGCGGGCACACCCACTGGTAAACGCGCCCGTTAGCGGTATTGGTTAGGGGTATATAGTTGCCCTTGCCCTGCCCCACAAGCGCAAAACTTACTGCGTATTTCGCTTTAGCAGGGTCAGTGGAATAAACCAAAACCGAATCGAAAGTGAAAGGGAATACAGTGGTATCCTTCATTTCGTATAGTATGCGGTTGGCATCAAAGCCCACGCTATCTACCCCGGTAAAAAATGCATTTTGAATACTATCACCTAAACTTTGCAGAAACTCCTTTTTGGGGCCGTTAAGGCTTTGCTGTACGTTTTGATTTTTACTATCCTGCTCGCTGTATAAGCTAAAGTGAACATCCGCCTTCTTGTATTGGTATTCGGTATTTACAAAAGCAGCTGTGCGCATGTAGTTACGCTCGCTGTATTCAAACTCAACCGTAACCCTGAGGTCCTTGGTAATTATACGGCGGGGCATAAAGGTTATCTCACCCAGGTTGTAGTCAATGGTATAATCGCGGTTAGCGCCGCGCTCCATTTTCTGACCGTTTATATAAACCTCCTCGGTATTGGCCAGTATTATAATAAAGGTTTCGCCGCTTGCACCCGTTAGTTTGTAGGGCCCCTGGTTACCTTCGCTAACCACTAAAGTGTTACGGGCAAATTTGCCTTTGGAGATACCCCCGGCAACACCGGTGATGAACTTGCCTGCCTTTTTAAAATCAAAGATGCTGCTGTAATAACCCCCTTGATATTTCTTGGAGAATTTCATGAAGTATTCGTTCTGCGGATTGAAGAGGTCAAAGTCCCCCACAATTATCTTGTGCTGGTCCTTGCGTAGCTGAATGAATATTTTGTCGAACTCCTGTATCTGTTGCGTGTTGCCCTCCGGTTGAATAGGGATGTTGTTATCCGTTATAGCAGCAGTTACCTCTAAATCGCGGGTTAACATGCCGGATAGCTGAAGGTTGAATAGAGAGTTCAAAACCACATCCTGGTTGCTGCCAAAGGAAAGACTTCGGGAAAAGCTTCCGTTAAAATCAAGGTTGCCAAAGTCAATCAACTTGAATTTTTCCTCTTCGGGATTGTATATATAGGGGCGGTTAACGGAGTTGGCTGAATACTCCTTATACCTGCTGAAACTTTTGTGCGCCGTTTCTCCACCCAATGAAAAAGGATAAACCCTGAAGTAAACCTTAACCGAATCAGCCTGCGGTTTTTTCTTCCATACCAGGCGCGATTGGAAAGCCAGTATTTCGTAGTCGTTAGAGTCAACCCTTTCACCGGCATAAACAATGGCCGTGTGTGGCACTACGCTTAAGCTATCCAGGTAAAGGGTATCAGTTTGTGTGCTGAACGTTTTATAGCGAATGTTGGATGTAGCTTGTGCATGGCAGGCTAAATACAGCAGCCCGCTTAACAAAATTACCGCAGAACGAACCGCCCATGGCCACTGTTGTATTAACCTCCAATTTCGCACTACGTTCACAGGGTAAATAAACTACAAGATAACTTAATGAGAAATGCCGGCATTTATTGTGTAGAAAGCCGCTTTAAAGCCTTTACTAAGTGCCTGACTTACTTTTCTTAATGATGGTATAGGCTTCTTTTATTTCCTGGAATTTGCGGGCCAGTTCTTTACGTCCGTTTTCATCCAGGTTTTTGTTGCGGTCGGGATGGTATTTTAATACCAGTTTACGGTACGCTGTCCGTATTTCATCCATGCTCATGCCGGGCTTAACGCCAAGCAAATCATAGGCAGTAAGGGGCCTTTCTGCCAGGTGGCCTGCCTTTATTTTCCGAAACTCTACATCGTTAACGTTTATATACCCGGCTATTCTGAATATAAAGTAGCTCTCGCGTTCGCTTAACTCCCCGTCGCTGGTGGCTAAATCAAACAGAAACTGCACTACCTGCGTTTTTGTGGCAGGTTTAGTATAAAGCCGTATTTGTTCGCACACTACGTTTAGGTCGTATTCCTTTTCAACACAATGTTGCAATATGCGCGAGCGCTCTTCAGCAAAAACATTTTCGAAGTGGGTATTCAAAAATGTAAGCGTAAAGTCGATTTCTGTTTTTGATACGCGGCCATCTATCCGCATTAAATGTGAGGCTAAAACAATAAGGTTGGTTTCAAACTCGCTAATCCCGTTGGAGATACGGCCGGCATCGCGGGCCTGACCTTTCTCCGTTAAGTTACCTGCCAGGTAGCCCAATATGCCGCCCCAAGGGCCGCCAACCACCCAGCCAATGCCTGCACCTAACCATTTATCGTATTTAGACATGCGCTACCAAAAATAGAAGAGTTGAATTAAGCGCAATTATGCCTGCGGTGCAAATTGGGGTGTGCGGTATTTTAATTTGCCGCTGGCCATTAAATACCAAAAGATAAAGCCGGTGATTATGAAGGGCAGGTTTAACAGTTGGGTTTTGCTGATAAGGCCAAGTATCATTTCGCCATCAGGCACCTTCATAAACTCAAGCATAAAGCGGATTGAGAACATACCGATAAAGAAGATAACCATGAACATGCCGGGCCTTGAATCCTGGTATTTGTTGAACAGATAAAGCATTACTAACTGCACGATGAAATAAGCTATGCTTTCATACAACACAACGGGATGGCGTGGCAAGGGATCAACATTATCGAAAACAAATGCCCAGGGTACCGTGGTGGCTGAACCTACAATTTCAGAATTCATTAAGTTGCCAAAGCGAATAAAGGAGCAGAGAAATATCATGCAAATAGCCGCATGCTCCATTAACCATAGCAAACTAAACTCTTTATTACTCAGCGTAAACAGCCACATGCCGAAGATAGATCCGAGAACACCGCCATGGCTGGCCAATCCCCCATGCCATACTTTGATTATTTCGGCAGGGTCTGCGGCAAAGCGGTCCCAATCGTAAAAGAATACGTGCACCAAACGTGCACCTATAAAGCCGCAGATAAACATGTATTGGATGATGGTAACCAGTTTATCTTCCGGTATGCGTAGTTTATTAAAAATCCAAAGGGCAATAAAGTAACCTGATAAAACCGATAGCCCCCACATTACCCCATACCATTGCAGGCTGAAAAAGCCGGTGCTGAAAACGTTTGGGTCGGGGTGCCAATGAATGTAAGCTAACATGAGGCGAATGTATAGTTGTATGCTATAAATGCCTAGAAATTAACGGTAAGCTTAGCGTTAATTCTTCTTGACGTTAAGTAGTTGGGCACGGCATAACGGTTGCTGAATACATCGCTAACCCACAGATAAGAAACGGTGTTGGTAATGCCGAAGATGTTGAACACATCCAGCGATAACCAAACGCTTTTAAGCCCCTGGTTAAACTTGTTAACCTTATGGCGCTTAACCGCCCAGTTAGGATCCCACAACTGGCCGCTAAAGCCCATATCTACACGGCGGTAAGGCGGTATACGCAAATCATCTTTGTAACGGTCATGATCAGGCGGGCCAAAAGGTAAACCGGTACCAAACACCAGGCTAAGCGATACCTTAATGAATTTGAACTTAGGTATGTGGTCCTGAAAATACATTGCAAAGTTTACGCGCTGATCCGTAGGGCGCGGTATATAGCCGGGGTAAATAGTAGCCGAGTCCACAATTTTAGAAGCATTGCGCGAGTTGTAAGCCAGCTCCTTACCGCTGCTGTCGTAATAGGCAGTGTATTTATCGCCTATAATATCTTCCGCCGTACTCATTATACCTAAACTAATCCAACTCTCTTCACCCTGCACTAATTCACCGTTCAAACGTAAATCAACGCCGGCTGCATAGCCTTTGGACGAATTAGAACCATAGTAGCGGATAAGCACGTTATCAAACTCGTAGGGCACAAGGTCCCACATATGTTTGTAGTACGCCTCCGTTGTAAAACTGAAATTGCGTTTCCAGGCTTTAAAGGCGTAGTTCATACCTACTACAGCCTGTAAAGATTTCTGTGCCTTGAGCGATGTATTTACATTTCCCTGCAGGTCGCGCATCTCTCTGTAAAACGGAGGCTGGTAATAGGTGCCCACGGCTGCAGTAATAACAATGTCTGCTTTGCCCTTTGGGTGATATTGCAATTGCATGCGCGGTGTAACTACCGGTTCTTTGTTTACATCCCAATATTGGAAGCGCAGGCCGTAGTTCAGCATCAGGGTACTGCTATCGCGGAAGCGCCAGTTCCAGGTTTGTTGCACAAAGGCTGAAACGCGGTTTGATTTTAAATTGAACTGGCTGCGTATGCGGTTGGGCGAAACATCAAGCGTGTACTTGTTATAGGGATAAACATTATTGATGGTATCGTAAGGGCCGGTTGTGAAGTTATACGGTAAGGAATAACCGGCTGAATCCAGGCGGTCCCATTCGCTAATCTTGTCAACTATTACTTCGCGCTTGTAATCTGCCCCCCAGGCCAAAACCTGTTTGCCTTTGGTGTATGTTCCCCTGTGACCGGCATAGTACACATCCGTATTTAAGGTATTGCGGGCCCAATCGTGCAAGCCACCGATGCCCAGGCTATATAATACTTCCCCAAAGTTGCTTTTCCCTAAATCGCTCTCTACCTGGCTAAGGTAGTACTCGCCTAAAATGTCGTAAGCTTCTTTCTCGCGGCTGTAATAGTAGGAGCCTAACAGCTTTAACTGTAAAGGTGCCGTTGGCCTGTAAATAAGCGAAAGGCCGTTCATCAGGGTTTGGTATTTATCCGCTTCCTGCCCGTCGAAGTAAACGGTTAACTTCTTTACATCCGTTAAAAGGCCAAAGCTGGTTTCGCGGCTAACCGGTTTAAAGGTGTATTGGTTGCGCGAGTAGTTGGTCAACAACTCTAACCCCCATTTGCCGGCCGAGTCAATTTGCCATGTAAAAAAGCCCTGCACATCCAAAAAGTTAGGACTGTATTGCCCTTTTTCTTCCAACGAGCGCAGCACATATTGACTTAAACGTTGCCTTACGCCTATTATAAAAGTAAAGCGGTTGTTCTTGCTACAGCCTTCTAAGTGCGCGCCTACGCCTAATAAACTGCCGTAAAAGGAACCGCCAAACTGCTCAGGATGGTTGGCGGTAATCTGGTGCCGTTTATAGGTAACATCCAACACCGAGCTCATTTTATCGCCATACCTTGCCTGAAAGCCGCCATTTGAGAACTTAAGGTTGCTTACCATGTTGGGGTTGGCAAAGCTGAGGCCTTCCTGCTGCCCGCTTCGTATAAGGAATGGACGGTAAACCTCAAAGTCGTTCACGTAAATCAGGTTCTCATCAAAGTTGCCGCCGCGCACCATATAGCCGGTGCTTAACTCATTATTGCTAATGCCGCCAAATACCTTCAGCATACTGCTGATATCCTCGTTAGGGCCGGTCATTAAATCAGGCAGCACCACTTCTGCCATAGTGCCGTCTTTTTCTTTAGTGGCTACTATGTTAACCTCCTTAGTAGTTACGCTTAAGGCGCTAACCGTCATTTCTATATTAAGCGTTTCCCCGGTTTGCAATTCAACCTGCCTGCGTGCTGCCTTTATGCCCGTTTGTGACGAAAACACCAAAGTAAGCTTTTTGCCTGCCGGTATTTTTAGCTGAAAACGGCCCGAGGTGTCGGTATAAGTGCTGTACTTCTGTTCTTCAAAAACCGTTACGTTAACCAAATCAAGGCCCTTGCCCAGCGAATCGCGAACAGTGCCTTTAACGGTTCCGAAATTCTGCGCAAAGGCAAAATAAGAGGGGAGGAGCAGTAGCAGAAAAAAGGCGAGCTTCTTGAACATCAGACGGCTAAAAACGGCGCTATTTTGAAAATATTTTGAAACCGATGCAATGATAAGATTTCAAGTTTAGAGTTTAGGAGTTTCAGGTTTGAAGTTTCCCCAAAGTAAATAGGCTGTATACTAATAACGAATGGCTTATGCGCAAACGGCCTTTAGCTGTTTGATGGTTTCTGCCGGATTTGGTGTAGCAAATACAGCATTGCCGGCCACTAATACGTTAGCACCGGCCTTAACCAGTTCAGCAGCGTTTTGCAAGCCAACACCGCCATCCACCTCAATTTTTGCTTTTGAGCCCGATGATTTTATCAGCTCCGCCGCTTCCTGAACCTTGCGCGTAGCGTATGGAATAAACTTTTGGCCGCCAAAGCCCGGGTTAACGCTCATAATCAAAACGAGGTCGCACAGGTGAATTACTTCCTTTAAAACCGATACGGGCGTTCCCGGGTTTAAGGATACCCCCGCCTGGGCACCGGTTTTCTTTATCTGGTTTAAAACGGAATCCAAATGCGTTACAGCCTCGTAGTGCACGGTTATCATGTCGGCGCCGGCAACCCTGAACTGCTGAATGTAACGGTCAGGGTTAACGATCATCAAATGCACATCGCAGAACTTTTTGGTGTGCTTGCGGATGGCGCTAAGCACCGGAAAACCAAACGAGATATTGGGCACAAACACACCATCCATCACATCTATATGAATCCATTCCGCTTCAGAATTATTCAGCATTTCTATATCGCGCTGCAGGTTGGCAAAGTCAGCGCTTAAAACGGACGGGGCAATTATTACGGACATTACTGGGATTTATAGAATTAAGTTTCAAATGTATGACCTTACAGGATAAAAGCATAAATCAGTTATTTACACCTTGTTATTAGCTTACTTGGAGTGTATTTTATCCTATAATTTATATTATGTAAAGTAATATGGTAAAAGAAAAGGCA